>JBNJGE010000006.1:0-41097 GCA_051747505.1 Pseudomonadota bacterium | reverse complement strand
GCGTCGGACATGGGGACCTTCAGAAGAAGAGGGTGACGGCCTTGGGCGCGCCGCGGCCGACGAGGGCGGAGAGCTGGAAGATGCGCAGGTCGAGCTGGTTGCCGGGGCCCAGCAACGCGCCGAAGTCGGCGACCTGGTCGGCGCTCGCGTAGATCGCCCGCGGCTCGGAGCTCGAGAGCGTGCGCAGGACCCCGGCCCCGCCGAGGATCTCGACCTCGTAGGCCTCGTTCGGGCGGCTTACGCGGCCCCACTGGGGCCACGGTCCGCCCTCACCTTCGGCGAGCGCCACGTCCACCGCGCCCCAGCCGTCGGCGGAGAGCGCGCGGGAGCGCCGCGTCCAGCGGATCTCGAGATCGCCCGGACTGCGGGCATGCCGCCACGGCTGGCGGACATGGCCCACCGAGAAAGGCCGCAACCCCGCGCCTTCGGCGGCAAAGCTGCGCTCCACGAAGACGGCGTCGCTCGGCGCGCGCGCGGCCGGGCCGATCCGCCAGGCAAAGGGCAGCCCGAGCTCGGCCTGCGAGACCGGCAGCGGGGTCAGCGCCTCGTCGAGGATCACCGCCCGCGCGCCGGCGGGCGTCGGATCGCCCATCGCCTCCTCCGTGCCGCGCTGGCCGCGCAGCAGCCGCGTGAGCCGGTAGCGGCCCGGCCCCAGCAGCTCGGCGCGGCCGAACTGCAGCACCTCCCAGGCGCCCGCCGCGCTCTCCAGCGCCAGCGCGTTGGCCCCTCCAAAGAGCGCGAGGTCGCTCACGCTCTCCAGCGTGCCGCCGCTCAGCTCCAGTTCGGCCGCATTGCCGAGATCGAAGCGCGAGACGGGGCCGGCATGGAGATCGACCGCCAGCCGTCCCATGCGCGCGGGACGCGTCGCGGTGGCGAAGAGGCGGAAGTCGTCGGCGCCGGGGCTGCGCCAGACGGCCGCCGCGCCGGGCCAGGGATCGGCGCGCACCGCGGCGAACGGATGATGCGCCGGCGTCTCCTCGCCGAGCTGCGGCAGGTCCATGAGCGCTACCGTCGGCGGCCCGTGCACCACCGGCCGAACCGGGGCGGAGACGCGCTCCGGGCCGGGGGCGAGATCGTAGACCGCCGGATCCATGCGCGCCGCTTCCACGGCGCGGGCCCCCGCGTCGGCGATCGCGCTCAGGCGCAGCTCCATCAGCCGGCCGTCGTTCTCGAGCGCCACCACGTCGCCCGGGTCGAGCGCCAGGCGCGAGGGCGGCAGGCGGAAGACCGCCGTCTCCCGCGCGACCCAGGCCTCCTGGAGCGCGCGCCGGCACCGGCGCTCCGCCTCGCTCGGAATGGCCGCGATCGGGAAGCTCTCGGCGTTCACGCGTAGGGCCGCGCCGACGCGGCGCTGCGCCTCGACGCTCAGCGCCTCAAAGTCCTCGTCCGCGCGCAGCAGCCGCCACTTCAGCGCCTGGTCAAGCTCGCTCTCCTGCGCGCGCGTCAGCTCGAAGATCTCCGCCGCCGCCTCGCGTGGCGCCACCAGCGCATCTTGCGAGAGCACCGCCGTCCGCGGCCGCCCGCGCGGCAGGAAGCTGATGCGCCCTTCGCTCTCCACGGCGTCGAAGCCGTAGACGCGGATCAGCGGCGCGATGGAAGCGCGCGGGCTCTCCAGCGCGGAGATCGCATAGCCCTGCACCGGCTCGGCCAGCTCGGAGACGTCGATCTGATCGTCAGCCAGCCCCGCACGGCGGCAGAGCTCGCGCACCAGCGCGCCCAGCGACACTGCGCCGAGCCGGCCGTTGAGCCAGTGCCCGAGCCGCCAGTTGGCGGCGTCGCTCCAGACGTCCTCGCGCGCGGGGAAGACCGGGTAGGGCCGCGCGTCCCAGGTCCAGAGCGCGCAGTCCTCCATCTCGAGCATCGGCCCGCCGTAGATGCTCGAGACGGGGTTGTTGGCGGCCTCGCCCCAGTAGGACAGCACCGCCTCCAGGCAGCGGCGCTGGATCGCGTCGTCGCGCCAGCCCCGCGAGAAATGCGGCAGCGCGCTCTCCGAGGACTTCGGATCGAAGAACACGTTCGGCTGGTTGGCGCCGCGGTCCATGGCCGGGCAGCCGAGCTCGGTGAAGCGGATCGGCTTCATCCGGGGCGTCCACGCCGTGGGCGTCGCCCGCTCCACGCCGCCCGGGCGGCCGTGATGCGGGTTCGCCCACTAGTTCCGGACACTTACCCGTGCCGGGATTTGCACCGCCCGGCCGAGACAATCTCCGCCGCCCAGGTGGCCGATTATTCCGGCGCCCTTCTCATGCTTCAGCCCCCGGCGCCGGCCCCCGACCATACCTTGGCCCTCACTGCCCCCGCACGGCGTCCGCGGTCGCCTGGATGAAGGCCGCCATCTTCTCAACCTGCGCCTCCGTCAGCTTCCCGCTGAAGTTCGGCATGCCCCGCGCCGCCCCGACGTCGGAGAGCACGTAGCTCGACAGATCCGCGATCATCTCGGGCGAGGAATAGCCCGGGTTGGGCACGTGCCCGCCATTCGCCACCGCCGGGATGCCGTGGCACATCAGGCAGTTGGAGAGGTAAAGCGCGCGCCCCTCCTGCACGTGGTCCGGGTTGTAGTCCACGCCCGCCACGATCTCGTCGCGCTGGCTGATCTTCGTCTCGGGCATCTCCGCCTCGCCGCCCAGCTTGAAGACGAAGACGCGGCCCGGCCCCACGCGGTCCGTCGCCCGGTTGGTCACTCCGTAGACGCCGCCCCAGCCCACGGCGATCGCGACATGCTGCTCGCCGTCGATCTCGAAGGTGGAGGGCGCCGCCACCACGCCCGAGGTCACCGGAACCTGCCACACCGCCGCCCCGGTGGTCGCGTCATAGGCCACGAAGCGCCCGTCCGCTGTACCCTGGAAGACCAGGTTGCCGGCCGTGGCCAGCGTCCCCCCGTTCCAGGGGGAGGCGTGGTCGTGGCTCCAGGCGGCCTCCTGCTTCACCGGATCCCAGGCCAGGAGCTGGCCGAAGGGCCGCTCCTCCGGCGGCACGGAGGACAGCAGGAAGCCCAGGTTCCAGCCCAGCTGCGAGGAATGCCGCGCCGGGATGTGCTCGTCCAGCGCCCATTCCGGGTCGTGCTCGACCACCAGCGGCACGCCCTGGGCGGGGATGTAGACCAGCCCCGTCTGCGGGCTGTAGCTCATCGGGTGCCAATTGTGCGCGCCGTAGGCGCTGGGCACCTGCTCCCACGGCTCGTCCTTCGACCGCGACGCCGGGTTTTCGATGGGCCGGCCGTTGGCGTCGTAGCCCTCCGCCCAGGTCGTCTTCACGAAGGGCTCGGCGGAGATGAACTCGCAGTCCGTCCGGTCCACCACGTAGAAGAAGCCCGCCTTGGGCGCGTGCATCATCACCTTGCGCTCGCGCCCCTCGATCGTCAGGTCGCCGAGGATGATGTGCTGCGTGGCCGTGTAGTCCCAGTTGTCCCCCGGCACCTCCTGGTAGTGGCAGACATACTCGCCGGTGTCCGGGTCCAGCGCCACGATCGAGGACAGGTAGAGGTTGTCCCCGCCCCCCGGGCTGCGGTGCTCGCGGTTCCAGGGGCTGCCGTTGCCGGTCCCGACATACATCAGGTTCAGCTCGGGATCGAAGGCCATGGAATCCCACATCGTGCCCCCGCCCCCGGCCTTCCACCACTCGCCCGCGGGGTCCCAGGTCTGCGCCGCGCGGGCCATGCTCTCGTCCTCGAAGGGCTCGGACGGGTCGCCGGGGACGGAGAACCAGCGCCAGACCTGCTCGCCGCTCTGCGCGTCATAGGCGGTCAGGTAGCCGCGCACCCCGTATTCCGCGCCCCCGTTCCCGATGATCACCTTGCCGTTGTAGACCCGCGGCGCGCCCGTGATCGTGTAGGGCTCCGATCGGTCGGTGACGGTGTCGGCCTTCCAGACCACCTCCCCCGTCGCCGCGTCCAGCGCGTAGAGGTAGCCGTCGAAGGAGGCGACATAGACCTTGCCGTCATGCAGCGCGACGCCCCGGTTGACCACGTCGCAGCAGCCCTTGGCCGCGTAGTCCTTCGGCACCTCCGGGTCGAACACCCACAGCTTCTCGCCGGTCTTGGCATCCAGCGCGTGCACCACGCTCCAGGAGGCGGTGACATACATAACCCCGTCCACGACCACCGGCGTCGCCTCCACCCCGCGCTTCGACTCCAGGCCGTAGGACCAGGCGAGGCCCAGCTCCTCAACGTTGCCGGTATGAATCTGCGCGAGCTTCGAGAACCGGCTCTCCGCGTAGTCCAGCCCGTGGGTCGGCCAGTTCTCCGTGGTTTCGGCGTTGGCGATGATCGCCTCGCCGTCCACCGCGCCGACGGCGGCGCGGATCTCGTCCTCGGTCAGGGTCTCCGCCGCCGCCGGCGCGGCCGCGAGGGCGAGGGCGAGGGCCGGGCACAGGCCCGCCTGCAGGATGCGTGTCATGCCTTTCCTCCCTTGGCTCCCGCGTTCCGGGCGCGGGGCGCGCTCTTTGTCGTCCCGGACGGCGCCCGGAAGCCGCCCGCGCGGCCCCCGGGCGCGAGGAGCCCGTCAGACCCGCGGCCCCATCGGCAGATGACGCCGCCGCCCCCCGCCCGCGCGCGCCAGCGCGTTGGCGATGGCCGGCGGAACCGGCGGCACGCCGGGCTCCCCGATCCCCGTCGAGTGCACGCCGAAGCCGTGCGGGACCATGTGGACGTGGACCTGTCGCGGGAAGTTGTCGGAGCGGACCATCTCGTAGTCGAAGAAGTTCGACTCCTGCACCGCGCCCCCCTTGAAGGTGACGCCCGAATGAAGGGCGTTGGTCATCCCCATGACCGCCGCCCCCTCCATCTGGCTGCGCACCCGCTCGGGGTTGGCGATGTAGCCCGCGTCCACGGCCAGGTGCAGCTCGGGCACGGTGATCCGCCCGTCCTCCTCCAGCCGCACATGCGCCGCGCAGGCGACGTAGCTGACGAAGCTGCGATGCGCGCACAGCCCCAGCCCCTCGCCCTCGGGCATCTCGCGCCCCCAGCCGATCCCGTCCGCCGCGATGTCGAGCACGTTCGCCAGCCGCCCGGTGTCGATGGGAAACGCCTCGTAGGGCTCCCCGTAGTCCCAGTAGTCGTCGGGGAAGCCCTCCGCCTCCGGGTTGATCACCCGCGGCGGGCCGATCAGCTCCAGCCACATCTCCTTCTCGTCGCGGCCCAGCTCCTCGGCCAGCTCGCCCACGAAGGCGCCGATCGCCCAGGCCCGCGGGATGTTGGAGACGGAGCGGAACCACCCGATCCGCGCATGCGCCAGCGCCTTGCCGTTCTCGATCGAGACGTTGGGGATGGCGAAGGGCATGTCCACATGCCCCATCCCGTTCTCGACCATGAACTGGTAGCCGGAATCCGGCGCGAAGGTGGACAGGATGGAGGGCGCGACGGAGTTGTGCCGCCACCCCGTCACCTTCCCCTCCCCGTCCACCGCGACCTCGATCCGCTCGGCCGAGGTCGTGTGCATGAAGGAGTGGCGGATGTCGTCGTCGCGCGTCCACTGCACGCGCACCGGCTTGCCGGTCATCTTCGACAGCCGCGCCGCCTCGATGGCGAAGTCGTGCTTGGACTTGCGCCCGAAGCCCCCGCCCAGAAGCGTGACGTTGACCCGCACCTGCTCGGGGTCGAGGACGAGGTCCTCCGCCACGTCCAGCCGGCAGGTGTAGGGCGACTGCACCGGCGCCCAGATCTCCGCGCCCTCCTGCGTGACGCTGGCCAGCGCCACGGGCGGCTCCATCGCCGCATGCGCGACGTGGGACTGGGTGTAGGTCCGCGCCACCGTCCGCGCGGCCTCCGCGAAGGCCTTGTCGGGCTCGCCCTGCCGGCGCAGCATCTTGCCGGGCTGCTCGGCCGTGGCCTTCATCTCCTCCAGGAAGGCGTCGGAGTCGTAGCCCCCGTGCGGGCCGTCCTCCCACTCGATCTCCAGCGCGTCGCGCCCGCGGATCGCGGCCCAGGTGTTCTCGGCCACCACCGCCACGCCGCCCAGCGGCGCGAACTTCGCCGGCGGGATCGACCCCTCCAGCTGGTGGACCGACACCACCCCCGGCGTCGCCTCGGCGGCGGAGGCGTCCAGGCTCGCCACCTTGCCGCCGACCACGGGCGGCCGGGCGACCACGGCGTAGAGCATCCCGGGCAGGCTCACATCCGCCCCGTAGACCGCCTGCCCGGTGGTGATGTCGCGCAGGTCGTAGATCGGCACGTTGCCCTTGCCGACATAGCGGAAGGCCTCGGGCGACTTGAAGGCGAGGTCGTGGAACTCCGGCACGGGCCGGTCCATCGCCGCCTCCGCCAGGTCGCCGAAGCCCAGGCTCCGCCCGCCGTGGCGGACCTCGTGACCGGCCACCGTCACCTCGCCGGCCGGCACGCCCCACTGCTCGGCCGCCGCCTCCGCCAGCATCTGGCGCACGGAGGCGCCGATCTGCCGCGCCATCTGGATGTGGTGGCGCAGGGACCGCGAGCCGTCCGTGTCCTGGTTGCCGTATTTCGGCTCGTCGCCCTCGGCCTGCACCAGGCGCACCCGCTGCCAGTCGGCCTCCATCTCGTCGGCCATGATCATGGGGATCGAGGTGCGCGAGCCCTGCCCCATCTCGGAGCGGTGGGCGACCAGCGTCACCGTCCCGTCCGGGTCGATGGAGACGAAGGCGATCGGGTCGGGCCGCACCCCGCGCGGCATCGCGTGCCCGCCATGCGGCCAGCGCGGGAAGGCGTCCGCCGGCCCGGCGAAGGCCGCCACCGCCAGACCGGCGCCGGCCCCGGCGAGGAACCCGCGGCGCGAGACGTTGACCAGGCTCACGCCCTCCGCGGCGCGGGGGCGGGTCGGGTCCTTCGGATCGAGATAATGCAGCATGGCTCAGGCTCCCGTGCTGGCGTGGCGCACGGCGGCGACGATGCGCTGGTAGCAGCCGCAGCGGCAGATGTTGCCGCGCATCGCCTCCAGGATCTCCTCGTCGCTCGGGTCCGGCGTGTCCGAGAGAAGGGCGGCCGCCTGCATGATCTGGCCGGCCTGGCAGAACCCGCATTGCGGCACGTTGAGCTCGCGCCAGGCCCGCTGCACCGGGTGCTCCCCGTCGCCCGCGCCCAGCCCCTCGATCGTGGTGACCTCCCGGCCGTCCACGTCGCCCAGCGCCAGCGTGCAGGCCCGCTCGGCCCTGCCATCCACATGCACGGTGCAGGAGCCGCACAGACCCACGCCGCAGCCGTACTTGGTCCCCGGCAGGCCCTGCAGGTCGCGCAGGGCCCAGAGCAGGGGCATGTCGTCGGGCGCGGAGATCTCCGCCCGCGCTCCGTTGATCGTCACAGTCGCCATGTCCGGGGTCCTCCCTCGGCGCTTCACGGCAGGGTTCCGGCTTCCGGCGAGAAAGCGCCGGCGACCCGCAAGCGCCGTTCCGAGTTATTTACGTTACGGAAAATGTGCCCCAGGCCCGGGCGAATCTCAACCGCAAGCTGCGGCGCGTCGCCGCGCGACGACGCGCCTTTCAGCCCGGCAGGCGACTAAGATAGTGGGCGAGGTCGCGCAGGTCCCGCTCGCCGAGCCCGGAGAGGGCCTGCGACGTCGCCGCCTGGATGCCGATCCGCTCGCCGGAGCGGAACGCCTCGAGCGCCGCCAGCAGATACGCCTCGCGCTGGCCCGCCAGGCGCGGGACGTGCCGCGCGCCGGCGTAGTCGGACAGATGACAGGTCCCGCAGCGATGCGCCTTCGCCAGTTTCTCGCCCCGCGCGAAGGCCTCCGCGTCCCGCCCCTCCGCCGGCTCCAGCGGGGGCAGCTCCGACAGCCGGCCCGCCAGCGCCTGCAGGTCCGCGTCGGAGCGGCCCTCCAGCATCATGTTCATCGGCGCCGCCCTGCGCTGCCCGTCGCGGAAGAAGACGGGCTGGTAGAGCAGGAACATCTCCGGCTGCCCGCCCAGCCGCGGCACGGGCGAGCCCTCCGCCTCCGCCCGTCCGCGATGGCAGGCCACGCAGGCCTCGATCCCCGCCCCCTCCGGCGCCGCCGGCCGGGGCGCCAGCGCGAGGCCCAGCGCCGCCAGCAGGGCGGGCCCGCGCAGGCCCGCCCCGCCGCGCCGCCGCTCACTGCGCATGGGTGATGCGGTTGTCGGTGAACCACAGCTCCCCGGTCTGCGGGTGGAAGTCGAAGCTCACCGTGCTGCGCACGCCGCCGGCCACCACCTGCCGATCCGTCCCGTCGGGCGCAATGCTGAAGATCTTGAGATACGCCTCGGACGGGTCGCAGATGTTGCAGGGCGCGCCGACGTCGAAATGGAGCCGGCCCTCCGGCCCGAAGGCGAGGAACTTCCAGCCATGCGGCACGTCGCCGGGCATGTCGTCATGGACCACTTCCGGCTCCGGCGGCTCCTCCAGGCTCCCGTCGATCCCGCGATAGACGCGGATCTCCTTCGGCGTCGCCACGTAGAGGTCCCCGTCGCGCCAGGCGATGCCCGAGGGCAGCATCAGCTCCTCGTCGATGACATGCAGGGTCATGTCCCCCGGCTCGCCCGTCAGCGCGTAGATCTTGCCCGCGGTGAAGAGAGAGCTGACATAGACCGTCCCGTCCGCCCCTTCGGCCATAGCGCGGGCGTCCAGCACGCCGTCGGCGAAGACCTCGACCTCGAAGCCCTCGGGGACCGACAGCTCCGGCAGATCCGCGCGCGCGGTGGAAACCGGCGGGGCCGGGATCGGGGCCATCTGCATGGCGGTCTCGGTGTCCGGGCGGCCCTTGGCCCAGAAGGGCTCCTCGTCCTGGGCCGTTGCCGGCGCGGCGAGCGCCAGCGCCGGAAGGGCGCACAGCGCGGCGAGGGGCCCGCGAAACCTGGCTCGTGAAATCATCCGGACGTCTCCCTGTCGAATCGCCCCACTCCGCGCCAGCGGGCGGGCTGTTCTTGAATCGCCGGCGGGGACGCCTCGCGGGCCGGCCGGCGGACCGGATGCCAGGCAACGCGCCGGACAGGACGCGCCCCGGCAAGGCATAGGCAAGGAGGACCGCCCCATGGCCTGGACGACCCCCGAGATCGAGGAATTCGCCTGCGGCATGGAGATCAATATGAATTTCCCGGCCGAGGACGAGCGCGAGGATCCCCTCTTCTGAGACCGGACCCGCGCCCCGCGCCATGACCGGGCTGCGCGCCGTCGTGCTCGGCGCCGCCGCCGGCGGCGGCCTGCCCCAGTGGAACTGCGGCTGCGACAACTGCCGCGCGGCGCGCGCAGTACGCATTCCCGCGCTCACCCCGTCCTCGCTGGCGGCCACCGCCGATGGCGAAAACTGGGCGATCCTCAACGCCTCGCCCGACATCGGCCGCCAGCTCCTCGCCACGCCCGCGCTGCACCCCACCGGCCCGCGCGAGACGCCGATCCGCGCCGTGGTGCTGACCAAAGGCGACATCGACCACGTGGCCGGCCTGCTGACCCTGCGCGAGAAGCAGCCCTTCGACCTCTTCATGACCGGCGAGATCGCCCGCGCGCTGGACGCCAACCCGATCTTCGAGGCGCTCGACCGCGACCTCGTCCGCCGCCGCGTCATCCCGCTGGACAGCCCCCGGCGGATCGCCCCGGGCCTGACCGCCAGCCTCTTCGCCGCCCCCGGCAAGGTCCCGCTCTACCTGGAGAACGGCGAGGTCGAGACCGACCTGGAGGGGGAGCAGACCGTCGGCGTCGAGCTCGCGGCGGGCGGCAAGCGCCTCCTCCACGTCCCCGGCTGCGCCCGCCTCACCCCGGCGCTGGCCGACCGCCTGCGCGGCGCCGCCGCCGTCCTCTTCGACGGCACCCTGTGGTCGAACGACGAGATGATCCGCCTCGGCCTGGGCCGGAAGACCGGCCGCCGCATGGGCCACATGCCCATCAGCGGCCCCGACGGCGCCCTCGCCGCCTTCCGCGGCCTCGACATCGCCCGCAAGGTCTTCGTGCACATCAACAACTCCAACCCCGTTCTCGCCCCCGGCTCGCCCGAGCGGGCGGAGGCCGAGGCCGCGGGCTGGGAGATCGCGCAGGACGGACTGGAGATCGCCCCGTGACGGCCGCCGACCGCCAGGCCTTCGAGGCCCGCCTGCGCGCCGTCGGCGAGGCGCGCTACCACGACCGCCACCCCTTCCATCACCGCCTCCACTCGGGCGGCTGCACCCCCGACCAGGTCCGCGCCTGGGTGATCAACCGCTACTACTACCAGGCCCGCATCCCCATGAAGGACGCCGCCTTCATGAGCCGCGTGGACGACCCCGCCCTGCGCCGCGCCTGGCGCCGCCGGATCGAGGACCAGGACGGCGCCGGCGGGGACGCGGGCGGCATCGCCCGCTGGCTGAAACTGGCCGAGGCCGTCGGCCTCGACCCCGACTACGTCGCCTCGACCCGCGGCGTCCTGCCCGCGACCCGCTTCGCCGTGGACGCCTATGTCCGCTTCGTGCGCGACATGCCCCTGCTCGACGCCGTCGCCTCCTCCCTGACCGAGATGTTCGCCCCGAAGATCCATGCCGAGCGGATCGAGGGCCTGCTCGCCCATTACGACTTCGCCGACGACGTCTCGCTGTCCTATTTCCGCCGCCGCCTCGACGAGGCCCCGCAGGACGTCGCCTTCGGCCTGGCCTGGGTGCTCGACCACGCCGACACCGCCGAGAAGCAGGACGCCGCCGTCGCCGCGCTGGAGTTCAAGACGGACGTGCTCTGGGCCCAGCTCGACGCGCTGGAGGCCGCCTATGTCGCCCCCGCCCGCATCCCCCCCGGCGCCTGGCGCCCCGGAGAGGGGCTGCTCAAGGGCGCGGCATGAGCGCGACGCTCCCCGACGCCGCCCGCCCCGCCCTCCTGCGCGGGGTCCGCACCAGATACGACTCCGTCCGCGGAAACTGGGTCCTGCTCGCCCCCGAGCGCGCCCTGAAGCTCGACCCCGTCGCCGCCGCCATCCTGGCGGAGACCGACGGCGCCCGCAGCTTCGCCGAGATCGTGGACGCCCTCGCCGCGAAGTTCGACGCCCCGCGCGAGCGGATCGCCCACGACGCCCGCGCGTTCCTGGAAAAGCTGATCGAGCGCCGCATGGCGGAGGCCCGCGAATGACCCTGACCGACGCCCCCGGCGCCGCGGCGGAGGTCCCGCCCACCCCGCCGATCCGCCCGCCCATGGCAATGCTGGCGGAGCTGACCCATCGCTGCCCGCTCTCCTGCCCCTACTGCTCCAACCCGCTGGAGCTGACCCGGGCGGAGGCCGAGCTGCCCACCGGGGCCTGGGCCGAGATCTTCCGCCAGGCCGCGGAGATCGGCGTCCTCCAGCTCCACCTCTCGGGCGGGGAGCCCGCCTCCCGCCGCGACCTGGAGGCCCTCGTCGCCGCCGCGCGCGGGGCCGGCCTCTACACCAACCTCATCACCTCCGGCATCGGCCTGACCGAGCGCCGCCTCGACGCGCTGGAGACCGCCGGCCTCGACCACGTCCAGCTCTCCCTGCAGGGCTCCCGCCCCGAGCTGTCGGACGAGATCGGCGGCTACCGCGGCGGCTTCGCCCGCAAGATGCAGGTCGCCGGCTGGATCGCCGCCCGCGGCCTGCCCCTGACCCTCAACGCCGTCATGCACCGCCGCAATCTCGACCGCCTCCCCGAGACCGTCGACCTCGCCGTCGAGCTCGGCGCCCGCCGCCTCGAGGTCGCCTGCGTGCAGTTCCACGGCTGGGCGACCCGCAACGCCGCCGCCCTCATGCCGACCCGCGCCCAGGCCCGCGAGGCCGGGCGCGTCGTCGCCGAGGCCCGCGCCCGCCTGAAGGGCGTCCTCGTCATCGACTACGTCCCGCCCGACCACCACGCCGACTACCCCAAGCCCTGCATGGGCGGCTGGGGCTCCACCGGCCTGAACGTCACCCCCGACGGCCGCGTCATGCCCTGCCACGCCGCCCACACCCTCCCCGGCCTGACCTTCCCGAAGGCCCCCGACACGCCCCTGTCCGGGATCTGGCGCGACTCCGCCGCCTTCAACGCCTTCCGCGGCTTCGACTGGATGCAGGAGCCCTGCCGCTCCTGCGCGCGCAAGACGAAGGATTTCGGCGGCTGCCGCTGCCAGGCCATGGCCCTGACCGGCGACCCCGCCGCGACCGACCCCGTCTGCACGCTCTCCCCGCGCCACGCCGAGCTCGTCGCGCAGGCGGAGGCGGACGCGGCCGCCGACGCGCCGCTCGTCCACCGCGCCGCCCCCGGCTGAACGCGCGCCGGCGCATGCCCCCGCCGGCGGGCGGGCCGGGACCGGCCGGCGACCCGCGGGAGCCTGCGCTTCGCGCAGGCGCGCGAGACCCGAGCGCCGGAGCCCCCCTGCGCCGGCTCCGCCTGCCGCGCGCCTGCTCGGGCCGCTCCATCCCCTCGGCGAGGTCGCGGGCCGCAGGCGCCGCGCCCGGCTCCGCCGGGCGACGCCGACGCGCCCGGGGCCGCCCCGCCTCGCGCCCCGTCCGCTCCGCCCGCCTTTCCTTGCGCCCGGCGGCGGTCTATGTCCGGCCCCGGGGCGCGCGCCGCCCCGCCCTGTCCGGGAGCCCGTTACATGAGCCCCATCGTCTCCATCCGCGACGTCCGCAAGACCTATGACAGCGGCTTCCAGGCCCTGAAGGGCGTGGATCTGGAGATCGCCCGCGGCGAGGTCCTCGCCCTGCTCGGGCCCAACGGCGCCGGCAAGACCACGCTCATCTCCCTGATCTGCGGCATGGCCCGGCTGGAGGAGGGCGTGATCGAGGTCGGCGGCCACGACGTCGTGCGCGACTACCGCGCCGCCCGCGCCATGATCGGCCTCGTCCCGCAGGAGGTGGCGCTGGAGCCGTTCTCCCGCGTGATGGACTCCGTGCGCTTCTCCCGCGGCCTGTTCGGCAAGCCGCGCGACGACGCCTATCTGGCCGATCTCCTCCGCCGCCTCTCCCTGTGGGACAAGCGCGACGCGCGGATCAACGAGCTCTCGGGCGGCATGAAGCGCCGGGTGCTCATCGCCAAGGCGCTGGCGCACGAGCCGGAGGTGCTGTTTCTCGACGAGCCCACGGCGGGCGTGGATGTGGAGCTGCGCAAGGGCATGTGGGACGTCATGCGCGACCTGCGCGCCCAGGGCGTGACCATCATCCTGACCACCCACTACATCGAGGAGGCCGAGGCGATGGCCGACCGGGTCGCCGTCATCTCCGGCGGCCGCATCCTGCTGGTGGACGAGACCGCCTCCCTGATGCGCCGCCTGGGCTCCAAGCGCCTGACCATCGAGCTCCAGGCGCCCGCGGAGGCCATCCCCGCCGAGCTGGCGCATTACGGCCTGGTCCTCTCCGAGGACGGGCGCAGCATCGACTACCACTACGACACCGCGGCCGAGCGCACCGGCATCGCCTCGCTCCTGCACGATCTCAGCCGGGCCGGGCTGCGCCTGCGCGACGTCCGGACCCGGCAGGATTCGCTCGAGGACATCTTCGTGGGCCTCGTGAAGGAGGACGCATGAACCTCGCCGCCATCCGCGCCATTTACGTGGCCGAGATGACCCGGACCTTCCGCACCCTGCTGCAGAGCGTGGTCAGCCCGGTGATCTCGACCTCGCTCTATTTCGTCGTTTTCGGCGCGGCCATCGGCTCGCGCATCGAGCAGGTGGAGGGCGTCCCCTACGGCGCCTTCATCGTGCCCGGCCTGATCATGCTCACGGTCCTGACGCAGAGCGTGACCAACGCCGCCTTCGGCATCTACTTCCCGAAATTCATCGGCACGATCTACGAGATCCTCTCGGCCCCGGTCTCCTACTGGGAGGTCGTCGTCGGCTATGTCGGGGCGGCGGCGACCAAGTCCATGACCATCGGCCTGATCATCTACGCCACCGCCAACCTGTTCGTGGACCTGCCGGTGGCCCATCCGCTGCTGGCGCTGGCCTTCCTGGCGCTGACCTGCGTCAGCTTCTCGATGCTCGGCTTCATCATCGGCATCTGGGCGCGCAATTTCGAGCAGCTCCAGCTCGTGCCCCTGCTGGTCATCACGCCGCTGGTCTTCCTGGGCGGCAGCTTCTACTCCGTCTCGATGCTGCCGCCCGTCTGGCAGACGGTCACCCTGTTCAACCCGGTGCTCTACCTGATCTCGGGCTTCCGCTGGGCCTTCTTCGAGGCCTCGGACGTGGCCGTGCAGGCGAGCCTCGCCGCCGTGCTGCTCTTCATGGCGCTCTGCGTCCTGGCGATCCGGGCGATCTTCGTCACCGGCTGGCGACTGCGCGACTGATCGCCGGCCGCGCCGGGGCGGGCGCCGGATCCCCGCCCCCCGGCGACCCCGCGCCGCCCGACCGCGCGGCGCGGGGACCGCATCCGCGCCGCCACGTCGTTTTGCGGGACCCGGGAGTCGTTTCGAAACGCGAGTCCGTCGGGCGCGTCATGCACGGGATGTTTCCTGCAGCCCGGCGACGCGGCGCCGGCGGACGGGTCGACCCCGCACGAAAGATCGGAAACCCCCATGGCGGACCTTCAAGTCAATCTCCGCTTCGCCGTTCTGCCTCTGGCCGGCGACGAGCCCCGCCCGAGCGAATTCGCGCGCAAGATGGCGCCGCATCCCCTGATCCATCAGGAGCTCCCCTTCAACCCGCAGTACACGATGTACAACCGGCGGCTGACTGCCATGACCCTGACCAACGGCTCGGCCGACGACGCCTACTGGAAGCTCCGGCGACAGGCGATCCTGCGCCACACGGCCGAGCTGCCCATCGAGGTCCGCGGCCCGGACGCCGAGCGGCTTCTCGACCGCGTCTTCGCGCGCGACGTGACGAAGGTCCGGCCCGGGCGGTGCAGCTACCAGTTCGCCTGCTACGACGACGGGGGCATGATCCTCGACGGGGTGCTCGTGCGCCTGGACGAGGACCGCTTCTGGTACGGACAGGCCGACGGCGACCTGACCGACTGGCTCAGGGCCCATGCCCGCGGCATGGATGTCGAGATCTTCGACCCGGATGTCTGGATCAGCCAGGTGCAGGGGCCCGACTCGCTGCGAATCCTCGAGGCCGCGGTCGACGGGCCCGGTCCGGACCGGTTCCGCTATTTCGACGCCGCATGGCTCTCCATCGCCGGCCAGGAGGTCCTCGTCACCCGCTCCGGCTTCACCAACGAGCTGGGGTGGGAGGTCTATCTGGCCCCGGACATCGACGCGCGCGCGGTCGGGGAGCGCATCCTCGAGGCCGGCGCGCCCTGGGGCATGACGCCCGTCGCCGTGGGCGGCGCCCGCCGGATCGAGGCCGGCCTGCTCAACGCCGGGTCGGACTTCGACGCGACGGTGACCCCCTTCGCGGCGGGCCTCGGAGGCATGGTGGACCTCGACAAGGACGACTTCATCGGCAGGGCCGCCCTTCAGGCCGGGGATCGGCGCTGCCGGACCTGGGGCCTGCGCGTCCCCGGCGGCGTGGCCGCGATCGGCCGCGGCCTGACGCGGGACGGCGTCCCGGCCGGTCGCGTGTGCTCGACGGCCTGGTCCCCGTTCCAGCAATGCGGCGTGGCGATCGTCCGGCTCGACGACCCCGATCTCGGTCCGGGGACGGCCCTCGACGTCGCGTGCCACGACGGCCCGGTCCGCCCGGCCGAGATCTGCGAGCTTCCGATGTACGATCGGGACCGGCGGATTCCGCGCGGGCGCGTGGTGGACATCCCCGAGATTGCCCCGGTCGGCGGCGCCGGACAGCCGTGAAATCTCGGCAGGTTGTTCGCCCGCTGCGGGTTCAGGCTGCGATCGCCGAACCGACAGCCGGCGCCCGGACGAATGAACGGCCCGCGCCGGACCGCGCGCGCCGCCGTGCATGGTCGAGCCCTGACGGTCGCCCATCGAGCCGAGGGGCGACCGGCCGCGCTGAGGCCGGCGCCGACGATCGCGCCGCGTCAGGATCGTCGGACCCCGGCACGAGGGGGCCCGGCGCCGGCCGACGGGTCGGCGCCGGGCGCCGCTCAACATCCTGCGCATCGCCGCGCCGGTCGCCATCGGCGCCGCCGGCTCACCCGTGCTCGCGGTCGGGGGCTTTCACAGCCATGCGGGCCGGCCGATGTTAACCGCCCTGTCGGCGAGCTTCCTGTTCGCCGCCCGCGGCGCCACCCGGCTGCGGGCGCCGGGGGCCGCTGACCTGACCCCTTTCGCTCATCCAAGGGCGGCCGGAATCGTGGGGTGAGATTTGCCCTTCTGGGCGGCATGAGCAATGGGCATCGAGCGCCGACGTCTTCTTGATCGGATATGAAGGCGAAGGCTATGTGGAGAGGCTGACGGACCGGAACGCGGTCGAGATCGTCCTGCCGGGCGGGCAGGTCTGCAGGGCGGAATTCGGCTTCTCCGGCGACGGGAGCTTCCAGGAAGAGCTCAGGTGCGTTCCATGCATCGCCGTTCCTTGAAGACCCGACCAGCCCGTGTCCTGTTCGGCGCTGCAGTTCTGCTCCTCCCCTTCGCCGGTCACGCGGTCGCCTGCTCAACCACGGCCTCCGGCGTGGCCTTCGGCAGTCTGGGCCTGCTGGAATCGCCAGTCGACAGCACAGGCGAGGTCGAGGTCAACTGCGCCGCAGGCGTCGCCTACTCCGTGGACACTGTCCGGCGTCATGGGCGCGGACGCCGGACAGGTTGCGACCAGCCAACGGTGCTGCACCGGCCGCGCCTGCTCAGCGACAACGGCTCCTCCGGCATCGCCGGCGATCTCGCGGACTTTCTCGAGGGCAAGGGAATGGATCATGTCCGAGGGGCGCCGAACCACCCGCAGACCCAGGGCAAGATCGAACGCTGGCATCAGACGCTGAAGAACCGGATCCTGCTGGAGAACCACCACCTGCCCGGCGCGCTCGAGGCTGCCGCCGCCGAGTTCGTGGATCACTACAACCATCGCCGCGTCCATGAGAGCCTGGGCAACGTCACGCCTGCCGACGCCTGCTGCGGGCGCGCCGAGGCAATCAGGCGAGAGAGACAGAGCATCAAGGAGGAAACCATCCGGCAGCGCCGCTTGCTCAATCAGAGCTGCGCCGCATAACCTCAACCCAAGCAGCCGAGCCCTCCAAAGCGATCGCGCGCTCGATGTCTCAAATCATCTGGCGACGGACAAACATGACCTACTCCCGCTTCGACCAGAAGTTCTTCCGCCGCATGATCCGCGCGTTTCAGCGCGACGGCGACATGCGCAACCCGTTCATGCAGGATCCAGAGGCGCGCCGGATGATCACGGAGCTTGAGCATCGAAAAGCGGTGCGGCTCGCCCGAGGCGGCGGAGACAGCGCCGAGTAGCCGCTTCTTTTGCGCGACCTCGATTATCGCGGCCGGCGCCGAAGGACAAAGGACCGCCGCCTCTATGCCGAGAACCCCGTTCAAATTCGATTTCAGTTCCTCTCCGCCTGCGAGGGATGGCATCGACGTACCGATCGCAAGCCCCGGATAGTAGTATTTATTTCAATGACTTATAGGCCTGTGACTGAACGCGGCCAGTCAACAGGTCGGGAGAATATCGGCCTGTAGAGAGCGCCGAGCGCGGCTGCGGCGCGACCGCCGGTCAACAGCCCGCTCTGCATAACCCTCGAAAATCACGAAAAAATCCACACTCCGGCGCGCCGGGAGAACCGTTCATATGGGGCTGGTGGCGGAGGGAACGGGACTGGGAGCGAACGTTCTCCAGCCATGGAGGACCCCCTTCTACGGCACACCGGCAGCGCGGAGCCCATCGAGGAAGAGTTCCAGATGCGCAGGAACGGGAACGAAGAAGAGCCGCGAACGGGCGAAATCGCAGGAAAAGCCGGGGCGCGCCCTCATCAGCGCGGGAACGTTGGCGCGCGCGGCTGCGAGGTCGCCCGAATGGGCCAGCCACGAGATCAGCTTGGCGCGCGCCCAGTAATGCGCGTTGGGCACCAGCGTGGCGCTGCGCGCCCAATGCACGGCCGCCTCGCAGTCGCCGAGAAACATGTGCGCAAGCGAGCGATAGGACATGAAGGCCCAGCGGAACGGGTCGTGAGGGCTCAGCGCGAGCGCGCGCTCGAAACAGGGAATGGCGGCCTCGGCGCAGCCGTCCGAGACGAGGGAATCTCCCAGCCCGCAATGCGACAGAGCGTGCCAGGGATTGAGCGCGAGCGCGGTTTCGAGCGCGTCGATGGCGAGCCCGTATTCGCCACGGGCCAGTTGCACCCGCCCCAGCGCGAAGAAGGTGTTGGCCTCCTGGTCGTCCAGCTCCACGCCGCGTTCGGCCAGCCGCAGCGCGTCGTCCAGATGGGGTCCTTCCGTCGGTCCGTCGAAATAGACGCTTTCGAGAACCATCGCATAGGCCAGCCGCGCATAGGGCTCCGCGAAGTCGGGGGCGCGCGCGAGGGCCTGGCGCATCAGGTCCTGGCACCGTCGGTTGCCCTCGCCGGTGAAGCGATAGAACTCGGCGGATCCGAGCTGGTAGAGCTCCCAGGCGCCCGGACTGCCGGGCCGCAGCCGCGCGGCCCGCTTCTGTTCCGTCATGCCGAGCTGGCTGGCGATGCGCCCGGCGACGAGACCCGACAGCTCGTCCTGAAGGTCGAGGATGTCGCGAAGCCTGCGGTCGAACCTTTCGGACCAGATGCAGCGCATGCCCGGCGTCTCGCAGAGCTGGAAAAGCGCGCGAACGCGGTCTCCGGCAAGCCGAACGCTGCCTGTCACGGCGTAATCCGCGTCGAGCCGGCGGAGAATCTCGTCGAGCGGCTCGCCCGAGCGGCCCAGCGCGAAGGCCGTGCTGCGGGCGATGACGCGCATCCAGCGATTGCGCGACAGCGCGTTGATGAGATCTTCGGTCAATCCCTCGGCGATCAGGCCGCCCCGTCCGTCATCGCCGGGCGCCGAACAGGGCAGCACCGCGATGCAGGGGACCGGATCCTCGCGTCCGGTCGGCGCTTCCGGCAATTCCGGCGCGGGTTCGGCGGCGGCGGGCCGGCTTCGCAACCTGAAGCCGCGGCCGTGGACCGTGGCGATGACGGCCTGCCGCTTGCCATCGTCGCCAAGCGCCCTGCGCGCCGAGCGGATCTGGCTGCTGAGCGCGGCGTCCGACACGAACCTTCCCGGCCACACCTCGCGGAAGATCTCGTCGCGCGTCACGGTCCGGCCACGATTGCGGGCGAGCAACGCGAGCAGGTCGAAGGTGCGCGGCTCCAGCGGGACGGGCTCGCCCTCCAGGCGAAGCTCGTAGCGGTCGAAGTCCAGCTCGAACGGGCCAAAGCGCAGGGGTCCGGCGCGGTGGCGGCGTGCAACGCCCCCCGTGGCGCCCTCCGCGCCATCCGGCGCGCGCCTTGTCATGGCCGTATGTTCGGCCGGCCGCGAAGCCATCGTTGCCCTGCTCCTGCGGCCCGACCGGTCTGGACGGCGCGCCGCATTGCCTGACGGATGCGCCAATGTAGCGAATCCGGGGCCGCCGCTCAACGCGGGCGCCGAACAGGTCGCCCCGTCCCGTCAGGCGCCGGGGTTTCGCGCGCTGATCACCCAGGAGGAGCTGTCGATCACGATGCCGTCCGCGTCGCGCACCTGCCGGTCGATGGCGTCCGCCAGCGCCGCCTCGATTTCGGGCCGCTTCTCTTCGGCCAGCGCGCCGGCTTCGCGAAAGACCTCTCCGGCCGGTCCGATGGCGAGCTGAAAGGCGATGGCGTCCCTGACGTCATCGCCCACGCGAACCGGGGCGTCGACGCGCTCGAACGCGATGTCGGTGTAGCCGGCGATCTCCATCATCCGGCGCACGGTCGCCTCGTCCGACATCGAGAACGGGCCGGGTCCGCAGCTGCGCGCATCCTCGCCCGGCGGTGGCAGATAGCGCAGAACGATGTCCTTCGCCATCGAAAGCCACGGGTTGTCGGACGGCTCGCGCCAGACGATATGGACCATCCGCCCGCCCGGACGCAGCGCCTTGCGCATGTTGCGCAGCCCGGCCACCGGATTGGCGAAGAACATCGTGCCGAAACGCGAGAAGACGAAGTCGAACTGCCCTTCGGGCAGCGCCACCTCCGCATCGCCGCGCAGGAAGGTCACGTTCGTCAGGCCGGTCTTCTCGAGATCGGCCCGGGCGTCGGCGAGAAAGGCGTCGCAGCAGTCGATGCCCACCACCTCGCCGTCCGGTCCGACGATACGGGCGAGCTTCATCGCCGTGTCGCCCCAGCCGCAGCCCACGTCGAGCGCACGGTCCCCCGCACGGACCGGCAACTTCGGAAACACCGCCTCGCTGTGATAGGTGAGCCCGCCCACCAGGACATGCCGGAAGCGGGTGAATTTCGGCGCGAGCACCTCGTTCCAGAACCGGACGAACTCCGTGTCTTCCCGCGCAGCGCCGGTCGCCGTGTCGGTCACGCTCATGGCTGGCTCCCTCCTGCCGAACGCCCGCGCCCCGAAGGACGCCGGGCCGGACGCTCCCTTCTACCCGGCCGCGCGCCGGCGCGCTTGAGGGGGTCATGGGGAATCTCTGACCATCGGCCGTGGCCGGGCCGGGCTTTCCGCCGCGATGTCAGGGCGTTGCGCCGCCCTCAGGACTCGCGCGGCCAATCTTCAGGAGTCCGCCAAGTCCGGCGGGCCGCGCTCCTCTACCCTGAAGACGCGAGGGCGCCTCGCCCGCGTCCGGGGAAATCCGGCGCCGACATGCAACACGGAGGAGCGCATCCCATGAAACTCCCGGTCATGCTGACGGGTCTCGCGGCGGCAATCGGAGTCGCGACGGCCGCCGCGGCGGCGGACGACATCTTCATCACTCACCGGCTGGACATGGAGCGCGCCGATGCCGTCGCAGCCATACGCGACAGGGTGGAGGCCGAGGAGGACTGGCTCTTCCTCGCCGAGTTCGGACTGGCGGGCGGCGCCGTGACGGCCCTGAAGATCTGCTATCTGCCGCTCGGAAAGGACATCGTCGCCGCGGGCCTGCATGTCATGGCAATGATGCCATGCGGCAACATGGCCTTCTACGAGACCGAAGGCGGCGGCGTCGAGATGTCCATGCTGGATCTGCGTTTCATGACGGAGCTTTCCGATGCGGAGAGCCTCGCAACGGCCGTCGAGAACGGCCGGCCGGCCTTCGAGGCGCTGCTGTCCGACACGCTCGGCGTGCAGTGACATGTCACCGACCCCATGAAAGGAGAAACGCCATGGCAGAGGAGCTCGTCCTTCTGATGAGCCACGGTCCGACGGACGAACGGGCGTCGGTCGGCTTCACGGTCGTCAACGGCGGCCTCACAGCGGGGCTGCGCGCATCGGTCTTCCTGACCGCCGACGCGGTCGACATCGCGCGTCGCGGGGCCGCAGATCTGGTCCATGCCCATCCGATGGAGCCGCTGGGGGAACTGGTCGCGGATTTCATGGCTCGCGGAGGCGCGCTCTGGGCCTGTCCGCCCTGCGTCAAGGCGCGCGGCTACGCTCGGGAGGATCTGATCGACGGCGTCGAGATCGTCGGCGCGAGCGCGATGCACGATCGCATCAAGGCCGGCGCCGCCACCCTGAGCTTCTGATCGCCGCAGAACGAGGTGGACCCGATGAAACCCGCGCCCGTGACCACTGCGGGCCCTAAGTGGCTGGGCCTGGCCGCGAGCGTTCTGGCGCTGGCGTCCTGCTACGGAACCGTGGCGATGTTGACCGCCCTTTCGGCACTGGGCATCGCCGTGGGGCTCGATGAAGGCCTTTGGGCCGCGGCCATCGCCCTCTTCGCCCTCTTCGCCCTTGGCGCCGTGGCGCTTGGCCGCCGGCGGCACGGTCGTGCCGGACCGGCGGGCTTGGCAGCGGCCGGGTCCGCTCTCATCCTCTGGACCATGTTTGGCGGATACAACCCGGCGCTTGAATTCAGCGGGTTCGTGACGCTCACGGCGGCGGCAGCCTGGGACTGGCGACTCATACGCGCACGGGCTTGAAGCGGACGTCGTCGGGACCAGCGTCGTATCAAACGACATCGAAACTGACCGGGCCCCCGCTGCTCCGCCGATTCAGGGTCAGGCTGCGCCAGTCGCTCGAGTCGCAGGAGGACGTGGGCCTGATCGTGCAGACCGCATGGACATCGGCAGGGTCACCGGCGCCGACGTCGGATCCGGCATGAAGGTTTCGAACAACTGAAGGCGACAAGGCCTGGGGGAGATTGCGAGCTACCTGCGGGTCTCCGAGTTCGGCGAGCAGACCCCGGCCGCGCTGCTCGTCCGAGTCCCGCCCAGCGAGCCGACGGGGGCGGGAATGGCGGCGACGATCTCGATCATACCGCGCGAACCCTCGAGGATGTGGCGTGCCATGCAGCGCCCCGTCTCCTCCGGATCGCCGGTCAGCAGCGCCTGCACCACGGCGTCGTGCTCCTCGAACGATTCACGCAGGCGGCCGACCTGTTCGAAACGCCGGATCGCGTAGATGTTGGTCCGGCGCCGGATACGAAGCACCTGGTCGGCCACGAAGGTGTTGTTGCTCGCGGCATAGAGCACGCCGTGGAAGCGCTTGTTGGCGCGGGCGTAGCGGTGCACGTCGTCGGCGTCGGTGGCGGCGCGCGCCTCCTCATGGGCGGCGAGGAACTCGTCGCGCTGGCCGCGGGTGATGCGGCGGGTGGCGAATCGGGCGCAGATGCTCTCGAGCTCCGCCAAGAACTCGAGCAGCATCATCAGGTCGGCGACCGAAACCGGCGCCACGAAGGCGCCGCGGCGGGGGATCACCTGTACCAGACCCTGCTCCACGAAGTGCTGAAGCGCCTGCCGGACCGGGGTGCGGGAGACGCCGAAGCGCTCCGCCAACCCGCGCTCGTCCAGCGCCATGCCGGGCCGGAGGCGCCCCATCTCGAGGTCCTCCTCCAGCGCGGCCGCTATCTTGTCTACCGTCGAGGACATCGCCGCGTTCCTTTGCCAGTCGCGTCGCCGGGAAAGTGGCATTCCACATCATCTGAAAGCAATGCCAGAAAGGCGCCAGAAGGGCGGTTTGCTCATAGCCTGGAATCGAAATCCGAGGCGCTGGCATTTTTCCATTGCGCTTGGCGCCCCCGCGCCGCACCTTCGCGATCATTGACGCCGGGCGGTCGCCGATCAGCGCGGCGCTGACGACGCACGGACAAGCCGGTCCCGAGCGACGCACCTATGGGAGGAGACCCTAGAATGCCCAATCCCCTTGCCGCCATCACCCGCCGCGCGGCGCTCGTGGCGCTGGCTGCCGCGGCCGTCGCCGCGGGCCCGGCCTCGGCGCAGATGGCCGACCACGAGAAGGCGCTCTACGACGCCGCGATCGCCAACGACGAGACGGAGATCACCTGGTACACCGCCCACACCAACGGCGAGACGGCGCAGGCCGTCGGCCGGCGGTTCGAGGAGCTGTTCCCCGACATCTCCGTCAACGTGGTGCGCACCACCGCGCAGGTCGCCTTCCAGCGCGTGTCCCAGGAGCTGATGGCCGACGCGCTGCAGGTGGACGTGCTCAGCTCCACCGATGTGGGCCACTACGCCACGCTCAAGGAGCAGGGCGAGCTGATGGCCTACCGCCCGAAGAACGTGGACGGCATGTTCGAGACCTTCCAGGGCCTCGATCCCGACGACCAGTTCCATGTGACGTCGGCCGGCCTCGTGGTCATCACCTACAACACCGAAATGGTGCCCGAGGGCGAGGTCCCGACCAGCTGGATGGATCTCGTGGACCCGAAGTGGAAGGATGCCGTGTCTGTCGGCCATCCAGCTTTCTCGGGCTATGTCGGCACCTGGACGCTGCTGATGGAGCAGCTTTTCGGGTGGGAGTACTTCGAGAAGTTGGCGGAGAACAATCCGCAGATCGGACGCTCGATCAACGACACCGTGACCATGCTCAACGGCAAGGAGCGGTCGATCGCCGCCGGGCCGTCCGCGACCACGCTGCTCAGCGCCACCAAGGGCAACCCGCTGGCGCTGTCCTATCCGGAGGAGGGGTCGCTGCTGATGATCTCGCCGTCCGGCATCATGGCCAAGACCGAGAACCCCAACGCAGCCAAGCTGTTCATGGAGTTCCTCACCAGCAAGGCGCATGGCGACATCATGACCGCCAACTTTGCCGAGTCGCTTCGCTCGGACGTGGAGCCGCCGAAGGGCGCCAAGCCGCTGGGCGACGTCAAGGTGCTGCGCCCCGAGAACATCGAGGAGGGCATCCCGATGGTCATCGAGAAGTGGCGCGACACGTTCGGCATCTGATCCGCCGAGGCGCGGCGGCGGCCCAGCTCCGCCGCCGCGCCGCCGCCGACCGGGACGGCGCCGTCGCGCGCCACCTGCTGAGTTTCCCCTGCGCCCCGCGCCTCGCTGCCGCCCCTCCCCGCGGCCGTCGCGCCTGAGCCGTAAGCCCCGGATGCCCATGAACCGGACCCTTTCCGAGCCAGGCGCGCGCCCGGCCGCCGCGACGGAAGCGCAGAACGGCCTTCTCGGCCGCATCCGCCGTCTCGAACCCTCGATGATGCTGTGGATCGCGCTGATCGCGCTGCTGCTGTTCCTGGTGGCCAACCCGATCTTCCGGCTCGTGGCCTCGAGCCTGACCGACGGCAGCTCCGGCGACCCGACCTTCGCCAATTACATCACGGCCTATGGCCGCTGGCGCCATGTCGAGGCGCTGCTCAATACGCTTTGGATGGGCGCCGGCGTGGTGGCGCTGTCCACCGTGTTCGCCGTGCCGCTGGCCTGGGCCTGCTCGCGCACCGACATGCCCGGCAAGACGCTGGTGCGGCTGATCGTGCTCGGCGCCTTCATCACGCCGCCCTATCTGGGCGCCGTGGGCTGGATCCTGCTGGCCGGGCCGAACGCCGGCTGGCTCAACCAGCTGTGGATGGCGGCGACAGGCTCCGAGGACGGCATCTTCAACATCTTCAGCCTCGGCGGGCTGGTGCTGATCATCGCCACGAACGTGTTCTTCTTCATCTTCATCTTCACCTCCAACGCCCTCGATCTGGTGTCGTCCGAGATGGAGGACGCGGCCAACGTTCTCGGCGCCGGCACCCTGCGCACGGTCGCCACCATCACCATGCCGCTGGTCTTTCCCGCGATCCTCGGAGGCATGATCGTGACCTTCCTGCAGGCCATCGCGCTGTTCGGCGTGCCGGCGCTGATCTCCATCCCCGCGGGCTTTCCGGTGGTCACCACGCAGCTGTGGCAGTTCTTCCAGTATCCCGTGCGGGTGGAGGTGGCGGCCGCCTACGCCATTCCCCTGCTGGGGATCACCATCGGCCTTTTCGCGCTCCAGAAGCTGCTGCTGCGCCGCAAGGGCTTCGTGGCCGTCACCGGCAAGGGGGGCGAGCGGCGGATGATCATGCTCGGTCGCTGGCGCTGGGTGATGTTCGGCTACGCCATGCTGATCGCTTCATTGACGCTGCTGCTGCCGTTCGGAGCGCTGACCCAGGCGGCGTTCGCCGAGGCGTGGGGCCGGGGCATGTCCTTCGACAACTTCACCTTCGGCAACTTCACCTACATGCTGTTCGAGCACACCACGGCGAAGCTCGCGATCTTCAACAGCCTCTATTTCGCCACCGCGGCCGCATGCCTCGCGCTCGTCATAGCGCTGGCCATCGCCTACATCACCGACCGAAAGCTGCTGCCGTTCGGGGGCGTTCTGTCCTTCCTGTGCATGGCGCCGTTCGTGATCCCGGGCGTGGTGCTCGCGATCGGTTTCTACGCCGCCTACGCGCCGCCGCCGGTTGCGCTCTACGGCTCCTCGCTGATCCTGATATTCGCCTTCACGGCGCGGTTCCTGCCGGTGGCCTTCGCCAACTCCGCCGCCGGAATGAAGTCCATCCATCACGAGATGGAGGAGGCGGTGCGCGTCCTCGGCGGCGGCCGGCTGACCGCGATCCGGCGCGTGACCGCGCCGCTGCTGAAGCGCACGCTGGCGGGCGGATGGCTCCTGGTCTTCATCCCGGCCACGCAGGAGCTCTCCACCGCCATCTTCCTGACCGGGCCGAACACGCAGGTGATCTCGGTCCTGCTGCTCGACCTGAGCGAGGAGGGCAATCTCGAACATCTCTCGGCGCTCGGCATGATCCTGCTCGTGCTCACCGTCACGATTGTGACGGTCGGCATGAAGCTGCTCGGGCGCGATTTCATGCTGCGGAGGACCTGACGTGCCCGTGCTCACCCTGAACGCGCTCGGACGCAGCTTCGGCACCTTCCGCGCGCTGCACGACATGAACCTTACGGTGGAGGACGGGGAGTTTCTCTCGCTGCTCGGCCCCTCCGGCTGCGGCAAGACCACCTCGCTGCGCATGATCGCGGGCTTCATGCCGCCAAGCGAGGGGACGATCGAGATCGACGGCCGCGTGCTGTCCTCGCCCGCCGGCTGCACGCCGCCGGAGAAGCGCGGCATGTCGATGATCTTCCAGAGCTACGCGATCTGGCCGAACATGACCGTGGCGCAGAACGTCGCCTTCGGCCTAAAGCTGCGCAAGCTGCCCTCGGACGAGATCCGCAAGCGGCTCGACCGGATGCTCGAGGTGGTCCAGCTCGGGCATCTGGCGGACCAGTATCCGGGGGAGCTTTCGGGCGGGCAGCAGCAGCGCGTGGCGCTGGCGCGCGCGATCGTGGTGCGCCCCTCGGTGCTTCTGCTCGACGAGCCGCTGTCGAACCTCGACGCGAGCCTGCGCGAGGAGATGCGCTACGAGATCCGTCGGCTGCACGACGAGTTCAAGATCACCACCGTCTACGTCACCCACGACCAGTCCGAGGCGATGGCGACCTCGGACCGCATCGCGGTGATGAATGGCGGGCGGATGGAGCAGGTGGACGCGCCCTACGCCCTTTACACCCGTCCCAGGACCCGGTTCGTCGCGGGCTTCATCGGCCGCACCAACTTCATCGAGGCCGAGCGCAACGGCGCCTCGATCGGCTTCGCGGGATTCGAGGTGCCGGCCTGCGTCTTCCCCGACGCGCCGGCAGGGCGGTCGCTGACTTTCTCGGTGCGCCCGCAGAGCATCGTCCTGCACCGGGGAGAGCCCTCGGCGGTGGACGGCGTGGTTCGTCTGCCCTGCCGCCTGGTGGAGCGGACCTTCCTAGGGGAGCACTGGGACTACATGGTCGAGACCGGGGACGGCGGCCTGCGCCTGCGCGTCACCGCGCCGCCGCAGCGCGTGCTCGAGGTCGGCGACGACCTGTGGATGGAAATCGACCCTTCGGAGATGGTGGCGATCGCCTGATCGCCCCATCGCGGACCCGTACGCACGCACGAGGAGAGACCCGATGCCTCACGCCCCAGGCCCCCTTTCGCGCTTCAAGGTGATCGACCTGACGCGCGTGCGCGCCGGGCCGACCGCCGTGCGCCAGCTCGCCGACTGGGGCGCGCAGGTGATCAAGGTCGAGACGCCCGAAAGCGTGGAGCCCGGCGAGGGCCTCGGCGGCCCCCGCCACGGTCCGGACTTCCAGAACCTGCACCGGAACAAGCGCGCCATCGCCCTCAACCTCAAGGAGGAGGAGGGGCGCGCGATCCTGATGAAGCTGATCGCCGAGGCCGACGTGGTGGTGGAGAACTATCGCCCCGACGTGAAGACCCGCCTGGGCATCGACTACGAGTCGCTGAAGAAGATCAATCCGCGGCTGGTCTACGGCTCCATCTCCGGCTTCGGGCAGGACGGGCCGTATGCCAAGCGCCCCGGCTTCGATCAGATCGCCCAGGGGATGGGCGGGCTGATGTGGATCACCGGTCTGCCCGGCCAGGGACCGGTGCGCGCCGGCATCCCCGTGGCGGACCTGACGGCGGGCATCTTCTGCGCCATGGGCATCCTGGTGGCGCTGCTCGAACGGGAGAAGTCGGGCGAGGGGCAGTGGGTGCAGTCCTCGCTGCTCGAGGCCCAGATCGCCATGCTCGATTTCCAGGCGGCCCGCTGGCTGATCGCGAAGGACGTGCCCGGGCAGGCGGGCAACGACCACCCGACCTCGATCCCCACCGGCGTGTTCGAGACGGCCGACGGCTACATCAACCTCGCCGCGTCCGGCCAGACCATCTACCGGCGGTTCTGCGACACCGTCGGCGCGCCGGAGTTGGCGGAGAACCCGGACTACGCCACTGACGCCGCGCGTTCCGAGAACCGCGTGGCGCTCAATGCGGAGATCCAGAAGATCCTCGCCGCCCGCCCGAGCGCGGAGTGGATCGAGATGCTCAACGAGGCCGGCGTGCCCTGCGGGCCGATCTACAAGATGGACGAGATGTTCGCCGATCCCCAGGTGCGCCACACCGGCATCGCGCAGTCTGTGCCGCACCCCGCGCTGGGCGACATCGAGCTGGTCGGCCAGGCGGTCAAGCTGAGCCGCACGCCGAGCAGGCTGGTCTCCGCCTCGCCCGACCGCGGCCAGCACACCGACGAGGTGCTGGCCGAACTGGGCTACACGAAGGATGAGATCGCCGACCTTCGCAACCGCAACATGGTCTGAGAGGGCGCCGTCATGAAGACCAACGCTGTCGTCGCCCTGCGCCACGGAGGGCCGGAGGTCCTCGAGTGGCGCGAGATGGATCTGCCCGATCCCGGTCCGGGCGAGATCCGCATCGACCAGACCGCGGTCGGACTCAACTTCGCCGACATCTACGCCCGCACCGGCCAGTTCAGCCATGTCGGCGGACCGGAGCTTCCCAGCCCGCTCGGGGCGCAGGGCGCCGGAACCGTGGGCGCGGTGGGCGAGGGCGTGACGCGGTTCGGCGTCGGCGACCGCGTCTCCTACGCCGGCGTCTTCGGCGCCTACATGGAAAGCCGCAACATCCCGGCCGAGCGGGCCGTCGCGACGCCCGACGACATCTCCGACGAGCTCGCCGCCGCGGCGCTGCTGCGGGGGATGACCGCCGAGTACCTGCTGCGCCGGCTGTTCCCGGTGAAGCCCGGCGACCGCATTCTGGTGCACGCCGCCGCCGGCGGCGTCGGCCTGATCCTCTGCCAGTGGGGCAAGGCGCTGGGCGCGCATGTCATCGGCACCGTCGGCTCGCCGGAGAAGGCCGAACTGGTCCGCGCCAATGGCTGCGACGACGCGATCCTCTACCGGGAGGAGGACTTCGTCGCCCGCGTGGCCGAGATCACCGACGGGCGCGGCGTCGACGTGGTCTACGACTCCGTCGGCAAGGACACCTTCGCCGGCTCGCTCGCCTGCCTGAGGCCGCGGGGCATGGCGATCAACTACGGCACCGCGTCCGGCCAGGCGACCCCGCTGGCGCTGCAGGACCTGCATGCCCGGTCGCTGATCGTGACCCGCCCGACACTGCCGCGCTGGGTCGAGACGCGCGAGGAGCTGGAGGCGTCGTCCGCCGCCGTCTGGCAGGTGCTGCGCGACGGCGCCGTCACGCTGCCGATCACCGGGCGCTTCGCCCTGAAAGACACGGCCGAGGCGCACCGCGCCCTCGAGAGCCGCGCCACCACCGGGGCCCTGGTCCTGACGACCTGAGCCCGAGACAGACCAGGAGACGACGCCATGAATGACCTCAGCCTGAGCAGCACGGACCGCATCATCGCCCGGAAGGAGGGCGCCGTCGGCTGGATCCTGTTCAACAACCCCGCCCGCCGCAACGCCGTCTCCATGGACATGTGGGCCGCGATCCCGAAGATCGTGGAGGCCTACGAGGCCGACCCCGAGATCCGCGTGCTGGTGCTGACCGGCGCCGGCGACAAGGCTTTCGTCTCGGGCGCCGACATCTCGGAATTCGAGCAGCAGCGCAGCAACGTGGAGAACGTGAAGGCCTATGACGAGGTCGCGGGCCTCGCCAACAAGGCGCTGGTGGGCTGCGGCAAGCCGACCATCGCCATGATCCGCGGCTGGTGCATCGGCGGCGGCGTCGGCGTCACCCTGACCTGCGACTTCCGCATCGCCTCGGACGACGCGCGCTTCGGCGTGCCGGCGGCGCGGCTCGGGCTGGGTTACGACATGAACGGCATCCGCCGGCTGGTCGACGTCGTGGGCCCGTCCTACGCCAAGGAGATCTTCTTCACCGCGCGCCATTACACCGCCGACGAGGCGCATGAGATGGGTCTCGTCAACCGGGTGGTCCCGGCGGCGGAGCTGGAGGACGAGGTCGCGCGCTACACCGGCATGATCGCCGAGAACGCACCCCTGACCATAGCTGCCGTCAAGCGCGCGGTGCGCGAGATCATCGCCGACGAGAGCGCGCGGGACTCCGCCGCGGTCAACGAGATGGTCGAGGCCTGCTTCGCCAGCGAGGACTACAAGGAAGGCCGCACCGCCTTCATGGAGAAGCGCAAGCCGGTGTTCCGCGGCCGCTGATCCGGCGGCCGTGCAACCGGACTTCCCGGCGATACGGAGATCGTCGCTGACCTGAGAGCGCGTTTGAGAAGGGGCATTCCCGGGCAACTTCGTCGGCCGGCGTGTGGCGATGGCCGGCGCCGCCTTCAATGTCTTCAGCGTTCACATGCCCTCCTGGATCTATCCCTGGAGCGGTTCACGGATGGCGAGGGCGCGGAGGTGGCGACTCCGGGCTAAAAGCCGATCTACCTGTCGGAGCTGTTCTGGTCGGGGCTGCGCCATTCGCTGCCGGCCTCCGCGAGCCCCTGGATCATCGGAGGAGATTTCAACACGAGCGAGTTCATCGGCTCCACCCGGAAGCAGAACGAGACCAACCGGACCGGCATCGCGCGGCTGCACGACCTCGGGCTGATCGAGGTGGTCCGGCATGCCAACGGGGGTCCTGCGCCGAGTTGGCTGTCTGCGCGTCCGTCAGCGAATTTGAAGCACCAACTCGACCACCTGTACGTCTCGGACGCGCTCATGCCTCGTCTCAGATCGGCTGAGGTACGCCCTGAGATCGAGTTCGCAACGCGCTTCAGCGATCATCTGCCCATCGTCGCGGATTGCGCCGGCAGAGGAGGTCCACCCTCGGGGGACAGGAGGCCGCGCAGTGAGATCACGCTGAGCTCGCAGATCGGCGACGAGGGGCCGCAAGTCGCGCGCGCCCGCACCATTGGTCGTGATTGAGGCCCGTTCGTCCGAGCTCCGACGCCGCAATCGACGCATGCTGTGCAGCAGGCTTCACCCCCTGACGACCTGTCGCAAGCGCCTGAACTCTTGCGACGACCTTCAGGCCTGTGCAATTGCCGTTCACGCTCTCTGAACTCCGAAAGTCCAAACCAGATGACCGCGATCCGCTCGGGAACCTATCTGACTGTTCTGGTGGTTCTGGGTCTGACGCATCTCCTGAACGATCTTATGCAATCGCTGATCCCGGCGGCCTACCCGATCCTGAAGGAGGCCTATGCGCTGGATTTCGTTCAGATCGGTATGATCACCCTGACATTCCAGATCGCCGGGTCGCTGCTGCAACCGGTGATGGGGATGGTGACGGACCGGCATCCCGCGCCCTATTCGCCGGTCGTGGGGATGATGTTCACCCTCTCGGGGCTGGTCAGCCTCGCATTCGCTCCGGGCTACGGGATGATCCTCGTTTCAGTGGCGCTGATCGGCATCGGCTCGTCCATCTTCCACCCCGAGGCGACACGGATGGCGCGCTATGCCGCCGGAGGTCGGCAGGGGTTCGCGCAGGGCGTCTTCCAGGTCGGGGGGCAGGCCGGGGGGGCGCTCGGCCCGGTTCTGGCGGCGCTGATCATCGTGCCCTGGGGACAGCCGAGCCTGGCCTGGTTCGCGGTCGCCGCCCTTCTGGCCATGATCTTCCTGACATGGATCGGCAGCAAGCAGCGCGAGATCAGCGCCGCATTCGCCCGCATGCGGGCGACGGCCGCCGAAGGCGGGTTCGCGCCCCCCCGGCACGCGCCGCTGACCATCGGCATCGGTCTTGTCGTCCTGACCCTGCTGATGTTCATCAAAAACGCCTATAGCGAAAGCTTCCGGTCCTTCTACACCTTCTATCTGATGGAACGGTTCGCCCTTTCCATCCCCGCGGCCCAGATGATGCTCTTCATCTTTCTGCTGTCGGCGGCGGCGGGAGTGTTGATCGGCGGGATCATTGGCGACCGGATCGGTCGCTATCGGATCATCTGGATCTCGGTGCTGGGCCCGCTGCCCCTGACGCTGGTCCTGCCTTACGCGGATCTGTTCTGGACCGGCGTGCTGACAGTCTCGATCAACCTGATCATGGCCAGCGCCTTCGCCTCTATCCTGATCTACGCGATCGATCTTCTGCCCAATCGCATCGGCCTGATCGGAGGACTGTTCTACGGGCTGAACTTCGGGCTTGGCGGCATCGCGGCGGCGCTGCTTGGCGTGCTGGCCGACAGCTATGGCGTCGAGACGGTCTATCGGATCTGCTCTTTTCTTCCTCTGGCAGGATTGCTGGCCTGGTTCCTGCCCCGGATCGACGAAGGCGCGCGATCGTGAGCCCGAGCGCTGCGAGCGCGAGCCTTTCGCGCCTCATGCAGCCGAAGCCGGCGCACGTTCATGAATTCCGCCCCTCCACCCAGTTTGCCACGATCAGCCCCGGCACACTGTCCAGCGCCCGCTCGGCGTCCCGGTCGAGATCCAGCCGCTTCGGCAGCTTGACCTGAGGCACCAGCAGGAAGATCGGCGCAGTGACCTGGTTGCGCCCCGTCTTCGACCGCGAGGCCACCGCCTGGCCGCGGGTACGCGGGGCCAGTACCGCCCATAGCGTCATTTTCTGAAACGCGCGTGCCGGTGCCGAGAACGGGTCCGGGGCTGTCGCGGCCTTCGACACGAGGCGCCTCACCGCTCATGACCTTTACGAGCGACCCTAGCCAGAAGGTTCCGCACGTTCGACACATGCCACCGCCTGCCACGTCGGGTGAGCATGCCCCGCTCGTTCAGAGCGTCGGCGATCCCGCGTAGGCTGGTCACGCCCTCGGCCCGGAGTTCGGCGACAACCGGAGCGAGGTCCTGTGCGTGCTGCTCCGCATTCGCGGCGATCGCCTTCCTGAGCGGCGCCCCGCCTTTCCCTGCCCGCCGCAGCGCCGCAGCTCCGTTCGGATTGCCCAGCTTCACGCCCCGCGCCCTGGCGGCCGCGAGCGCCTCCTTCGTCCGCCGCGAGATCGCCTGCCGCTCCTGCTCCGCCACCAGAGCCATGATGCCCACGGTCAGGTCGTTGGCCTCGGGCATGTCGGCGGCCATGAAGCGCACCCCGCTGTCGCGCAGGGCCAGCAGGAAGGCGGCGTTGCGCGACAGCCGGTCGAGCTTGGCGATGACCAGCGTGCCTCCGGTGACCTTCGCGAGGTGCAGCGCTCGTTCCAGCTCCGGCCGGTCGGCCTTGCGCCCGCTCTCCACCTCGGTGAAGCGGCCGGTCAGCGTGGCGCCCCGCGCCTCGATCAGCTGCTCGATGGATCTGCGCTGGGCTTCGAGACCGAGGCCGCTGCGGCCCTGGCGGGCGGTGGAGACGCGCTCGTAGGCGACGATCTTCTCGGACATGGCGGGCGTACAGAACTGCCAAACGTTCGTTGCGCAGTTCTGTACCATGTGGACAAGAGGAAGCGAAGTCTAAGACATTGCGATCAAAGGCTCTTCACAGATCCACGTCGTCGCCGCGGATCTCGACGCGACGCTCATGCCTGTCCCCCGCAATCCGCTTGCCGCCCGCGCGCTCGTTCGGCGTCGGCCCGCCATCGCCGTCCGCGCTGACCAGCACGATCTCGATCGGCCCCTGCACGTCCATCCGCGGATCATTCGCCGCCACCCGGCTGCGCGAGGCCGGCGTCATCCCGAACTCGGCCATGTAGCGGCCCATGAGCTCCAGCTGCTTGTTGGCGATCCCCATCCAGGGCGACTGCTGGACGTGGCCCGAGGGCGTCCTGATCAGCGGCGGCCCCTCGCGCAGCTTCTCCTCCGCCTCCACCCAGCGCCCGTAGGCCTGGCAGTAGGCCGCGAGCCCCGCGCGGTCCACGACCGAGAGCACGCCCATGTCGTGGAGCGCCTGGGCCACCCGCTCCCATTCCTCCTTCGCCACGTCGGAGAGATGCGGCGGGCAGCTCGGCAGTCCCTCGGGCGGCTGAGGCTCGGCATGGTTCAGCGCCCGCTTGCCCGGATTGCCCGCGGCCTTCTTCAGCGCCGTCGGCTTCGGCTTGCGTCCCCGGGTCATCGCTGCCTCCGAGAAAGCAATGACGTTGCTGCGATCCGCGTTGATCGGCCCGGCCACCGGAGCGAACACACCCCCGCCGCCGGATCGCCTGCCGCGGCGCTCGCCCCCGCCCCGCGCGCCTGGTCGCGGGGCTCGGCCCGGTAGGAGCCGCCGGATGGGCCGGCGCTCCTGCCAGAGAGGAGCGAAGCATGACCGACCTCACCGACACCCAGCGCGCGGTCCTGGCGGCCGCCTGCGCTCGGCCCGACCGCAGCCTGCTGCCCCTGCCCGAGCGGCTGAAGGGCGGAGCCGCGAAGAAGACCCTCGCCCCGCTCGTCGACCGCGGCCTTGCCGCCGAGACCGGCCCGGACAGCGCGCCCGTGGCCACAGACGCGGCCTTCGAGGCGCTCGGCCTGCGGGAGCCCGAAGCGGCTGACGAAGCCTCTGAGAGCCCTCAGGAGGCCGGACCGGCGACGGGCCCGAAGACCCGCGCCGGCACCAAGCAGGCGACGCTGATCGAGCTGCTGCGGCGCGAGGGCGGGGTCACTCTCAACGAGATGACCGAGGCGACCGGCTGGGCCCCGCACACCGTCCGCGGCGCGCTCTCCGGCGCCCTCAGGAAGCGGCTCGGCCTCGACGTCCGCAGCGACAAGGTCGAGGGCCGCGGCCGCGTCTACGCCATCGCCGACTGAGGCGCCCGGGGCCGGCGGCGCGTCCGCCGGCCTCAGTCGAAAAACTCGGCCGCCGGGTCGAACTCCCACGGCTTCGGCCCGCGCGTCGGCTGGATGGCGAGCCGCGAGCGCGCGGCAGGCGTCAGCCCAAGCTCGCCCATGAACCGCGCCATCAGCTCCATCTGCTTGTTGGCGACCGTCATCCATGGCGAGATCTGCAGATAGCCCGCCGGCGTCTTCAGCAGCGCCGGCGTCTCCGCGAGCCTGCGTTCGGCCTCGACCCATCGGCCATAGGCCTGGCAGTAGGCGGCCAGAGCGCCCTGGTCGGCGGAGGTCAGCACGCCGGTCTCTTCCAGCACCTCCACGAGGCGCTCCCATTCCGCCCGGGCGACCGGGGAGAGATGCGCCGGGCAGGCCGGCCGCGCCGGAGGCAGGCTCGGCTCCGCGCCCCGGAGAGGGCGCTTCCCGGGATTGCCCTCCAGAACCTTCAGGGCGGTCGGCTTCGGCTTTCGTCCGCGCATCTCGATCTCTCCCTCCGGGCCCGCGGTCGCCGGGCGCCAGGCGCCGGTCTGCCGGGCCGCCTTCGTCCTGACACCCCCCTGGGAATTTCGCGGCCGCGAGAAGAAAGCTGCCCCCGCCGGTTTCCGGAAGATCCACCGTGAGAATCAATCCCCCCCTCCCCCCTGGCGGGCCCCGCAGCCGCTCGAACAGCCGGCGCAGGGCGTAGCTGCGCACGAGCGAGACGCCGGTGAAGGCCGCCCCGATGGCGAGGTTCTCGGAGAACGAGACCCGCAGCCCGAACGCCGGAAACACGAGGATCTGCGTCGTGACCGCCACGGCGTATCCGACGCCGACATTCGCGCCGGACTCGACCAGGGACATGACGCGGCTCTGGCTCATCGCTCCCGCTCCGCCGTGATCTCCGCGAAGGTCCCCCCGCCCTCCAGCCGCGCCTCCTTCCCCGCGAAGGCCTCCCAGCGCCGCACCGCCACGTCGACGTAGGCCGGGTCCAGCTCCATCGCGAGGCAGGCCCGGCCGGTCGTCTCCGCCGCGATCAGCGTCGTGCCCGAGCCCGAGAACGGCTCGTAGACCGCCTGTCCGCGGCTGGAGTTGTTGAGGACGGGGCGGCGCATGCACTCCACCGGCTTCTGCGTGCCGTGCGCCGTCTCGGCGTCCTGGTCGCGGTTCGGGATGCTCCACAGCGTCGTCTGCTTGCGCCCGCCCGACCAGTGGCCCTTGCCCCGGACCGCGTACCAGCAGGGCTCGTGCTGCCAGTGGTAGTGCCCGCGGCTCATCACCAGCCGCTCCTTCGCCCAGATGATCTGGCTGCGGATCTCGAAGCCCGCCGCCTCCAGGCTCCCGGCCACCGTCCCGGCATGCAGCGCCCCGTGCCAGACATAGGCCACGTCGCCGGGAAACAGCGCCCAGGCCTCCCGCCAGTCCGCCCGGTCGTCGTTGAGCACCCTGCCCGTGCGCCTCGTCTTCCCGGACCCCGCCTCGTTGCGCCAGGCCGGATCGTAGGAGACGCCGTAGGGCGGGTCGGTGACCAGCAGATGTGGGCGCACGCCTCCCAGCAGCCGCGCCACCGCCTCGGGGTCCGTGGCGTCGCCGCAGAGCAGCCGGTGCGGCCCCAGCAGCCAGAGATCCCCCGGCCGGCTCACCGGCTCCGCAGGCGGCTCAGGCGTCTCCTCCTCGCGCGGGTCCGGCTGCTCGTCCCTGAGAAGCGCGTCCATCTCGCCGGCCTCGAAGCCCAGCAGCGACAGGTCCACGCCCAGCTCGTCGAGCTCCACCGCCTCCAGGCTCAGCATCGCCTGGTCCCATCCGGCCCGCTCCGTGAGCTTGTTGTCGGCGAGAACATACGCGCGCTTCTGGGCCTCGCCGAGATGCGCCAGCTCGATCACCGGCACCTCCGACAGCCCCAGCCTGCGCGCCGCCATCAGCCGGCCGTGCCCGGCGATCACCCCATTCTCCCCGTCCACCAGCACCGGATTGTTGAAGCCGAACTCGCGGATGGAGCCGGCGATCAGCGCCACCTGCTCGTCGTCATGCGTCCGCGCATTCCTGGCGTAGGGAACCAGCGCCTCCACCGGCCGCTGCTCCACCCGCAGCCCCGCGCCCGTCGCCAGCTCGTCCTTCCTGATCGTCCTGCCCATCGCTCGCCCGCCCGACCGGCCCCGACTTGGAAATTCGCGGGGCGTGTGTGCGCTGAGCCGAATATATCAGGGTTGCAAGTTATTGTAATCACGACATTATTCCGCAATCGCCCGCAGTCGCCCGAAAGCGGGATGCAGGAAGAGCGAAGGCGCGCCCAGACCATGTCCGGGACGAAGCGCTGCGTTACGCGGGAAGCACCCGCTCGACCGCAACCCCGCGCACGTCCATCTCGAAGGCGAGCCCCTCCACGGGAGGCTTGGCGAAGTGCCACACGAGGCCCGGGCGCGCCGCGCCGCGCGGGGCGATCTCCTCGGCCATCACCGCCTGCAGATCCTCGACCGTGTAGGCCTGGACGGCCGTCGCATCGGCCCAGCCGAAGCCGAGAGCATCCAGACGCGCTTCCATCAGGTCGAGCACAAAGCGTCCCTTCTCCCGCATCGCGTCGGGGGAGGTCTCGCCGTAGCGGATGATGCGCTCCGCGTATGGCGCCGGACCCGGACGCGCATCGCCCCCGCCCGACAGCACGAAGGACGGCGCGGCGCTCTCGGCCGGCACGGTGTAGCTGAACGCCTCGAAGCTCGGCGCCTCGGGCGCGTGGTGGGCCGGACAGACATTCGTGCGGGCGACCGGGTTCTCCTCGTCCAGAAAGATGCCCCACCGCTCCAGCGTGCCCACGTAGATGCGGTTGAAGTCGATGAAGCCCTGGTCGTCGAAGGGTGCAGGCGAGCGCAGCTCGCAGGCGCAGAAGGCCGTCGGCGGACGTCCCAGCGCCGAGAGATGCGCCTCGATCCGGCGAAAGCCCTCCTCGATGCCCACAGGCCGGGCGAAGCGCGCCCGCTCGATCGCGAAGCCCGGCTGCGCAGCCACGCCGCCTGAATACTGGAAGGGGCCTCGGATATAGCGGTAGCCGCCCGCCTCAAACGCCGCCGTTTCCATGATGCGCCCTCCGCTCAGCTTCCCGGCGACGCTACGGGCGGCGACGGTTCGGATCAATGAGGCCGCCAGCTCGCAACCGGCCCTACTGCCTCGACCAACCTCTCCTGTGGGTCTGGATCATCTGCCAGCCACCACGCACGCTGCCATTGACGCCCGCGACCGGGACGACGGTAGGCGGCCGATTTAAGGGTCAAATCCCTATAGGAGTCTCTTATAGGGAAATGACCCTTAAATCCCTCCCGTTGGAACGCCAGCTTCGCCTGGTTGCCGGAACCGAAGACATCAGGGTGGAGCGCCGCTGCGTCTTCGGGGCTGTCCACCGCCACGCCGTCCAGCAGCATCCGCTGAGGTCGGGCGCGACCGTCTCCCAGGCCCGCACCTCGTCGTGCACCAGCGGCAGGGCGACATCGGCTAGCACCTGCATCTCCAGCGGATCGTCCGCCGTGCGGTTCACGCCCCGGCCGCGCCCGATGGCCTGGATCAGCTCGTCATCACAGATCGCCGCGCGGACAGTCTCCGCCTCATCATCCTCGCAGCGCAGCACGCTCACGCCGCGCACGCCGCCGTCGCGCATGCGCACGCCCTTGCGGACGCTCTGGTAACGATCGCGGGTCCAGGCGCCGAAGATGGCCCCCGCCATGTGGCGCGCTTCCTGCGCAGACGGGAGCGGCCGGCCGACGACGACCAGCAGGCGCACGTCCTTGTAAGCGTCGAGACCCGCGATGGCGTTGAAATGCGCCGTAGCGACCCCCGGAATGTCGGAGAAGGCCGCCTCGCAGTCCTTGTAGGTGATCACCAGGGTGCGCCCGGGCGCGACCCGTTTCGCCTCCCACCGCACGTAGTCCACGCACTCCGCCAGTCGTCGCTCGCGTCGGCGGCGCTCCGCCGTCTCCCGCGCGGACCCGGCGCACAGCGAACCTTTCCCGAAGCTCCCGGCGATCAGCTTCAGCCGCGCGTGGGGCATCGCCGCCTCGATCTCCTCCAACTCCAGGTCCGGGAAGATCCGACGCGCCAGCGCGGCGCGCAGCGTCGCATCGAGATGCAGGACCGGGATGTCCCGGAAGTTCGGATGCACGGGCTTCATCCCGCTGACGACGATCGCGCGCCGGTCCGTCTCGGGGTCCGGCGGCGCGATGCGGAGCCGCCCGGCATACTCCCGGCCGCTCTCCAGCAGATCGCCCAACGCCTCCCATAGTTCGATGTGCTTGCGGATGCGGGCGTTTCGCTTCGCAGTCTCGATGGCCGGGCCGCGCGCTGTCGCCGACATGCCGGGGTAGAGGCCGGGATCGGCGAGGCGCTTGCGCTCGATCCCGGCGGCGGCGCGGCAGCTCTCCGCATCCAGTCCCTCCGCCTTCAGAGGCGCGCTGCGCACCGGGGCGGCTTGCATGTCGGACAGCGCCCTGGACGCACGCGCGCGCAGGTCCGAGAGATCGGCGAGGTCCGCCGCCTGTCGCTCGAAGGCCCGCCGGCTCGAGCCCCGGAACGCATTCGCGTTGTCGGAGGCGAAGGTCTCCACGTGGAGGCCGCGCGTCTCGAAGATTGCCCGCGCCCAGCAACCTTCGTCCACCACCAGCAGGCCGATGCTCGACGCCTCGATGGAAAATCCCGTGTAGAGCGCGTCGTATGCCGCCACGACGACGTCAGCCTCGGCCACCTCCATTCGGTTGCGCTGCTTGGCGCAGACCTCGATGAAGCGGCAGCTCCGCCCGTGGCTGCTGCAGGCCGTCGGCTGTACATCAGAACCTGCGAGAATTGCGGCATCGACCGCCTCCGGATCATGGCACATCGGGCGGCCGGTCGCCGGATCGCGCGCCTTGTAGCCGCGCAGCACCGCGGCCTTCGCGCCGTGCTCCCGCCACTTCTCGGCGGTCTCCTCGGCCAAGGCATGGGAGGGCGTGAACACCACCACCCTGTAGGGCAGCCCGCTGATGCGCAGCTGCTCCTGAAGAGCGAGGATTTCCGTCCGCGAGATTGTCCGAGCCCGAGTTCGAACTGATGCTCGCCCGCGCCGCCGAGAAGGGCGCGCGCCGCGCGCTCGCCGATGTCGGGCTCGAGGGCGAGGGCGCCGCTCTCGACATCCGCGACCTGCGCTCGCTCGTCGACTGCATCAGACTTGTCCGCCGCACCGCTGTGCGCACCGCGGTGCGGCTGCTCACGACCGGCCTGGTGCTCGCGCTGCTCACCGGCGCGGCGGTGAAGCTCGAGCTCTTCGGCAGCGGGCATTAGCGCGCCGCCTCTCCGCTCCCTCGCATCACTTCCGTCTGTTTCCTCGGCCCGCCGCTCGGCGGGCTTTCTCGTTGCGGACCGTCCTCATGCCCACGACCTTCCACCGCCATTGGCGCGATGTGCCCGCGGGCGCGTGGCGCTGGCCCCACTTCTTCCCCGCCGAGATCGCTTGCCGCGGCAGCGGAAGCCTGCTGATCGACGAAACCGCGCTTGACGCCCTGCAAGCCCTGCGCGACCGGATTGGCCGGCCGATGATCGTGCGCTCGGGCTACCGCAGCCCCGCTCACAACCGCGCCGTCGGCGGCGCGCCCCGCTCCAGGCATATGCGCGGCACCGCTTTCGACATCGCCATGGCGAACCACGACCCGCACGCCTTCGAGCAGACCGCGCGGGAAGTGGGCTTCCAAGGGTTCGGCTTCTATCCCGAGAGGCATCATGACCTCATGCATATCGACCTCGGGCCGGCCCGCGAGTGGGGCGAGCGCTGGCCGACGGGCGCGCCGCGCTTCTCGCCCGAGCCGCCTCCGCGCAAGCCGCTCAGCCATAGCCGCACGATGAAGGGCGGCGGGGCCGCCGGCGTCGCCACGCTCGGAGCGGCGGGCGTCGAGGTGGTCCAGGAGGCGGTCACGGAGACGCAGAGCGCGCTGCAGCCTCTGGTCCCCCATCTCGACGCGTTGCGCTGGATCCTGGTCGCGGTCGCGCTGATCGGCCTCGGCGTCGCGCTCTACGCGCGCTGGGACGACTGGCGCCGGGGGCGGCGATGACGGCCGCGCTCATCGGCTGGCTGGTCGCGCGGCCCTGGGCCCTGCGGCTGGCGCGCTGGGCGATCATCGCGCTCGTCGTCCTGCTCTTCCTGCTCGCCGTCCGCCGCGCCGGCGAGCGAGCCGGGCGGCTGGCGGAGCGTCTCGAGCAGCTGGAGAGGAACGATGTGGTGCGCAAACGCATGCTGGAGGCCGCAACGCGTCGGCCTCGCGATCGCGGCGAGCTTGCTCGGCGGATGCGCGACGGGTGGTTCTGAGCCAGCTGCGGCGGTGTGTCCGCCGGTCGTGGAGTACGACCGCGCCTTCCTGGCGCGGGCGGCTGAGGAGGTGGAGGCGCTGCCGGGAGGCTCGGCGATCGCGCAGATGCTGAGCGACTATGCGGTCATGCGGGCGCAGGCGCGGGTGTGCCGGTGAACCGGTGGCGTGACGGATCCATTGGCGGAGGCCGCCTATTCAGGTGTAAGCGGCGGCTACACCCCCTTACTGGCTGACGGGATCGCCTGCTGTTCCCTTCGTCGCGGATTTGGCGATGGATGGGAGGACAGCTTTGCAGGAAAG
>JBNJGE010000005.1:0-41915 GCA_051747505.1 Pseudomonadota bacterium | reverse complement strand
GGGCGTGGACTGGCCGGGGCGGGAGCAGCGCTTCGACCTCGTCTACCACTTCCTGTCCATGCGCCAGAACCTGCGCATCCGCCTGAAGGCCAAGGCGCGGGAGGACGAGATCTGCCCCTCGATCACCTCCCTGCATCCCTGCGCCGACTGGTTCGAGCGCGAGGTGTTCGACATGTTCGGCGTGATGTTCTCCGGCCATCCGGACCTGCGGCGGATCCTGACCGACTACGGCTTCCGCGGGCACCCGCTGCGCAAGGATTTCCCCACCACGGGCTACACCGAGGTGCGCTATGACGAGGCGCTCAAGCGCGTCGTCTACGAGCCCGTGAGCCTGACCCAGGACTACCGGCTGTTCGACTTCATGAGCCCGTGGGAAGGGGCCGAGTACATCCTTCCCGGCGACGACAAGGCGGAGGCGAAGTGATGGACGGCTCCGATTTCCAGACGGTCGAGCAGCGGATCCGCAACTTCAACCTGAACTTCGGGCCGCAACACCCTGCGGCGCATGGCGTTCTTCGGCTTGTGCTGGAGCTGGACGGCGAGATCGTGGAGCGGGTGGACCCGCATATCGGGCTGCTGCATCGCGGCACCGAGAAGCTGATGGAAAGCCGCACCTACCTCCAGAACCTGCCCTATTTCGACCGGCTGGACTACGTCGCCCCCATGAACCAGGAGCACGCCTGGTGCCTGGCGATCGAGAAGCTGGTCGGGGTGGAGGTTCCGCGGCGCGGTCAGCTGATCCGGGTGCTGTTCTGCGAGATCGGGCGCATCCTCAACCATCTTCTCAACGTCACCACGCAGGCCATGGACGTCGGCGCGCTGACTCCGCCGCTCTGGGGCTTCGAGGAGCGCGAGAAGCTGATGGTCTTCTACGAGCGCGCCTGCGGGGCGCGCCTGCACGCGGCCTATTTCCGCCCAGGCGGCGTGCATCAGGACCTGCCGCCCGAGCTGCTGCAGGACATCATGGACTGGACGGAGCCCTTCCTCGAGGTCTGCGACGACCTCGAAGGCCTGCTGACGGACAACCGCATCTTCAAGCAGCGCAACGTCGATATCGGCGTGGTCACGAAGGATGAGGCGCAGGCCTGGGGCTTCTCCGGCGTGATGGTGCGCGGCTCCGGCATGGCTTGGGACCTGCGCCGGGCGCAGCCCTACGAGTGCTACGACGAGATGGAGTTCCAGATTCCCGTGGGGAAGAACGGGGACTGCTACGACCGCTATCTCGTGCGCATGGAGGAGATGCGAGAGAGCGTGAAAATCATGCGCCAGTGCATTGAGAAGCTTGATGAATGCAAGGGCGAGCCGGTGATCCATCGCGGCAAGCTCAGCCCGCCCGACCGCGCGGAGATGAAGCGGTCGATGGAAGCGCTGATCCATCACTTCAAGCTCTACACCGAGGGCTTCCATGTGCCGGAGGGCGAGGTCTACGCCGCCGTCGAGGCGCCCAAGGGCGAGTTCGGGGTCTATCTCGTCTCCGACGGCAGCAACCGGCCCTACCGCGCCAAGCTGCGCGCGCCGGGCTACCCGCATCTCGCGGCCATGGATCATGTCTGCAGGGGCCACCAGCTGGCGGACGTCGCGGCCATCCTCGGCTCGCTGGACGTCGTCTTCGGGGAGATCGATCGCTGATGCTTCGCCGTCTTCATCCCGAGCAGCCCGAGAGCTTCGAGTTCACGCCGGCGAACCTCGCCTGGGCGAAGGAGCAGATGGAGAAGTATCCGGAGGGGCGCCAGGCCTCGGCCGTGATCCCGATCCTGTGGCGCGCGCAGGAGCAGGAGGGCTGGGTCACCCGCCCGATGATCGAGTACGTGGCCGACCTGCTGGACATGGACAGGATCCGGGTGCTGGAGGTCGCGAGCTTCTACTTCATGTTCCAGCTCTCGCCCGTGGGCCGCTACCATGTGCAGGTCTGCGGCACGACCTCCTGCATGATCTGCGGGGCGGAGGACCTGATCGGCGTGTGCCGGGAGAAGATCGGGCCGGAGCCGCACACCGTATATCGCGACGGGCTGTTCTCCTGGGAGGAGGTCGAGTGCCTGGGCGCCTGCGCCAACGCGCCGATGGCCCAGATCGGCAAGGACTATTACGAGGACCTGACGGCCGAGAGCCTCAGTGAGATCCTCGACATGCTGGCCCGCGGCGAGGTTCCGACGCCCGGCCCGCAGGGCGGGCGCTACGCCTCCGAGCCGAAGTCCGGGCTGACCTCGCTGGTGATCCCGGAGGCGGAGCGCAACGCGCGCAACGCCTCCGTCGAGCTGGCGCTGCGCATGGGCGACACGGTCAAGCGCATCACGGGGGAGGAGCCGTTCGCCTCCGCCGACATGATCAACAGCGACGGCGGCCCGCCGCCGGCGCCGCCGCAGCCCGCCCCGGGCGAGCCGCGCGCGGACGCGGAGCCGCGCCCGACGCCCTCCGAGGAGATCGAGGCGATCCAGCCCGCGGCGCTGGCCGAGGCGATCAACGGCAAGGCGGATGATCTGCAGCAGCTGCACGGCGTCGGCCCGGCGGTGGAGCGCTGGCTGAACGAGCACGGGATCTTCCATTTCTCCCAGATCGCCGGCTGGTCGGACGCCGAGCTGGCCTGGGTGCACAGGAACATGCCGGGGACGACCCGCGACGACTGGCGCGCCCAGGCGGGCGAGCTGGACGCGCGGGAGCGGGCGGAGCGGACGCCGGAGCACGGCGGGGACTGAGGACGCGGAAAGGCGGATGCACGGCGTGCGCAGCGAAAGGGACAGGGCGACGGTCCGGCTGGCGAGCATCGTCATCGTGGTGGCGATGCTGCTGTGGTTCGGGCTGAGCCTGCTGGGCGGCGAGCTGGGCCTGGCGCCCCGCTTCGCCATCCTGCTCGACATGCTGTGCCTGGCGGCGCTGGGCTGGGCGCTCGTGACCCTGTTTCTGGTCTGGCGCAAGGGCGCCGATAAGGAGTGACGCGAATGCTGCGCGACGAGGACCGGATCTTCCAGAACCTCTACGGGATGAAGGACCGCAGCCTGAAGGGCGCGCGGGCCCGGGGGATCTGGGACGACACCGCGGGGCTGATCGCCCGCGGGCGCGACGCGATCGTGGAGGAGATCAAGAAGTCCGGCCTGCGCGGGCGCGGGGGCGCGGGCTTCCCGACCGGCCTGAAATGGTCCTTCATGCCGAAGGAGTCGGACGGTCGGCCGCACTACCTGGTCGTGAACGCCGACGAGTCCGAGCCCGGCACCTGCAAGGACCGGGAGATCATGCGCCACGACCCCCACACGCTGGTGGAAGGCTGCCTGATCGCGGGCTTCGGGATGGGGGCGAACGCGGGCTACATCTACATCCGCGGCGAGTTCATCCGTGAGCGCGAGGCGCTGCAGATCGCCATCGACGAGGCCTATGAGGCCGGGCTGCTGGGGAAGAACGCCGCCGGCTCGGGCTGGGACTTCGACCTCTACCTGCATCACGGCGCGGGGGCCTATATCTGCGGCGAGGAGACGGCGCTGCTCGAAAGCCTCGAGGGCAAGAAGGGCATGCCGCGCCTCAAGCCGCCCTTCCCGGCCAACACCGGCCTCTGGGGCTGCCCGACCACGGTGAACAACGTGGAGTCGATCGCCGTCACCCCGACCATCCTGCGGCGCGGCGCGGACTGGTTCGCGAGCTTCGGGCGGCAGAACAACACCGGCACCAAGATCTTCGCCGTCTCCGGCCACGTCAACGAGCCCTGCGTGGTGGAGGAGAGCATGTCGATCCCCTTCCACGAGCTGATCGAACGGCACTGCGGCGGCGTGCGCGGGGGCTGGGACAACCTCAAGGCGGTGATCCCGGGCGGCTCCTCCGTGCCCTGCGTGCGGGGCGAGGACATGCGCGACGGGCTGATGGACTACGACTACCTGCAGAAGGATCTGCGCTCGGGGCTCGGCACCGCGGCGGTGATCGTGATGGACCAGTCCACCGACGTCATCAAGGCGATCTGGCGGCTGTCGAAGTTCTACAAGCACGAGAGCTGCGGGCAGTGCACGCCCTGCCGCGAGGGGACCGGCTGGATGATGCGGGTCATGGAGCGGCTGGTCACCGGCGACGCGGAGCCCGAGGAGATCGACATGCTCCTCGACGTCTCCAAGCAGGTGGAAGGCCACACGATCTGCGCGCTGGGGGATGCGGCGGCCTGGCCGATCCAGGGCCTGATCCGGCATTTCCGCGACGAGATCGAGGACCGCATCAGGCACAAGCGCACGGGCCGCGTCAGCGCCGTGGCGGCGGAGTGAGATCATGACCGAGCTCAGGACCATCAAGATCGACGGGCAGGAGATCGAGGTCGATCCGGCCATGACCCTGATCCAGGCCTGCGAGGAGGCCGGGGTGGAGATCCCGCGCTTCTGCTACCACGAGCGGCTGAGCATCGCCGGCAACTGCCGCATGTGCCTGGTGGAGGTGAAGGGCGGCCCGCCGAAGCCTGCGGCCTCCTGCGCCATGCAGGTGCGCGACCTGCGCCCGGGGCCGGAGGGCGAGCCGCCGGAGGTCTTCACCAACACCCCCATGGTCAAGAAGGCGCGCGAGGGGGTGATGGAGTTCCTGCTCATCAACCATCCCCTCGACTGCCCGATCTGCGACCAGGGGGGCGAGTGCGACCTGCAGGATCAGGCCATGGCCTACGGTGTGGACTTCTCCCGCTTCCGCGAGCCCAAGCGCGCGGCCATCGATCCGGATCTGGGGCCGCTGGTCGGGACCTGCATGACGCGCTGCATCTCCTGCACCCGCTGCGTGCGCTTCATCACCGAGGTCGCCGGCGTGGCGGAGATGGGGCAGACCGGGCGCGGGGAGGACTCGGAAATCACCTCCTATCTCGGCCAGACGCTGACCTCGGAGCTGCAGGGCAACATCATCGACCTGTGCCCGGTCGGCGCGCTGACGTCCAAGCCCTATGCCTTCACCGCCCGCCCCTGGGAGCTGACCAAGACCGAGACCATCGACGTCGTCGACGCGCTGGGCTCCAACATCCGGGTGGATGTCCGCGGGCGCGAGGTGATGCGCATTATGCCGCGCAACCATGACGGGGTGAACGAGGAGTGGCTCTCCGACCGCTCGCGTTTCATCTGGGACGGGCTGCGCCGCCAGCGGCTGGATCGGCCCTATGTGCGCCGCGAAGGCAAGCTGCGTCCGGCGAGCTGGTCGGAGGCCTTCGATGCGGTGGCCGAAGCGATGGAAGGCAAGTCTGTCGCGGGCGTCGTGGGCGACCTGGCGCCGACCGAGGCGGCCTTTGCGCTCAAGCAGCTGATCGAGGGCCGCGGCGGGGTCGTTGAAAGCCGCACGGACGGCGCGAAGCTGCCTGCGGACAACCGCGCGGCCTATGCCGGCACGACGACCATCGAGGACATCGAGAGCGCCGAGCGCATCCTGCTGGTGGGGACGAACCCGCGGCAGGAGGCGCCGGTGTTCAACGCGCGCATCCGCAAGGCCTGGCTGGCGGGCGCGGAGGTCTCCGTGATCGGGGAGGCCGCGGACCTGACCTATGACTGCGTCCATCTGGGCGAGGGGCCCGAGACGCTGTGGGCGATGCTGGACGAAGGGGCGGAGGACCTGGACGGCAAGCGCTCCGTCATCGTGCTGGGCGCCGGGGCCGTCGCGCGCGAGGACGGGGAGGCCGTGCTGGCCGCCGCCATGCGCGTGGCGGAGATGACCGACAGCGGCTTCCTGACGCTGCACACGGCGGCGAGCCGCGTCGGCGCGCTGGATGTCGGTGCCGTCGCCGAGGGGGGCGTGCAGGCCGCGCTTGGCGCCGACGTCGTCTTCAACCTAGGAGCGGACGAGATCGACATTCCGGAGGGGCCCTTTGTGGTCTACCAGGGCTCCCACGGCGACCGGGGCGCGCACCGGGCGGACGTGATCCTGCCGGGGGCCGCCTACACCGAGGAATCCGGCATCTTCGTCAATTTCGAGGGCCGCCCGCAAATGGCCGTGCGCGCCAACTTCCCGCCGGGCGAGGCGCGGGAGAACTGGGCGATCCTGCGCGCGCTCTCGGCCCGGCTGGGCGAGGCGCTTCCGTATGACAGCCTGCATCAGCTGCGCGCGAAGATGATCGAGGCGGTCCCGCATCTGGGGACCATCGACAACGTGCCGAAGAACGAGGGGCGCGCTCCCGAGATCGGGGAGCTCGACCGCGCGCCGTTCCGCAGCCCTGTCGAGGACCACTACCTGGTCAACCCGATCTGCCGGGCCTCCACCGTCATGGCGGAGCTGAGCCGCCGGCGGAAGGAACGCGAAGCGCAGCAGCCGATGGCCGCGGAGTGATGGATATGGAAACCGGTTTCTGGTCGACCTACGGCATTCCCGGCCTGATCATCATCGTGCAGTGCCTCGCCGTCATGGTGAGCGTGCTCGTGTCGCTCGCTTTCCTGCTGTGGATGGACCGCAAGGTCTGGGGCGCGGTGCAGCTGCGCAAGTCGATCAACGTGGTGGGGCCCTACGGGCTGCTGCAGTCCTTCGCGGATTTCGCGAAATTCGCGATGAAGGAGATCGTGGTGCCGGCGGGGGCCGACAAGGCGGTGTTCTTCCTGGCCCCGCTGATCAGCTTCGTGCTGGCCGCCACCGCCTGGGCGGTGATCCCGTTCAACGAGGGGTGGGTGGTCTCCGACCTCAATGTCGGGATACTGTTCATCTTCGCCGTCTCCTCGCTGGAGGTCTACGGCGTGATCATGGGCGGCTGGGCCTCGAACTCGAAGTATCCCTTCCTGGGCGGGCTGCGCTCTGCCGCGCAGATGGTCTCCTACGAGGTCTCGATCGGCTTCATCATCGTGGGCGTGCTGATCACCACGGGCTCGCTGAACCTGTCGGAGATCGTGCGCGCGCAGGACGGGGCCTACGGGCTGTTCAGCTGGTACTGGCTGCCGCATTTCCCGGTGATGATCATGTTCTTCATCTCGGCGCTGGCCGAGACCAACCGCCCGCCCTTCGACCTGCCGGAGGCGGAGTCGGAGCTGGTGGCGGGCTACCAGGTGGAGTACTCCTCCACCCCCTACCTGCTGTTCATGGTCGGCGAGTACACGGCGATCGTGCTGATGTGCGCGCTGATGACCGTGCTGTTCTTCGGCGGCTGGCTCTCGCCCATCCCGGGCCTGCCCGACGGCGTGTTCTGGTTCGTGCTCAAGGTGGTGATGTTCTTCTTCATGTTCGCCATGGTGAAGGCCGTCGTCCCCCGTTTCCGCTACGACCAGCTGATGCGGCTGGGCTGGAAGGTGTTCCTGCCCCTGTCGCTGGCCTGGGTCGTGATCGCGGCCGGCCTGGCGCAGTACGGCGTGCCCGGCTACGCCCGCTGGTGAGGAGAGACTGACAATGGCGTTCTCCTACGCGCGCGCCGCCCGCTACTTCGTGCTGGCGGACTTCATCCAGGGCTTCCGGCTGGGCTTCAAGTACTTCTTCAAGCCCAAGGCGACGCTCAACTACCCGTTCGAGAAGGGCCCGCTCAGCCCCCGTTTCCGGGGCGAGCACGCGCTGCGCCGCTATCCCAACGGGGAGGAGCGGTGCATCGCCTGCAAGCTGTGCGAGGCGATCTGCCCCGCCCAGGCGATCACCATCGAGGCGGAGCCGCGGGACGACGGGTCGCGACGTACGACGCGCTACGACATCGACATGACGAAGTGCATCTACTGCGGCTTCTGCCAGGAGGCCTGCCCGGTGGACGCGATCGTCGAGGGTCCGAACTTCGAGTTCGCCACCGAGACGCGCGAGGAGCTCTTCTACAACAAGGAGAAGCTGCTCGAGAACGGCGAGCGCTGGGAGCGGGAGATCGCCCGCAACCTCGAACTCGACGCGCCCTACCGGTGAGGGAGCGGAGTGAAACGCCTCTCCCTTCTCGCGCTGGCGCCGCTTCTGGCGGCCTGCGTCTCGCCGGGGTCGGGGTTCGACGCCCGGATGGACGGGCTGATGGGCCGCACGCAGCTTTCCATCGTGCGCGATCTGGGCGTTCCGGACGCCTCGGTGGAGACGGAGGAGGTCCGGATTCTGCGCTGGTCTTGGCGCGACGTCTCGGTGTATCCGGGCGGCCCGTGGTTCGGGCGCGGCTATCCTTGGCCGCAGCCGCATGTGGTGACGCGCGACTGCGATCTGGAGATCGAATTCGGGCGCGCGCCCGACGGTCCGGAGGCTCCCTGGCGGGCCGAGACCTGGCGCGCGAGAGGAAACGACTGCCGCTGAACCCGGCGGCCAAGACGGGGACGGACGCATGACGGTGGCCACGCTCGCCTTCTACCTGTTCGCCTGCACGGCGGTCGCCGCGGGGCTGCTGACCGTGCTGGCGCGCAATCCGGTGCACTCGGTGCTCTGGCTGATCCTGGCCTTCTTCTCCTCCGCGGGGCTGTTCGTCCTGCTGGGGGCGGAGTTCGCGGCCATGCTGCTGGCCATCGTCTATGTGGGCGCGGTCGCGGTGCTGTTCCTTTTCGTCGTCATGATGCTCGACGTGGACTTCGCCTCGCTGCGCTCGGGCTTCGCGGAGTATCTGCCGGTGGGGCTGCTGATCGGGCTGGTGCTGCTGATCCAGCTGGGCCTCGTCGCCGGCTCCTGGGTGTTCGCGGACCTGGCCCCGCAGATGCGGGTGGCCGTGGCTCCCGTGCCGGAGGAGGTGGAGAACACCCGGGCGCTGGGGCGGCTGATCTACACGGACTACGTCCTGCTGTTCCAGCTGGCGGGGCTGATCCTTCTGACGGCGATGATCGGCGCCATCGTGCTGACGCTGCGCCACAAGGAGGGGGTCAAGCGCCAGGACATCCTGGCCCAGATCCACCGCGAGCGGCACGAGGCCGTGGAGCTCAAGGACGTGAAGCCCGGGCAGGGCATCTGAGACAGGCGCGAGGAGGGGACCTCTCATGGAAAGCTCGGGCATCGGCCTGGAACACTACCTGACCGTGGCGGCGATCCTGTTCGTCACGGGCATCTTCGGCATCTTCCTCAACCGGAAGAACGTCATCATCATCCTGATGTCGATCGAGCTGATGCTGCTTTCGGTCAACATCAACTTCATCGCCTTCTCGGCGTATCTGGGCGACCTCGCCGGGCAGGTCTTCGCGCTGTTCGTGCTGACCGTCGCGGCCGCCGAGGCCGCCATCGGCCTGGCCATCCTCGTCTGCTTCTTCCGCAACCGCGGAAGCATCGCGGTCGAGGACGTCAACATGATGAAGGGGTGACGGGATGCTCGAGACCCTGACCCTCTTCATCCTGCTCGGCCCGCTCGCGGGGGCCGTCGTCGCCGGCCTCGGCTGGCGCTGGACGGGCGAGCGCGGGGCGATGCTGCTGACCACCGGGATCATGATGGTCGCGATGGTCTTCGCCTGGATCATCCTGTTCGCGCTGCCCGAGGGCACGGAGAAAGTCAGCCTCTTCCGCTGGATCGACTCCGGCACGCTGAGCGTGGACTGGGGCGTGCGGCTCGACCGGCTGACCTCGGTGATGCTGGTGGTGGTCACCACCGTCTCCGCGCTCGTGCATCTCTACTCCGTGGGTTACATGGAGGAGGACGACGCCAAGCCGCGCTTCTTCTCCTACCTGTCGCTGTTCTCCTTCGCGATGCTGGCGCTGGTGACCGGCGACAACCTGCTGCAGCTGTTCTTCGGCTGGGAGGGCGTGGGCCTCGCCTCCTACCTGCTGATCGGGTTCTGGTGGAAGAAACCCTCGGCCAACGCGGCGGCGATCAAGGCCTTCATCGTCAACCGGGTCGGGGATTTCGGCTTCCTGCTGGGGATATTCACGCTCTACTGGCTGGTCGATTCCGTCGATCTCGACACCATCTTCGCCGCCGCGCCGGAGCTGGCGCAGACGCAGGTCGCCTTCCTGTGGGCCGAGTGGAACGCCGCGGAGCTGGCGGCCTTCCTCCTCTTCATCGGGGCCATGGGCAAGTCGGCGCAGATCATCCTGCACACCTGGCTGCCGGACGCGATGGAGGGCCCCACGCCGGTCTCCGCGCTGATCCATGCCGCGACGATGGTGACGGCGGGCGTGTTCCTGGTCTGCCGCATGTCGCCGGTGATGGAATACGCGCCGCAGGCGACGGCTTTCGTGGTGGTCATCGGCGCCGTGACGGCCTTCTTCGCGGCCACCGTCGGGCTGGTGCAGAACGACATCAAGCGGGTGATCGCCTACTCCACCTGCTCCCAGCTGGGCTACATGTTCGTGGCCGCGGGGGTGGGGTACTACCAGGCGGCGATGTTCCACCTGTTCACGCACGCCTTCTTCAAGGCGCTGCTGTTCCTCGGCGCGGGCTCCGTCATCCATGCCATGCATCACGAGCAGGACATGCGGAAATACGGCGGGCTTCGCCACAAGATCCCGGTGACCTTCGCGATGATGCTGGTGGGCACGCTGGCGATCACCGGCGTGGGCATCCCCTTCAGCTACGACCTGTTCGGCCTGCCGATCGGGCTGGCCGGCTTCGTGTCCAAGGACGCGATCATCGAGGGCGCCTTCGCGGCGCACACCGGCGTGGGCGAGTTCGCCTTCGCCCTGCTGGTGATCGCCGCCGCCTTCACCTCCTTCTACTCCTGGCGGCTGATCTTCCTCACCTTCTTCGGCGAGCCGCGGGACCGGAAGCACTGGGAGGAGGCGCATGAGAGCCCGAAGGTGATGATGTGGCCGCTCTACGTCCTCGGCGCCGGCGCGGTGATCGCGGGCGTGGCCTTCTACTATCCCTTCATCGGCGGGGATTCGGCCGAGGCCTGGTTCGGCGCCTCGATCTTCATGGCCGAGGGCAACCACGTCATGCATGACAGCCACGGCGTGCCGGGCTGGGTGAAGCTCTCGCCCTTCGTCGCGATGCTGGGCGGCCTCGGCGTGGCGTACTGGTTCTACATCGCCGATCCCGCGATGCCGAAGGCGCTGGCCCAGCGCCACCACGGCGCCTACCGCTTCCTGCTCAACAAGTGGTACTTCGACGAGCTCTATGACCGGGTCTTCGTCGGCCCGGCCATGTGGCTCGGCCGGACCCTGTGGAAGCGCGGCGACGGCGCGGTCGTGGACGGGCTGATCAACGGCCTGTCCATGGGCGTGGTGCCCTGGATGGCGCGGCTCGCGGGCCGGTTCCAGTCCGGCTACGTCTTCCACTACGCCTTCGTCATCCTGATCGGCGTGTCGATCCTCGTGACCTGGCTGTCGCTCGCCGGGGGGGCGCGGTAATGAGCAACATCCTCACTCTCGTGACCTTCCTGCCCCTGCTGGGGGCGCTGGTCCTGATCCTGATCCTGCGCGGGGAGGACGCGGCGGCGCAGCTCAACGCCAAGGTGGTGGCGCTGCTGACGACCTCCGCGACCTTCCTGCTGTCGCTGGTGGTCCTGACGGGGTTCGAGCCCGGCGGCGGCTTCCAGTTCGTGGAGGAGGGCGAGTGGCTGCTCGGCCTCAACTACAAGCTGGGGGTGGACGGGGTCTCCATCCTGTTCGTGATGCTGACGACCTTCCTGATGCCGATCGTGATCGGCGTCTCGTGGAACGTCACGCACCGCGTCAAGGAATACATGGCCGCGTTCCTCATTCTGGAGACGCTGATGATCGGCGTCTTCGTCAGCCTCGACATCGTGCTGTTCTACCTGTTCTTCGAGGCCGGCCTGATCCCGATGTTCCTGATCATCGGCATCTGGGGGGGCAAGGAGCGGATCTACGCCGCCTTCAAGTTCTTCCTCTACACGCTGCTCGGCTCGATGCTGATGCTCATCGCGATGATCGCGATGTACTGGGACGCGGGCACCTCCGACATCCCGTCGCTGCTGGCGCACGAGTTCGACGCCGGCCCGATCGAGATCCTGGGCTGGCAGATCCTGGGCGGCTTCCAGACGCTGCTCTGGCTCGCCTTCTTCGCCAGCTTCGCGGTGAAGATGCCGATGTGGCCGGTGCACACCTGGCTGCCGGACGCGCATGTGCAGGCGCCCACCGCGGGCTCCGTCGTGCTGGCGGCGATCCTGCTGAAGATGGGCGGCTACGGCTTCCTGCGCTTCTCGCTGCCCATGTTCCCGGTGGCCTCGGAGCTGATGACGGACTTCGTGTTCTTCCTCTCCGTCGCGGCGATCATCTACACCTCGCTGGTCGCCATGATGCAGGAGGACATGAAGAAGCTCATCGCCTACTCCTCGGTGGCGCATATGGGCTTCGTGACGCTGGGCATCTTCGCGGCCAACCGGCAGGGGATCGACGGCGCCATCTTCCAGATGATCAGCCACGGCTTCATCTCCGGCGCGCTCTTCATGATCGTCGGCGTGATCTACGACCGGATGCACACGCGCGACATCGCGGCCTATGGCGGGCTGGCGGTGCGCATGCCGGCCTATGCGCTGGTCTTCATGCTGTTCACCATGGGCAATGTCGGCCTGCCGGGGACCTCGGGCTTCGTGGGCGAGTTCCTGACGCTCGCCGGAACCTACCAGGTGAACACCTGGGCCGCGGCCGGCGCCGCGACGGGCGTGATCCTCTCGGCCGGCTACGCGCTGTGGCTGTATCGCCGGGTGGTCTTCGGCGACCTGATCAAGCAGTCGCTGCAGACCATCCAGGACATCACGCCGCGCGAGCGGGCGCTGTTCGCGCCCCTGATCGTCGGCACCCTGCTGCTGGGCGTCTATCCCAGCCTGATCACCGACGTCTTCGGACCGGCCGTGGAAGAGCTGGTCGCCGGCGTGGACACCGCCGTGGCCGCCGCCGAGTCCCACGGCCTGACCCAGTATGCGGACGCCGCGCGCGCCGGGGGAGCGCACTGAGATGCTGAGCCACGACATTTCCGTCATCCTGCCCGAGCTTCTGCTGGCGGTCTTCTCCATGGGCGCGCTGATGGCCGGCGCCTTCGGCGCGGGGGAGCGTCTCGCCGGGCCGCTCTGCTGGGTCACGGCGGCGGTGCTGGCCGGGCTGGGGCTGGTCGCGGGGTTCGGCTCGGGCGATGTGACGGCCTTCAACGGCGCCTTCGTGGCGGACGGCTTCGCGCGCTTCGCCAAGGTCGTGATCCTTTTCGGCGCGGCGATCATCCTGATCCTGTCCGAAGGCTACATGACCCGGCAGCGGATCCTGAAGTTCGAGTATCCGGTGCTGGTCGCGCTCGGCGTGCTGGGCATGATGATCATGGTCTCCGCCGGGGACCTGATGAGCCTCTACATGGGGCTCGAGCTGCAGTCGCTGGCCGCCTACGTGATGGCCGCCTTCCGGCGCGACAGCCTGCGCTCGACGGAGGCGGGGCTGAAATACTTCGTGCTCGGCGCGCTGAGCTCCGGCCTGCTGCTCTACGGCGCCTCCATGGTCTATGGCTACACCGGGGCCACGCGGTTCGACTCCATCGGCGCGGTGGTGATGGAGGAGGAGCTCTCGCTCGGCCTGCTCTTCGGCATGGCCTTCCTCTCCGCCGGGCTCGCCTTCAAGCTCTCCGCCGCGCCTTTCCACATGTGGACGCCGGACGTCTACGAGGGCGCGCCGACCCCGGCCACGGCCTTCTTCGCCACCGCCCCCAAGGCGGCGGCGGGCGCGCTGTTCGCGCGCGTGCTGTTCGACGGCTTCGCCGGCGCCGTGGCTGACTGGCAGCAGATCCTCGCCTTCCTCGCCGTGGCCTCGATGTTCCTGGGCTCGGTCGCGGCTATCCGGCAGACGGGGCTGAAACGGCTGATGGCCTATTCCTCCATCGCCCATATGGGCTTCGCGCTTGTCGGCCTCGCCGCCGGGACGGAGGAGGGGGCGCGGGCGCTGCTGATCTACCTGGCGATCTATGTGACCATGAATGTGGGCGTCTTCGCCTTCATCCTGACGATGGAGCGCGACGGCAAGCCGGTGACCGAGATCGCCGACCTGGCGGGGCTGTCCAAGGCCCGGCCCGGGCAGGCGCTTGCGCTCGGGGCGCTGATGTTCTCGCTGGCCGGCATCCCCCCGCTGGTGGGTTTCTTCGGCAAGTGGTTCGCCTTCATGGCAGCGGTGGAGGCGGGCCTCGCGCCGCTGGCGATCGCGGGGGCGATCGCCTCCGTGATCGGCGCCTTCTACTACCTGCGCATCGTCAAGGTGATGTATTTCGACGAGGCGGGCGAGGGCCTGACGGGCGGCATGCCGCTGGCCCACGGAATGGCTCTGTCGGCGACGGCGCTGGCGATGAGCCTGGGCTGGCTGCCGGTGGTCAACCTCTTTGGCGTGCCCGAGCTGGCGCAGGCCGCCGCCGCGTCGCTCTTCCCGTGAGCGCATGAGCGGCGGCTGGCCGGCCGGCCATGGCCGGCTGATCCTGGAGGAGACGGCCTCCACCATGGACGAGGCCCGGGCGCGCGCCGCGGCCGGGGAGCCGGGGCCCCTCTGGATCATGGCGCGGCGCCAGACGGGCGGGCGCGGGCGGCGCGGCAAGGTCTGGCGGGCGCCCGAGGGCAACCTCAACGCGACGCTGCTGCTGCGGCCGAAGACCGGCGCCGCCGATGCGGCGCGGCTCTCCTTTGTCGGCGCGCTGGCCGTGGGGGATCTGCTGGGCGCCTGCGCCCCCCGCGCGCGGGTCGAGATGAAATGGCCCAACGACGCGCTGCTTGAGGGCGGCAAGGCGGCCGGGATCCTGCTGGAGAGCGAGGGCCGCGCGGGCGCGCTGGACTGGGTGTCGGTGGGCATCGGCGTCAACCTCGCCTCCCATCCGCCGGCGGAGCCGGGCGCGGCGTTTCCGCCGACCTCTCTGGCCGCGCAGGGGGTCGCGCCCCCGGCGCCGGAGGCGGCGCTGGAGATCCTGGCGGGCGCCTTCGCCCGCTGGCTCGCTCTTTACAGGGCGCAGGGCTTCGGGCCGCTGCGCGACGCCTGGCTCGCGCGCGCGGCCCGGCTGGGCCAGAAGATCGAGGCGCGCCTGCCGGCCGAGACCCTGCGCGGCGTCTTCGCCGATCTGGACGCGGACGGCGCGCTTGTTCTACACACCCCCGCGGGCCCGCGTCGCATCTCGGCGGCGGAGGTCGTTTTCCCCTGACCGGGAAAGATCGGGAAGGAGGCGCCGGGTGCTTCTGGCCATCGATGTGGGCAACACCAATTCGGTCTTCGCCGTGCATGACGGGGAGTCCTTCCTTGCGGAATGGCGCTGCGCCACCGATATAAAACGCACGGCTGACGAGTATTTCGTCTGGCTGCGCCAGTTGATGAACCATCACGGCCTGTCCGCCGACCGGATCGACGGGGTCGTGATCTCCTCCACCGCCGCCGGCACGCTGTTCAATCTGCGCGTGCTGTCGGACAAGTATTTCCACGTCCGCCCGTATGTCGTCGGAAAGCCGGGCACGAAGCTTGGCATCGAGGTTCGGGTGGAGCCGAACACGCGCGTGGGCGCGGACCGTCTGGTCAACACGCTCTCGGCCTTCCGCGCCTATGGCGGGGATGTGATCGTTGTGGATTTCGGCACCGCCACCACCTTCGACGTGGTGGGGACGGACGGCGCCTATGAGGGCGGCGTGATCGCGCCGGGGGTCAATCTGGCCCTCCAGGCGCTGGAGAACGTCGCCACGGCGCTGCCGGAGATAGACGTGACGAAGCCGGAGAGGGTCGTTGGTCTGGAGACCGTGGCCTGCATGCAGTCCGGCATCTACTGGGGTTATGTCTCTCTCGTGGAGGGACTGTGCCGCCGCATCATGGAAGAGCGGGGGCGCAAGATGAAAGTGATCGCCACGGGCGGTCTTTCCCCGCTGTTCGCGCGGGGCACGGATGTCTTCGACGCCGTCGACGGCGACCTCACCCTGCGCGGACTGGCGGCCGTATATGAACTGAACAAACAAGGCTGACTGAATGTCGAAGGACTCTGACCTCGTCTTCCTGGCGCTTGGAGGCGCCGGGGAGATCGGGATGAACATGTATCTCTATGGCCATGGCAAGGGCGCTGACCGGCGCTGGATCATGGTCGATTGCGGGGTGGGCTTCGGGGACATGGAGACCTCCCCGGGCATCGAGCTTGTCATGGCCGATCCCTCCTTCATCGCGGAGCAGGCCGACAAGCTGGAGGCCATCTTCTGCACCCACGCGCACGAGGACCATATCGGCGCGTTGGGCCGCCTCTGGCCGCAGCTTCGCGCGCCGATCTATGCGCGCCCCTTCACCGGCGTGCATGTCGCGCGCAAGCTGGAGGAGTGCGGCCAGCCGGCCAAGGCGCTCAAGATCGTGGACGGGCCGGGACCAGTTCAGGCCGGGCCGTTCAGCGTGCGCTTCCAGCCGGTGACGCACTCGATCCCCGAGGCCAGCAGCCTGGTGATCGACACCCCGGCGGGGCGCATCCTGCATACCGGCGACTTCAAGGTGGACGCCGACCCGCAGCTCGGCCCCGCCTTCGATCTCGCCGCCTTCGAGGAGATCGGGCGCAAGGGCGTGCAGGCGCTGGTCTGCGATTCCACCAACGTCTTCCTGCCCGGCCGCGGCGGCTCGGAGTCCGAGGTGCGCAAGCCGCTGGCCGAGCTGATCGGCGAGGCCGACGGCGCGGTGGCCGCCACCACCTTCGCCTCCAACGTGGCGCGCCTGCGCTCCATCGCGCTTGCCGCGAAGGACTGCGGCCGGGCGGTGGTGCTGGTCGGTCGGGCCATGCAGCGCATGGTCGAGGCCGCGGAGGAGACCGGGGAGCTGACCGACTTCCCCGACACCATCACCGACATCGAGGCCAAGAAGATCCCGGCCGAGAGCCTGCTGTACCTCACTACCGGCAGCCAGGGGGAGGGTCGCGCGGCGCTGGCGCGCATCGCCAACGGCTCCCACCCCACGGTCAATCTGGGGGAGGGGGACCTCGTGATCTTCTCCTCCAAGACCATCCCGGGCAACGAGCCCGCCGTCGCGCGGCTGGCCAACCAGCTTTCCGCGCGCGGGGTGAAGGTGGTCGAGGAGACCGACGCGGCGCTCACGCACGGGCGCATTCATGTCTCGGGCCATGCCCGGCGCGGGGACATGCAGGTGTTCTACGACTCCCTCAAGCCGCGCCTGGCGGTGCCCATGCACGGCGAGCACCGCCACCTGGCCGAGCAGGCGCGCTTTTCCGTCGAGCAGGGAGTGCCCTGCGTGCCGGCCCCGAACGGGACCGTGGTGGACATCTCCGGCGATCGCCCCGTCATCATCGACGAGGTGGAGACCGGACGGCTCTATCTCGACGGCGAGACGCTGATCGGCGCCATGGACGGCGTGGTGCGCACGCGCCTCAAGCTCGCGCGCCAGGGCCATGTCATCGCCGCCCTCGTGGTGGACGAGAAGGGGGAGCTCTTGGCCGATCCCGAGATTCGCGTGGTCGGCGGGCCCATGGAGTCGGAGGGCTGGCCCGACACGCTCGACGACATGATCTACGACGAGGTGGATCAGGCGGTGGACCAGCTCCCCGAGCGCAAGCGCAGCGACAAGGACATCGAGGACGCGGCCGGCCGCGCCATCCGCCGGGTCTGCGCCCGGCGCTGGGGCAAGAAGCCGGTGGTCACGATCCTGCTCACCCGGCTGGAGGACTGACGTTCGCGCCCCGGCGCAGGGCGTCGAGCCAGCCCAGCGTGTCCTCCTCCGGCCCTTCGGGGCGGTACTCCGCCCCGATCCAGCCGTCATATCCCATGGCCCTCAGGGCGGGGATCAGGCGCTCATAGGCGATCTCGCCCTGGTCCGGGCGGCCGCGGTCGGGCGCGCCGGCGATCTGAACATGGCCGATGAGCGGCAGCAGCCGGCGCAGGCGGGCGGTCAGGTCCCCCTCCGTGCGCTGCACATGGTAGCAGTCGAACATCAGCCGCAGCTCCGGCCGGGCGAGCTCTCGCAGGAGGGCCTCCGCCTGGCCCGTGTCGCGCAGGAAATAGCCGGGCGCGTCATGGGGGTTGAGCGGCTCGATCACCAGCATCAGGCCGCGCTCGGCCGCCCGCTCCGCGCCCCAGACCAGGTTGGCGCGGAAGGCGGCCTCGGCCTCCGGCCCCCGGGCGGCGCCGGCCATGACATGCACGTGCCGCGCGCCGAGGGCGGCGGCCCAGGTTAGCGCCTCCTCGATCGCTGCCCGCGCGTCCCGTTCGCGGTCGGGCAGGGCGGCCAGGCCGTTTTCGCCCTGCTCCCCCTTGCGCGTGTTCAGGCCGAGCATGGGCAGGCCGGTCTCGGCCAGCGTGTCCAGCACAGCCTCGCGATCCTCCGCGTAGGGGAAGTGGCATTCCACGGCGTCGAAGCCCGCGGCGGCGGCGGCGCGGATCGCCTGGGGCAGGGGGCGGTCGGCCCAGAGGAAGCCGAGATTGGCCGAGATGCGCGACGGGGTCATGGGCGCGGCCTTTCATGGACGAGGCGGCCGCCTGACCAGACCGCGCGGATGCAGCGGTCGTCGCCGAGGATCATGGCGGCGAAGAGCGCCTCCCAGACATCCCCCGCGCGGGCCGTGCGCTGGGCGAGGACCGGGGTGGCGGAGAGGTCGAGCGCGATCAGATCCGCCTCGGCCCCGGGGGCGAAGCGGCCGACCACGCCCGAAAGCCGCATGACCGCGGCGGAGCCTTCCGTCGCCAGCCACAGCAGCTGGGCCGGGTGCAGGGCGTCGCCGCGAAGCTGCGCGATCTCGTAGGCCGCGCGCATCGTCGCCAGCATGGAGAAGCTCGACCCGCCGCCCACATCCGTGGCGAGGCCCACGGGCACGCCCGCCGCCCGCAGTCCGGCGACATCGCACAGGCCCGAGCCGATGAAGGTATTGGAGGTCGGGCAATGGGCCACGCCCGTCCCGCTTCCGGCCAGCGCGGACCGCTCGCGCTCCGACAGATGGATCGCGTGGCCCATGATGGCGCCGGGCCCCGTCAGCCCCGCCCGCTCGTACACCCCCAGATAGTCGGGAGCGTCGGGGAAGAGGTCGCGCACCCAGGCGACCTCCTCGGGCTGCTCGGCCAGGTGCGTCTGCATCAGCGCCTCGGGATGCTCGGCCCAGAGCGCGCCCGCGGCCTCGAGCTGGGCCGGGCTGGAGGTCGGCGCAAAGCGCGGGCTGATGGCGTAGCCGAGCCGCCCGCGCCCCTGCCAGCGGGCGATCAGGGCCTTGGACTGATCGTAGGCGCTCTGCGCGTCGTCCAGCAGCCCCTCGGGCGCGTTGCGGTCCATCAGCACCTTGCCCGCGACCATGCGCAGGCCCCGCGCCTCCGCGGCCGAGAGGATGGCCTCGGCGCTTTCGGGATGGACGGTCGCGAATAGGCAGGCGGTCGTGACCCCATTCGCCAGGGCGAGGTCCAGGTAGAGCTCCGCCTGAGCCCGCGCACAGGCCGGGTCGGCGAAACGCAGCTCCTCAGGGAAGGTGTAGCCCTCCAGCCAGTCGACCAGCCGTCGGCCCCAGGAGGCGATGATCCCCGTCTGCGCGTAATGCGCGTGGCAGTCCACGAAGCCGGGCAGCAGCAGGGCCTCGCCCATGTCGGTGATCGCCGCGTCCGGATGCGCGGCGCGCAGCGCATCGGCCTCGCCGGTCGCCCGGATCCGCCCGTCCTTTACCAAGACGGCGCCGCGCGAAGAGTGTCGGGCGCTCTCCCCGGGCGGGCTCTCGAAAGGGTCGGCCTCGAAGGCGAGAGTCTGGCCTAGGATCAGGCGCGGCATCCGGGGCTCCAGCGAAGCGGTCGCGAGGAGCCCATAGGCCCGAGCGGGGGGCGCCTGTCAAACCCCGGGCCGGGAAGGCGGAGACGCCGGACCAGCCTCCGGCCCGGGGCTCATCGAGGTTCCGCCGCCCAGGGCTCGCGGCGCACGACGCCGAACATGGTTTCAGAAGGGCGCTGCCACGGGGGCGGGCGCGGACGCGCAGAGCGAGAGAAGCGCGAGCGCGGCGAAAGTCAGCGGCGGGATGAAGAAGGCGGGCATTGTCGGCTCCCTGGGCTCACGACGACCTCTGGCGCTCGGCCGGGATAACAACATTCAGATAGGCGCTGCGCGCTCCCGCCAAAGGCGGCGCGCGCGCTTGTGATGGCCCGAACGGAAAAAGGCCCGGCGCGGGGCCGGGCCTTGGACGCGTGAGGCGTTCGCGCCTGGGTCAGTCGGGCAGTTCGCCCTGGATGCCCTCCACATAGAAGTTCATGCCCAGAAGCTGGTCGTCGGTCGGAGTCTCCCCCTCGTCGAGCCAGACGCTGCCGTCCTGCTTGCGGATCGGGCCGGTGAAGGGGTGCAGCTCGCCCGCGGAGATCGCGTCGCTGGCGGCGGCGGCCTGTTCGCGGACCTCCTCCGGGATCGCGTCGGAGAACTCGGCCATCTCCACCATGCCCGAGTCGATGCCGCCCCAGATGTCCTGGCTCTCCCAGGTCCCGTCCATCACGGCCTGCACGCGGTCGATGTAGTAGGGGGCCCAGTTGTCGATGATCGCCGTCAGCTGGGCGTTCGGACCGAACTGCTTCATGTTCGAGGCCTGGCCGAAGGCGTGGATGCCCTTCTCCTCCGCGATGGTCATGGGGGCCGGGGAGTCGGTGTGCTGCATCAGGATGTCCGCCCCCTGCTCGATCAGCGCGTTGGCGGCGTCGGCCTCCTTGCCCGGATCGAACCAGGTGTTCGCCCAGACGATCTTGAACTTCACGTCCGGGTTCACGCTCTTCGCCGCCAGATAGGCCGCGTTGATGCCGCGGATCACCTCCGGGATGGGGAAGGAGGCGATGTAGCCGATTGTGTTCGTCTTGGTCATGTGCCCGGCGATCAGGCCGATGACGTGCCGGCCCTGGTAGAAGCGGGCGGAGTAGGTGGAGACGTTGGGCAGGCGCTTGTAGCCAGTGGCGTGCTCGAACTTCACCTGCGGGAACTGCTTCGCGACCTTGAGGGTCGGGTTCATGAAGCCGAAGGAGGTGGTGAAGATCAGGTCATGGCCGGACTGGGCCATCTGGCGCAGGGCGCGCTCGGCGTCCGGCCCCTCGGGGACGGACTCGAGATAGGTGGTCTTCACCTTGTCGCCGAAATGCTCCTCGACGGCCAGGCGGCCCTCGTTGTGCTCGTAGGACCAGCCGTAGTCGCCGATCGGGCCGACATAGATGAAGCCGACCTTGACCGGGTCCTCCTGCGCGGCGGTGCCGCCGGCGGCGAGGGCGAGGGCCGCCGCGGCGGCGGCGAGGCTGCGGGCGATGCGTCTCATCGGGATGGGACCTCCGTCTGTCCTTGCAGGGCGCGCGGGCCCGGACGGGCCGGCGAAGATGGATCGGGCGGCACGTTAGCGGCCGGGGGCGGGCGCGTCACGCCCGTTTTTTGTGCAATGCAACAACGGCGCCTCATCCGGAGGCGAAGAAGGGCTTGCTGAGGCTCGCCGGCGCGTTCAGCCGCGCCTTCGCCCGGTCGGAGGACATGATGACCAGCACCAGGATGGTGGCGAGATAGGGCGTCATGGACAGGTACTGCGACTGCACCGCCACCCCCAGCGCCTGGAGGTTGAGCTGGGCCACCGTCACGCCGCCGAACAGATAGGCGCCCAGAAGCGCCCGCCCCGGCTTCCAGGAGGCGAAGACGACGATGGCCAGCGCGATCCAGCCGCGCCCGGCCGTCATCCCCTCCGCCCAGAGGGGCGAGGCGACCAGCGACAGATAGGCCCCGCCCAGCCCCGCGCAGGCGCCGCCGAACAGGATGGCGGCGGTGCGGACCGCGACCACGCGGCAACCGATGGCGTGGGCGGCGTCGTGGTTCTCCCCCACCGCGCGCAGCACCAGCCCGGCGCGGGTGCGCGTCAGCATCCACGCCACGACGAGCGTGAGCGCCAGCGATAGATAGACCAGCGGGTCATGCGCGAAGATCAGGCGCCCGATCACCGGCAGGTCCGAAAGGCCGGGGATGTCGAGCCGGGGCACGGTCACCGCCCGGGCACCCGCGAAGGGCTGGCCCACCAGCGCCGCGAGGCCAAGGCCGAACAGCGTCAGCGCCAGCCCCGTGGCCACGTGGTTGGACATCAGCCCCTGGGTGAGCAGGGCGAAGACGGCCGACAGTCCCGCCCCGGCCGCCAGCGCGGCCAGCACGCCCAGCAGCGGAGAGCCTGTCTCGTGCGCCGCGGCGAAGCCCGCCACGGCGCCGACGATCATCATGCCCTCGACGCCGAGATTGAGCACGCCGGCCTTCTCCGCCACCAGCTCCCCGATCGCGGCGAAGAGCAGGGGGGTGGCCGCGACGATCAGCGCGGCGGCCACCGCGACCGGGTTCAGCGTGGAGAGGTCCATCACGCGGCCCTCCCGGCCTGGTCGGGCCGCAGGCGGTAGCGGGTCAGCACGTCCATGCCCAGCAGGAAGAACAGCAGCATCCCCTGGAAGACGGAGATCGCGGCGGCGGGCAGCTGCATTTCCAGCTGCGCGGCCTCGCCCCCGATATAGGTCAGCGCCAGCAGCGCCCCGGCCGCCAGCACCCCCAGCGGATGAAGCCGGCCCAGGAAGGCGACGATGATTGCCGTGAAGCCGTAGCCCACCGGCAGGGCGGGGACGAGCTGGCCGACCGGCCCCGCGGCCTCGAACGTCCCGGCGAGCCCAGCCAGCGCCCCGGACAGGCCCAGCGACCAGGCGACAGTGCGTCCCTGCGAAAAGCCCGCGAAGCGCGCCGCTCGCGGGGCCTGCCCGAACAGGCGCAGCGAGAAGCCGAACTCGTGCCGCTGCAGCAGCACCCAGGCGACGACGACGGCGGCCAGCGCCGCCAGCGCCCCGACATGCGCCCGCGTCCCCTCGATCAGGATCGGCAGGGTCGCGCTGTCGTGAAACAGGCGAGATTCGGGGAAGTTGAACCCCTCCGGGTCGCGCAGGGGGCCGGAGACGAGGGCCGACAGCCACAGCTCTGCCACATAGACCAGCATCAACGAGACCAGGATTTCGCTCGCCCCGAAGCGGATCTTCAGAACCGCCGGGATCATCGCCCAGGCGCAGCCCGCCGCCGCCCCGGCGAGGCACATCATGGGCAGCACCCACACCCCCTGCAAGTCGTAGACGGCCAGCCCCGCGGCCCCGCCCGCGATGGCGCCGACGACGAACTGCCCCTCCGCCCCGATGTTCCAGACATTGGCGCGGAAGCCGAGCGCCAGCCCCACCGCGATCAGCACCAGCGGCGTGCCCTTCACCAGCAGCTCAGAGCGGGAGAAGGGGTTGGTCAGCGGCTCCCAGAAGATGATCTCGATGGTGCGCAGCGGGTCCTTGCCCAGCGCGGCGAACAGCGCCATGCCCGCCAGCAGCGTGAGGATCACCGCCATCGGCGGCGCCGCCCAGGCCATCAGGGCGGAGGGCTCGCGCCGGGGCTCAAGCCGCAGCATGTCCGTGCCCTCCCATCAGCCGCCCGATCTCCTCCACCGAGGTCTCGCCTGCGGGCCGGGGCGCAGACAGCCGCCCGCCGGCGATGACCGCGAAGCGGTTGGAGATCTCCATCAGCTCGTCGAGGTCCTGGCTGATGACCATCACCGCCGTCCCTGAGGCCGCAAGGTCGCGAAGCGCCTGCCGGATCGCCTGCGCCGCGCCCGCATCCACGCCCCAGGTGGGCTGGGCCGCGACCAGCACCTGCGGCGCCTGCTGGATCTCCCGGCCGATCACGAATTTCTGCAGGTTCCCGCCCGACAGGGAGCGCGCGGCATGGTCCACGCCCGCCGTGCGCACGTCGAAGCGGCGCACGACCTCCTCGGCGAAGCGGCGGGCGCGACCAAGACGCAGAAACCCGCGCCAGAGCAGCCCGCTTCGCGTGCGCGCGGACACCAGGGCGTTCTCCGTGAGGCTCATCTCCGCGGCGGCCGCGTGGCCCAGCCGCTCCTCCGGGGCGACGTTCAGGCCTCGGCGGCGTCGCCGCGTCGGGGGCAGATGGCCGACGGGCGCGCCCTCCAGCCGGATCATGCCGGGCTCGACCCGCGCCTCGCCGGTCAGGGCGAGCACCAGCTCGTCCTGGCCGTTGCCCGCCACGCCCGCGATTCCGAGGATCTCGCCCGCGCGGAGCTCCACCGAGATGTCGCGGAGCGAGACGCCGAAAGGGGCGTCGGAGGGCAGGTTGAGCCCGCGCAGCTCCAGCCGCGTCTCCCCCGCCTCGCCCGCCGGGGCGCCCGGCGGGGCAAGGTCGCGCCCGATCATCATCTCCGCCAGCCCGTGGGCCGTCTCCGTACGCGGATCGCAGGTCGCCACGACCCGCCCCCCCCGCAGCACCGTGGCCGCGGAGCACAGCGCGCGGATCTCCTCGAGCTTGTGGGAGATGTAGAGGATCGCCACGCCCTCGTCGCGGAGCTGGCGCAGGGTGTGAAACAGGTCCTCGACCTCCTGCGGGGTGAGCACGGAGGTCGGCTCGTCCATGATCAGCAGGCGCGGGGACTGCAGAAGGCAGCGCAGGATCTCCACCCGCTGACGCTCCCCTACCGAGAGTTCGCCGACGCGCCGCTCCGGGTCGAGCGGCAGGCCATATTCGGCCGAGACGCGCCGGATGCGGGCGGGCAGGTCGCGGCCCGCCTGCTGCGGCGGCAGGCCCAGCGCGATGTTCTCCCCCACGCTCAGCGCCTCGAAGAGCGAGAAGTGCTGGAAGACGAGGCCGACGCCCGCCGCGCGCGCCTCGCCGGGGGAGCCGGGGGCGAAGGGGCGGCCCTCCAGACGCATCTCGCCCGCGTCGGGGCGCATGACGCCGTAGATCATCTTGACCAGAGTGGACTTGCCCGCTCCGTTCTCGCCCAGCAGGGCATGGATCTCGCCCGGGCGCACATCGAAGGAGACCGAGTCGTTGGCCAGCACGCCCGGGAAACGCTTGGTCAGGCCGCTGACGGAGAGCAGGGCGGACATGGCGCGGCGTCCCTTCGATGCGGCGCGGTCGGGCCCGCGCAGGGTCGGCCCGTGGGATAGCGCGGGCGGGCGCGCATGGAAATAGGGGGCGCGGACGCGCAGCCCCGGGCTCAGAAGTCCGGGGGGTCCCCGGACTCGATCCGCCTCTTTTCCCCCCGGATCAGCCACAGATTGCGCGAATAGATCAGCAGGCCGAGGCTCTGGCCCAGGATGAAGACCGGGTCGGCGCGCCAGATCGCGTAGCTCAGCAGGACCGCCGCGCCTCCGATGGAGAACCACCAGAAGCTGTCGGGCACGACCGAGCGGCGCGCGCGCTCCGACACGATCCACTGCACGAGAAAGCGCGTCATGAACAGCGCCTGGCCGCCCAGACCCACCAGGATCCAGATCAGCTCCGCCCGGCTCTGGGCCCCGAGCGCGGAGGCGAGCGCCTCGGCCATCACGCGTCTTCCGCCGCGATCTCGGCGACCTTGCGCCGGCGGATCAGCCACCACACGCCGATCAGATCCAGGGCGCCGACCAGGGCGCGGCCGAGATTGTTGTAGTTGGACCGGCCAGCCTCCCGCGGGCGGTGCGCGACGTCGACCAGCGCCACCTCCAGCCCCTCCCGCTTCACGAGGGCGGGCAGGTAGCGGTGGATGTGGTCGAAGAAGGGCAGGGCGAGGAACACTTCCCTCGGGAAGGCCTTGAGCCCGCAGCCGGTGTCGCGCGTGTTGTCATGCAGCATGCGCCGGCGCAGGGCGTTGGCCGCGCGCGAGGCGAGGCGCTTGGACAGCGTGTCCTGCCGCGCCACCCGCTGCCCGGCCACCAGGCCCAGCCGCCCGGTCTCGTCCGCAAGCAGCGGGGCGACGAGGCGCGGGATCTCGGAGGGCGGGTTCTGGCCGTCGCCGTCCAGCGTGCAGCAGATCGGCGCGCGCGCCGCCCGCACGCCCGACAGCACCGCGGCGGACTGCCCGCAGGAGCTCGCATGGCGGACCTCTCGCAGCCAGGGATGGCGGCGGCGCGCGGCGGCGATGGCCTCGGCCGTGCCGTCGTCCGAGCCGTCATTGACGAAGATGGCCTCGAAGGGGACGAGCTGCGCGCAGGCCTCGGCGATTTCATCCGCAAGCCGCCCAACGTTTTCCTCCTCGTTCTTCATGGGGGCGATGACGGTGATGCGCGGCCTCGTCCGCTCCCCGGCCGGGTCGGGGGACGCTGCCGGGGCGGCGTCGGCGGCGCGCATCGGGTCGGTCATCTCGGAGGCCTCCCTGCTGGGGGGCAGGGTATAGCGGAGGGCTCCGTCGGCTCCAAGAGGGGGGCGTCAGGGGCGGCAGGGCGCGAGGACCGGATCCCCGGCCCGTGCCATCAGCCGCAGCGTGGTGGGATCGCCGCGGTTCGGGTTGAAGGCGTCCACGCGGGCGAGCTCCTCGAGCTCGGGCGCGTCGGCGCCGAGGGCGTCCTCCAGCGCCTCGCGGCGGCGGTCCTCGATCCAGACCATGGCGCCCGGCTGGTTTTGCAAGGCCTCGGCCGCCTCCGCGGCATCCAGAAAACGGGTGTCCGTCCCCTGGCGGAAGACGAGGCTCGGCTCGCGGTAGCTCTGGCTCGCCGCGGGATGGTCCGCGCAGGGCTCGTAGCGGGCGGCGGCGCGGGCCATCGCCTCGCTCGGAAAGCCCCAGCTCAGCGCAGGCACGCCGAACTCCAGCGTCGCGGGGTAGAGCGCCAGCGCGGCGGCGAACATCGCGCTCAGCGCGGCCCTGCGGTCGTCCATGCGCAGGGCGACGGCGCCGAGGATGACGAAGGCCAGGCCTGCCAGCGCCAGCAGCGCGCCGACGGGATGCAGGGTCTCGCCGATCACGGGCGGCAGAACGAGATTGGCCAGCGCCACCCCTCCGCCGACGAGGGCGAAGAGGATCGCGCCGGCGAGGCTCTGCCAGCGGCGCGGCGCCGGGACGGCGGAGAGCGCCCACAGCGCGACCAGCCCCGCCAGCGCCGGCGCGACGGGCAGGATGTAGTGCGGCAGCTTGGTGGGCGTGAACTCCAGGATAACCCAGAACGGCACGGCCCAGCCGAGCAGCAGCGCCACCGCGCGCTCACGCCGCCGGCGCCAGGCGAGAGGTGCGGCGAGGATCAGCAGCCCCGCCCAGGGCCACAGCACGCCCCAGACCACGCCGAGATAGGTCCCCGGCGGCGCGCCGTGCTTCTCCTGCCCCTCGGCCAGCTTGCCCAGGAAGTCACGGCCCACCGACTCCGCCCAGAAGGCCCCGTCGCTCACAACGTGGATCGCCGCGACCCAGGGCAGGACCAGCGCCAGAAACAGCAGCGGCCCCGGGCTGCGCCAGCCGATCGCGGCGAGGGGGCGGAGGGAGCGCTCTGTCACGCTCAACCAGATCGCGGCGCCGGCGAGCACGGCCGGCGCGATCGGCCCCTTGACCAGCACCGCCAGCCCCAGCGCCCCCCACAGGATCAGGCGCAGGGCGAGGGCGTCCGGCGGCTCGCCGCTCTCCCGGCCCGGCTCGCCGCGCACTCCCGCATGGGTCAGAAGCCGGATCCAGGCGCCGAGCGCGACCACGGTGAGGCCGAGCAGCATGGCGTCGGTCTTGGCGATGGTCGCCTCCGCCGCCAGGATCAGCGCGGCGCCCGTCAGTCCCGCAGCAAGGAAGGCGGCGCGCGGGCCCAGAAGCGGCCCCAGGGCCCAGAGCGTGGCGAAGGTGGCCAGCGCCGCCCCGATTACCGAGGGAATGCGCCAGGCCCAGATCCCCGTCTCCTCGGGTCCGCCGACGGCCGCGACCGAGGCCGCCTGCATCCAGTAGATGCCGACCGGCTTCTTCCAGCGCGGCTCGTCCTGGAAGCGGATGTCGATGAGGTCGCCCGTCTCCAGCATCTGCTTGGTGGCCTGGGCGAAGCGGGCCTCGTCGCGGTCGGTCACGGGCAGGGAGGCGATGCCCGGCAGATGCAGCGCGAGGCAGAGAAGCGCGAGCGAAGCCAGCCGGCGCCAGGCTGAGGCCGCGGCCCAGCGCCCGAGCCGGCCGCCCGCCGCGCCCAGCCAGGCGGCGGCGCGCGCGAATCGGGTCCGCAGGGTCATGGCTAGGGCGCGGGCCGGCGGCCCGGTCCCCTCATTCGGCCGCGGGCGGGGCCGTGGGGGCGGAGGCACCGCCGCCCGAGCCGCCCTCGGGCGCGGCCTCGTCCGCCGCCGAGGGGGGCGTGAGCAGCTCCTGCTGCAGGTCGGGCGAAAGCCGCTCCTGATCCTGCCCGGGCGCCGCGTCCTCGGGGCCGGGCGTGGTCCCGACACGGTCGATGACCGAGCGGCTGCCGCTCTGCTGCGCGGCGATGATGGTCAGCGACAGCGATGTGGCGATGAAGGCCGCCGCCAGCCCCCAGGTGACCTTGGCCAGCGGGCTGCTGGGCGGGCGGGTGGAGCCGACGCCGCCGCCGCCCCCGCCGATGCCGAGCGCGCCGCCCTCCGAACGCTGGAGCAGCACCACCGCGATCAGCGCGGCGGCGAGGATCAGGTGGACGATCAGCAGGACGTTTTCCATCGGGCGCCGGGTCCTTCGGGACGTGACTTCGGGCGGGACGTGACTTCATGGCCGGGCGCGCGGGACGCGCCGGGTCGCGGCCCATGTAACGCTGGCGCCGCGCGATGTCGAGAGACCCGCGCTTGCGCGTCGCGCGCCTCCGCGCTTGGCTGGGGCGCAGGGAGGCCGCCATGACTGTAACGCTGACGCCGTTCGCCCGCCACGATGGCGAGGAGGTGACCGAGGCTCTGCTGGAGAGCCCGCAGGCGCGCCTCCGCGTGCTCTCCTGGGGCTGCGTGCTGCGCGACTGGCGGGCGGGGCCGGAGGGGCGGGCGGTCACGCTCGGCTTCGAACGGTTCGAGGACTACCTGCGCCATTCCCCCAGCTTCGGCGCGATCGTCGGCCGGGTCGCCAACCGCATCTCCAACGCCCGCTTCCGTCTGGGCGGCGCGGAGGTGCGCCTGCCGGCCAACGAGGGCCGGCACCACTTGCACGGCGGCCCCGTGGGCCTCGGGCGGCGCAACTGGCGCATGGAGGCGGACGCCGCCGCCACATCGATCCGCCTGACGCGCCAAAGCCCGGACGGCGAGGACGGCTATCCCGGCGCAGTGGCCTTCGAGGTCGTCATGCGGCTTTCCGGCGCACGCCTGGATTTCGAGATGCGCGCAAAGCCCGACCGCCCGACGCCGATCAACCTCGCCCAGCATTCCTACTGGAACCTCGACGGGACGGGCGATGTCCTCGACCATCGCCTGCGCCTCGCGGCCGCCGAGATCACGGAGACGGATGCGGAGCTGATCCCGACCGGGCGCAGGCGGGCGATCGCGGGCGGCCCGCTCGATTTCCGCGCTTCGCGCGCCCTGCGCGACGCCGCGGGCGAGCCCCTCCGCCTCGACCACAATTTTGTTCTCGACCCCGCGCGCGGCGAGGCGCCGGCGGCCGAGCTTCTCGCCTCCCGCGGGGACCTGCGGCTGCGCCTGTGGACCGACCAGCCCGGCCTCCAGGTCTATGATGCGCCGGGCCTCGCCTTGCCTGTCCCCGGTCTGGACGGGCGGCGCCACGGCGCCTTCGCGGGCCTCTGCCTCGAGCCACAGAACTTTCCCGACGCCGTCAACCGGCCGGAGTTTCCCGACCCCGTCTTCTCCCCGGACCGCCCCTATCTGCAGCGCCTGTCGGTGGAGATCGCCCCGCCTGACGCGCTCAGCCCTCCGCCAGCGGATGCTTCGTGAGCACCAGCTCGCGCAGGCGGGCGTCCAGCACATGCGTGTAGACCTCCGTCGTGGAGAGGTCCGCGTGGCCCAGAAGCTGCTGGATCGCGCGCAGATCGGCCCCGTTGGCGAGCAGATGCGTGGCGAAGGCGTGGCGCAGCGTGTGGGGGGAGACGCGCTGCGGGTCCACCCCCGCCTCCGCGGCCAGCCGCCGGATCACCTGCCAGAGCCGGTGGCGCGTCAGGTGCCCGCTCTTCCCGCGCGAGGGGAAGAGGAAAGGCGAGTCGCGCTCCGCCGGCCGGGCGTCCCGGGCGGTCAGCCATGCGCCCAGCGCCTCGCGCGCAGGGGGCGAGAGAGGGACCATCCGCTCCCGTCCTCCCTTCCCACGCACCAGCATCACGCGCGGGTCGCCCCGCGCCGCAGAGACCGGGAGGGAGACGAGCTCGGTGGCGCGCAGCCCCGTCGCGTAGAGCAGCTCCACCAGACAGGTCCGGCGCAGCCCCTCGTGGCGGCCGGCCTCCCCCTCCCGCCAGGGCCGTCGCGCGGCCTCCAGCATCGCTCCGGCCTCCGCCTCGCTCAGCGTACCTGGCAGCCGCCGCCTGGCCCCTGGGCCGGAAAGGCGGGCCGCGGGGTCATCCCCCCGCCAGCCCTCGCTGAGCGCGAATCGGAAGAACTGCTTGATCGCTGACAGCCGCCGCGCCCGCGTGGCCTGCCCCAGCCCGCGCGCCTCCAGGTCCTGAAGCCAGGCCTCGATGGTCTCGCGCTCGGCCTCCGCGAAGTCCGCTCCAGCGAATTCGGCGAAATCCCGCAGGTCGCGCGCATAGGCGGCCAGCGTGTTGGGCGCTGCGCCCCGCTCGGCCTGCATCGCCTCCAGGAAGGCGGCGAGGCGATCGCGCGACATCGCCCCTACAGCGCCGGCGGCGGCGCGCCAACGGTGATCTCGCGCTGTGGCGCGGGGAGATCGGCGATGCCGGCATAGATTGCGAAGGCCGCCGCCAGCGCCAGCACGAGATAGAGGAGATAGCGATAGACCGCCGACATGATCCGCCCGATGCGCCTCGATTTCCACAGGCCCGGCGACGCGCCGCGGAGCCTTCGCGCGGCCCCCGGCCCGCCCTTTGCGCCACGCGGCGCGCTGGCGTAAGGAAGGTCCCGGCCCGCTTCGCCGGGCACCTTATCGCCGCCGCCCCCGGCCCGCAACGCGCCGGCCGGCGCGGCCCCGCCCGCCGATCGCGCCCGTGGAGCCGACACGCACATGACCGACGCATCGGATCGCCGCTACGCCCCGCCCGGCGCAGCTCCGCGACTCGCCCGTTCGGTGGTGCTGATCGGGCTGATGGGCGCGGGGAAGACCTCCGTCGGCCGCCGTCTCGCCGCGCGTCTGGGCGCTCCCTTCGTGGACAGCGACGACGAGGTCGTGGCCGCCGCGGGCATGAGCGTCGCCGACATCTTCGAGACGATGGGCGAGGACGCCTTCCGCGACGGTGAGCGCCGGGTCATCGGCCGCCTGCTCGAGCGCGGCCCGCAGGTCGTCGCCACCGGAGGCGGCGCCTGGATGAACGCCGAGACCCGCGCCGCGATCCGCGCCCGGGGCGCCACCGTGGTCTGGCTGCGCGCGGCCCTCGACACGCTGCTCGAGCGCGTGGGGCGCAAGGGCGGCCGCCCCCTGCTGGCGCGCGGCGACCCCCGCGAGATCCTCGCCGAGCTGATGGAGCGCCGCCACCCGGTCTACGCCGAGGCCGACGTGACCGTGGACAGCCGCGCCGGCGACCGGCACGAAGCCGTGGTCGCCCGCATCCTGAAGGCCCTGCGCGCCCGCGGCGATCTGCGCGAGGGGGAGGCGTGATGCGCGAGACGGTCGAGGTGGCGCTGGGCGCGCGGTCCTACCGCATCGAGATCGGCCCCGGGCTGATCGCCCGCGCGGGCGAACTGATCGCGCCCCTTCTGCCGCGCCCGCGCGTGGCGATCGTCACGGACGAGATGGTGGCCGCCGCCCATCTGGAGGCCCTGCGCGAGGGCCTCGCCGCATCAGGCGTCGAGGCCGACGCCCTCGTCCTTCCTCCCGGCGAGGGCTCCAAGAGCTGGGACACGCTGGGCCGCACGCTGGCCTGGCTGCTCGACCAGCGGGTGGAGCGCGACGACCTGATCCTGGCCTTCGGCGGCGGGGTGATCGGCGACCTGGCGGGGTTCGCGGCCGCCATCCTGCGCCGGGGCGTGGGCTTCGTGCAGATCCCCACCACGCTGCTGGCGCAGGTGGACAGCGCCGTGGGCGGCAAGACCGGCGTGAACTTCCCGCAGGGCAAGAACCTGGTCGGCGCCTTCCACCAGCCGCGTCTGGTCATTGCCGACGTCTCCGCGCTCGACACCCTGCCGCGTCGCCAGCTTCTGGCCGGCTACGCCGAGGTGGCGAAATACGGCCTTCTGGGCGACACGGACTTCTTCGCCTGGCTGGAGGCGAACGGCCCCGCGCTGGCCCGTGGCGACGCGGCCGCCCGCCTGCACGCCGTGCGCCAATCCTGCGAGATGAAGGCCGGGATCGTCGCCCGGGACGAGACGGAGCAGGGCGACCGCGCGCTGCTCAATCTCGGCCATACCTTCGGCCATGCGCTGGAGGCCGCCACCGCCTATTCTGACCGGCTTCTGCACGGCGAGGGGGTGAGCATCGGCTGCGTACTGGCCTTCGAGCTTTCCGCCCGTCTCGGCCTCTGCCCCCAGGAGGCGCCGGGCCGCGTCGCCGCGCATTTCCAGGCGATGGGGATGAAGTCCAGGCTGGCGGACATTCCCGGCGAACTGCCCGACGCGGAGGGGCTGATGGCCCTGATGGCCCAGGACAAGAAGGTGAAGGGCGGGGTTCCGACCTTCATTCTCGCCCATGACATCGGCCGCGCCTTCCGCACGCAGGACGTGGCGCCCGAGGCGCTGCGCGGTTTCCTCGCCGAACGCCTGAGCGATCGGCCTGGCGGACAAGGCGCCAACGCCTGACGGCGGACAGCCGGACAATCTGGGAGGCGACGCCCGCCGCGCGGGGGAGCGCCTCCACGCCGCGCCCGACCCGCCGGGCCGCCGATCCGCGCTCGCCTCCGCCAAGCGCCCTCAGGCGGAGCAGCTCGCCCCGCCCAGCACGCAGAACTTGGCGCAGTGCGGGTGGTTGAGCTTCACCGGCCGCTCCGCCTCGGCCAGCGTCTCGCCCATCTCGAAGCCGGCGTCATAGGGGATCAGGGTGCAGGAGAGCACTGCGGGCCGCGCCGCCCCCTTCCGCTTGATCACCATGCGGGAGGAGGCGCACATCACCTGAGACGGGTCGTTGCCGAGGATCCCCCAGCAGGCGGTGGTGATCTCCGGAATCTCCGCCGTTTCGTCCATCTCCGGGAACAGCACGCAGGCGCCCGGATCATCGGCGTCGATCGTGAAGCCCTCGCGCGCGAAGAGCGCGGCGTAGCCCGCGCGTGCGGCGGCCTCGTCCTCGCCCCACAGCGTCCGGCCCGCCACGCTCATGCGCAGCCCCGCGTCGCGCAGCCAGCGCATCCCCTGAAGCGAGGTCTCGAAGGCGCCCGCGCCGCGCTCCTCGTCGTGTTTCTCCGCCGTGTGGTGGTCCAGTGAAATGCGCAGCGTCAGCCGCTCCCCGAACCGCGCCTGCAGCCGTCGCAGGCCCGCCTGCACCCGCGGGCGCATCATGGGGCGCATGGCATTGGTCAGGATCAGGCAGTCATGGCCGGCCTCCAGCGCCGCCTCGGCCATGCCGATCATCTCGGGGTTCATGAAGGGCTCGCCCCCGGTGAAGCCGATCTCGCGCAGGGGCCATCCCCGGTCGCGGGCCTGGGCGAGATAGTCCTCGACCTCGGCGCGGGTGATGTAGACCAGCCGGTCGTTGGTCGGCGAACTCTCGATGTAGCAGCGCAGGCACTCGATGTTGCACAGCGTGCCGGTGTTGAACCACAGGGTCGTCGCCCCGACCAGCGGCACGGAGGCGCGCGCCTCCCCGGTCGCCGTCACGTCCGGATCCGCGAATCTGCGCGGCTCGGCGGGGGCGAGGGAATCCTGTCGGGTCATGCGCGTCTCCGGCGACTGGGGGAACGTTGTGCGATCGCACTTTCGCGGCGGCCCGGTCCGGCGGTCAATCGGCTTGAGCTTCCCGTCACGCCCTCGTGCATGCGCGCGAGAACGCCGAGCGTCTGGACGCCGCTAACGCGGGCGGCTACATGGACCCCGCCCACGGCGCGCCGCGGCCGGCCGCGACGCGCCCCGCGCCAGGAGAGGCCCATGTCCGCCGACCGACCGATCAAGATCGCCCCCTCCATCCTTTCGGCCGATTTCGCCGCCTTCGGCGCGGAGTGCCGCGCCGTGGAGGCCGCCGGCGCCGACTGGATCCATGTCGACGTGATGGACGGCCACTTCGTGCCCAATCTCACCTTCGGGCCGCAGACCGTGCGCGCCCTGCGCCCGCACGTCGTGGGCACGCTGGACGTGCATCTGATGATTGCGCCGGCAGACCCTTATCTGGAAGCCTTCGCGCAGGCGGGCGCCGACCTGCTCACCGTGCACGCCGAGGCGGGCCCCCATCTCGACCGGAGCCTGCAGGCGATCCGGGAGCTCGGCTGCCGCGCCGGCGTGGCGCTGAACCCCGCCACCCCGGCCGAGGCCGTGGAGTACGTGCTGGACCGCATCGACCTCGTCTGCGTGATGACGGTCAATCCGGGCTTCGGCGGCCAGGCCTTCATCCCTGCGCAGATCGACAAGATCCGCCGCCTGCGCCGCATGATCGGCGAACGCCCCGTGCATATCGAGATCGATGGCGGCGTGACGGCCGAAACGGCGCCCGGCGTGGCCGCGGCGGGCGGCGACGTTCTGGTGGCCGGCTCCGCCGTCTTCAAGGGCGGCTCGTCCGCCGAGCCCAGGACCTACGCGGACAACATCCGCGCCATCCGCGCGGCCGCCGAGGCGGCGGTGGAAACCGAGACCGCCTGAGCCCTCCATGGACAGGCGCGCCCGGGCGCGCCTAGACTCCTCCCGCGCCGGACCGGACAGCCCCGGCATGGGAGGAGGCCGCATGAAGATCCACTACGCCCCGAACACGCGCGCCGTGCGCATCGTCTGGCTGTTCGAGGAGCTCGGCCTGCCCTACGAACTCGTCCGCTACAAGCTCGGCGACCCCGCGATGCGCGCGCCGGAGTATCTGCGGATCAATCCGATGGGGCGCGTGCCGACGCTGGAGGATGGGGACGTCGTGCTCTCCGAATCGGGGGCGATCGTGGAGTACGTGCTGGCCCGGCACGCGGCGGGCCGCCTTGCGCCTCCGCCGGAGTCCCCGGATTTCCCGGCCTATCTGCAATGGCTTCACTACGCCGAGGGCATGCTCATGCCGCCGGTGAACACGCTGGTGGTGGAAACCGTCCTGCTGCCCGAGGAGAAGCGCAACCAGACCAATATCGACCGAGCCCTGAAGCTGCTTGACCGGATGCTCGCCCCGGTGGACAGGCGCCTCGAGGACCGGGACTTCCTTGCCGGAGATTTCAGCGCCGCCGACATCATGACGGGACATGCCAGCATCGTCGCCGCGCGCCGCCTGCCGGACATTTCCGACAAGCCCAACCTCGCGGCCTATGTCGAGCGGCTGGAGGCGCGCCCCGCGCTTCGGAAGGCCTGGGATGCGTGAGGATGGAGCGGGCGATCGGGATCGAACCGACGACATTCAGCTTGGGAAGCTGACGTTCTACCACTGAACTACGCCCGCAACGCCTCTCTAGTTATTCGGGCGCGCGGAGGGCGTCAAGCCGCCCCCGCGCCCCTCTCCCGCGGCGTCATGCGCGCCCCGAGAGCCAGCGGAGAAGAACCGGCCGCAGCGCATAGAGCGCGAAGGCCCCGGCCACGCCCGCCGCAAGGGGCGCCGCGGAAATGAAATCCTCCAGACCGATGCGGGAGACGAGATAGGCCGCAAGCCCGGCGGCGAGGACAAATCCGAGAGCGACGACGACAACGGCGATACGGGCGAAACGAGGCTCCATGGCGGAGGACTCCCGGGGTCAGGGGGGAACGCGCCGACCTTCATTGCCCTGAAACGCGCCGTGGCGCCGCCTTGTTCGCGACGCAACGCGGCCCGTTTCGGACATGCGCCGCGCCGCGTCGTTCACGTCAGCGACAGGTGAATGGCCCGAGGGTCGGGAGGGGCCGATATGTCCCGCGTGTCAAGTCAGGGAAAGCCCTCATGTCGCGTATTTTCGGAACTCTCCTGCTGGTGCTCGCCGCCGCCGCGCTGTGGGCGGATTACCGGAGTCCCGGCGGGGTGCTGAAACCCGCGAGCTTCGCGGAGCGCTGGGCCGAGATCCATCTCGACAGCCTGATCGGCCTGCAGGCGGGCCTCGAGAACCGGCTCCATCCGGACGCCTGGCTCGACTACGTCCTGCCGGTTCTGGAGCTGCCCGCCGCCCCGATCCTCGCGGCGGCGGGCGTTCTGCTTCTCGCCCTCGGTCCGCTCTGGCGCCGGGGCGCCGCCTGACGCCGCAGCGGCCCGCCCGTCAGCTGGCCCGCCGCAGGCCCCCCCCGCGGCGCTGGGCGCGCCGGGTCGCCTGCGGGTCGGAGTCGAACAGGGCGGCGAGCTGCTCGGTCATCGCGCCGGCGAGCTGGTCGGCGTCGGTGATGGTCACCGCCCGCTGGTAATAGCGGGTGACGTCGTGGCCGATGCCGATGGCTAGCAGCTCCACCTGCCGCTTGCGCTCGATCATGGCGATGACGTCGCGCAGGTGCTTCTCCAGATAGTTTGAGGCATTGACCGACAGCGTGGAGTCGTCCACCGGCGCCCCGTCGGAGATCACCATCAGGATCCGCCGCTGCTCGGGCCGGACCGTCAGCCGGCGATGCGCCCATTCCAGCGCCTCGCCGTCGATGTTCTCCTTCAGAAGCCCCTCCTTCATCATCAGCCCGAGGCTGTCGCGCATGCGCCGCATCGGCGCGTCGGCGGGCTTGTAGATGATGTGGCGCAGGTCGTTGAGCCGGCCCGGGGACTGCGGCCGGCCGGCTTGCAGCCAGGCCTCCCGGCTCTGCCCGCCCTTCCAGGCGCGGGTGGTGAAGCCCAGCACCTCCACCTTCACCTGGCAGCGCTCCAGCGTGCGGGCGAGGATGTCGGCGCAGATCGCGGCGATGGAGATCGGCCGGCCCCGCATGGAGCCGGAATTGTCGATCAGCAGCGTCACGGCGGTGTCGCGGAACTTCGCCTCCTGCTCCACCTTGAAGCTGAGCGGCGTGGTGGGGGTGGCGACGACGCGGGCGAGGCGGGCGGCGTCGAGCACGCCCTCCTCCTTGTCGAAGTCCCAGGAGCGGTTCTGCTGCGCCTGCAGCCGGCGCTGGAGCTTGTGGGCCAGCCGCCCCACGGCGCCCTTCAGCGGCTCGAGCTGCTGGTCGAGGAAGGCGCGCAGGCGCTCCAGCTCCTCCGGTTCGGCGAGGTCGGAGGCCAGCACCTCCTCGTCGAACTTCTGGGCGAAGACCTTGTAGGCCGGGTCGGCGTCCGAGACGGAGGGCGGGCGCGGCGGCGCCTCGGGGGCCTCCCCGTCCTCGTCGGGGACCTCCTCGGCCAGGTCGCCCTCGTCGTCCTCCTGCATCTGGACCTCGGCGGCGCTGGCGTCGGCGGCCTCGGCGGACTGCTCCTCGGCGCTCTGGTCCTGCTGCTCCTCACCCTGCTCGTCGCCTTCCTCGTCGCCCTCGGGCTGGGGCTCCTCGCCCTCCTCCTGCTCCTCGGGCTCCTCCGACTCCTCGGGCTGGTCGGGGTCCTCGCCCAGCTGGTCGCCGTAGCCGAGCTGCTCGATGATCATGCGCGAGAGCTTGGCGAAGGCGGTCTGGTCCTCCAGCGCCTCGGCGATTTCGGGCATGGTCTCGCCGGTCTGCTGCTCCAGGAAGCCGCGCCACAGGTTGAGCACGTTCTCCGCGCCCGGGGGCAGGGGGCGGCCGGTGGCAAGCTGGCGGATCATGTAGCCGGCCGCCTCGGCCAGCGGGGCCTGCCCGGCCTCGCGGATCTCGGAATAGCCCATCCGTTTGGCCGCCTCGGCCAGGCGTGCGTCGAGGTTCTGCGCCACGCCGGGCATGGCCCTGGCGCCGATGGACTCGCAGCGTGCCGTCTCCATCGCCTCGAACAGGGCGCGCGCCATCTCGCCCTCGGGCTGATAGCGGTTGTGCGTCGAGTCGTCGTGGTAGCGCATGCGCAGCCCGTAGGCGTCGCCCGCGCCCCGTGCGGCGATCACCTCCTCGCGCGACATGCGGCGCGTGACCTGGGGCAGGCGCATCGTCTCGTTGGACATGCCGGGGGGGTCGGCCGAGTAGCTGACCGATACCTCCGCGTCCCCGGCGATCGCCCGCGTGGCCTCCGCCAGCGCCTTCTTGAAGGGCTCGGCGGGGTTGTCGCGGTCGTTCCGGCTCATGGGCTTATCCCAATGCGACGTTGGCGGCGCTCTCGGGCAGCTCCTCGCCGAAGCAGCGCTGGTAGAACTCGGCGACGGTGCGCCGCTCCAGCTCGTCGCACTTGTTGAGGAAGGTCAGGCGGAAGGCGAAGCCGAGATCGTCGCCGAAGATGCGCGCATTCTCCGCCCAGGCCAGAACCGTGCGCGGGCTCATGACCGTGGAGAGATCCCCGTTCATGAAGGCCGAGCGGGTCAGGTCGGCGACCGTGACCATGCGCGAGACGGTGGTGCGCCCCTCCGCCGAGTCGTACTCGGGGTACTTGGCCAGGACGATGTCCATCTCCGCGTCGTGCGGCAGGTAGTTAAGCGTGGCCACCATCGACCAGCGGTCCATCTGGCCCTGGTTGATCTGCTGCGTGCCGTGATAGAGGCCCGTGGTGTCGCCCAGCCCGACCGTGTTCGCGGTCGCGAACAGGCGGAAATAGGGGTGGGGCTGGATCACCTCGTTCTGGTCCAGCAGGGTCAGCTTGCCGTCCACCTCCAGCACGCGCTGGATGACGAACATCACGTCCGGGCGGCCCGCGTCGTACTCGTCGAAGACGATGGCGACGGGGTTCTTCAGCGCCCAGGGCAGGATGCCCTCGTGGAACTCGGTGACCTGCTTGCCGTCGCGGATCTTGATGGCGTCCTTGCCGATCAGGTCGATGCGGCTGATGTGGCTGTCGAGGTTGACGCGCACGCAGGGCCAGTTGAGCCGCGCGGCGACCTGCTCGATATGCGTGGACTTGCCGGTGCCGTGATAGCCCTGGATCATCACCCGGCGGTTGTGGGCGAAGCCCGCAAGGATGGCCAGGGTGGTGTCCCGGTCGAACCGGTAGGTGGAGTCGAAGGCCGGCACGCGGTCCGAGCCTTCGGCGAAGCCCTTGACCGTCATGTCCGTGTCGATGCCGAACGCGTCGCGGACCGAGATGTCCTCGGTGGGCTCCATCTGATCCAAAATCGCGCCGTCTGCCATAGTGAAACTCTCTTTCCCGCCGGGCGGACCCCGGCATGTTCTTGGGCGTGGTCGTTGTGGATCATATGGGGTCCTTAAGCAAGGGCGCCAGCGGCAGACCGCCGCGCGGGCGCGACTTCGCGCCACGACGCCCCCCGTCGCCCTGAACGCTTGATCCTTGCCCCTCGGTTAACTTTGGTTAACGTTGTCTTTTCTTGTCCCGCAGGCTGCCCGGGGCCACTCCGGCGCGCCGACCACGGGGGAAAGGGTCGCGTGGCGTCACGTCTTGTTCTCGCGCTGCTTTGCCTGCTCGCCGCCGCGCCTGCGGCGGCGGCCGAGCGCGTGGCTGGTCCAGCCCGCGTCATCGACGGCGACACGCTGGAGGTCGCCGGCCGATCCGTGCGCCTGGAAGGGATCGACGCGCCCGAAATCGATCAGACCTGCCGCGACGCGAGCGGGGCGCGCTACCCCTGCGGCCGCCTGGCGGCGAAGACGCTCGCCGGCCTCGTGTCGGGAAAGCGCGTGCGCTGCGAGGGGCCCGGCCCCGACCCCCGGGGCCGGCTGGTCGCGGTCTGCCACGCCGGCGGGCGGGACCTCGGCGGCGCTCTCACCCGGGCGGGATGGACGCTCGCCTTCCGGAAGTTCTCGGCCCGCTACATTCCCCAGGAAGAGGCCGCCCGCGCCCGCGGCGTCGGGCTCTGGGCAGGCAGCTTCACGGACCCCTGGGCCTGGCGCGCCGACCGGCGCGAGGCGGAGCGCGCCGCCGGCCGCGCGCGCGCCGAGCGCCGCCGCGCGAACGGCGAATGCGTCATCAAGGGAAACATATCCGGCAACGGGCGCATCTATCACATGCCCGGCCAGCGCTGGTACGCGCGCACCCGCATAAGCCCCGGCAAGGGCGAACGCTGGTTCTGCTCCGAGGCCGAGGCCCGCGCCGCGGGCTGGCGGCGGGCTTTCGAATAACGCGAAATCCTGCTTGCGCTTTCTCCTTTTGCGCGAGAGCCTGCGCCCATGCGCCGCCTCGTCCCGCTGCTCTGCCTGCTCGCCGCCGCCTGCGCTCAGCCCCCGCCGACGGGCCGGGCGCTGAGCGGGGACACCATCTTCCTCGCCGGGCGCACCCTGCGCCTTGCCGGCATCGTCGCCCCCCGGCGCGGGCAGGGCTGCCTGGACGCCGAAGGCCGGCGCTATGACTGCTTCGAGGCCGCGCGCGCCGCGCTGGGCCGGCTGACCGACTTCCAGGACATCAGCTGCGCCCCGGTCGGCGCGCCCGCCCGCGGCCCCCGCCGCGTGCGCTGCCTCATGGCCGGCCGCGACCTCGCGCTGGCGCAGGCCCGCGCCGGCTGGGCGCTGCCCGACCCGGACGCGCCCAAGGCCGTGAGGGCCGCGGCGCGCGAGGCCCGGCAGGCTCGTCGCGGTTTGTGGGCCGGCCAGTTCGAGACCCCGGCGGAGTTCCGCGCGCGGTGGGGCGAGGCCGGGCCGCGGGAGGGCTCGGCCCGTCCGTCAGGCGAATGCGCCATAAAGGGCAACATCGCCGGGCGCGAACTCATCTATCATCTCCCCGGCGGCGCCAATTACGCCCAGGTGGTGATCTCGCCCGAGAAGGGCGAGCGCTGGTTCTGCTCGGAGGCCGAGGCCATCGCCGCGGGCTGGCGCAGGGCCCGCCGCTGACGGGCCTTTCGGCGCCGCACCGCCCGCGCTATGCGGGGCCGCCCGCCACCCGAGCCTGCCGGAGCCCGCCCATGACCGACGACGCCCCCCGGCTTCCCAGCCGCGCGACCCCGCCCGCCACGCAGGCCCGTCCGGTGGCAAGCCCCATCTGGCCCTCCGTCGTCTGGGCGGTCGAGGACGCCGATGCGCTCGACGCCCAGTACGAGGGCCGCGCCCCCGGCTTCGCCTACGCCCGCGAGGGGCACCCCAACGGCGTGATGCTCGCCCGCCAGATCGACGCGCTGGAGGGCGCGCCGGAGGGCTCCGGCGGCGGCCTCGTCTTCGGTTCCGGCATGGGCGCCGTCTCCGCCGTCCTGTTCGGGCTTCTGAAGGCGGGCGATCACGTCGTCGCCTCCGCCCAGCTCTACGGCCGCAGCCTGCGCCTGCTCACGCAGGATCTGCCCCGTTTCGGCGTGACCGTCACCTTCGTGGACCCGACCGACGGCGCGGCCTGGCGCGACGCCCTGCGCCCCGAGACCCGCCTGATCATGGCCGAGGTCGTCTCCAACCCGACGCTGCGCATCGCCGACATGGCCGCCGCCCGCGCCGCGGCCGAGCAGTCGGGCGCCCGGCTGGTCGTGGACAACACCTTCACCACGCCGCGCGCCTGGCGGCCCTTCGGCCACGGCGCCGACATCGTGCTCCACTCCGTGACCAAGATCCTGGCCGGCCATTCCGACGTCACGCTGGGCTGGGCGGCCGCCCGCGACCCGGCGGACCGCGAGGCGCTGGCCGCCGCCCAGGCGAGCCTCGGCGCCACGGCGTCTCCCTACGAATGCTGGCTGGCCGAGCGGGGACTGGCCACCTTCGCCCTGCGCTACGACCGGGCGGAGTCCAACGCCGCCGCGCTCGCCGATCTACTGGCGGGCCTGTCGGGCGTGGAGGCCGTCCTCTATCCGGGACGCCCCGACCACCCCGACCATGCCCGCGCCGCCGACCTGCTCGGCGACCGCTTCGGCACGATGGTCTCCTTTCGCCTTCCTGGCGGGCGCGCCGCGGTCAACCGCTTCCTGCACGCGGCGCCGGAGCTGCCCTTCGCGCCCTCGCTGGGCGACGTGCAGACGCTGCTCAGCCATCCCCCCAGCTCGTCCCATCGCGGGCTGACGGCGGAGGGGCGCGAGGCGCTGGGGATCACGGAGGGCTTCATCCGCGTTTCGGTCGGCATCGAGGATTTCGACACGCTTGCCGAGGGGTTCGCGCGCGCGGTCGCCGCAGCCTCCCGTCCTTGAGCGCCTGACCCCGAGGTCCGTGCGACTCTCTGCAGGCGAAGCCCTCAGGCGTCCAGCGCCTCGGCCGCCGAGGCCGCCACCCGCTCCACGAACCCCGCCTCGGCCGCCTTCAGCCGGGCCGTCTCTTCGGCCAGGTAGTCCCGCGTCAGCGGCGCGGCGTCCCGCTCCCGGCCGAGCTGGAGCTGCACGACGTTCGACGGGCCCTCAAGGAAGGCGTTCTCGCAGACCGAGAGGTAGAGCTCCCACATCCGGCAGAAGCGCTCGTCCATGACCTCCGCGGCCCGCGCGCGGTTCGCCGCGAAGCGC
>JBNJGE010000004.1:43092-50187 GCA_051747505.1 Pseudomonadota bacterium | reverse complement strand
CGCCGCTCTGCACGGCGCAGGCGACTGGAGCATAGAGGTCGTCAAGCGCTCCGACGCTGCGGCGGGCTTCGAGGTCATCCCGCGCCGGTGGGTCATCGAACGGATGTCCGGCGCATGTCGGGATGTCGCGCGGCGCGATCCAGAAGGCGAAGGCTGCGGGGCGGCTGGTCCTGCACGCCGACGGCTCCATCGACGCCGCCGCCTCCGACGCCCGCCGCGCGGCTGCGACCGATCCCTCGAAGAGCCGACCGGCGACCGCGCCCGCGGCGGCTCCCCAGCCCGCCCCGGCGATGAAGCCGGTGCCGCAGGCGGCGGTCTCGGCGGTGGGCGAGACGCTCAAGGAGCAGGGGCTGGCGGCGCCGCCGAGCGGGGGCGGCACCACCTTCCTGCAGGCCAAGACGGCGCACGAGGTGCTCAAGGCCCAGGAGCGGCGGATCCGGCTCGCCAGGCTCAAGGGCGAGCTGGTCGACCGCGACCGGGCCACGGCGCTGGTGTTCCGGCTGGCGCGCGAGGAGCGCGACGCCTGGGTGACCTGGCCGGCGCGCGCGGCGGCGCTCATGGCCGCGGACCTGGAGGTGGAGACGGCGGCCATGCAAAAGGTGCTGGAGGCCCATGTCCGCGCCCATCTCGACGAGCTTGTCAAACGGCACGGAAACGGGACCCCCTATCGGCGCGCAAAAGGGACCCCCTTCGGGAAGTTCTCGTGATGCAGCCCTGAGCGGCCCGGAGCCGTAGGCGGAGGGGCGGTCAGGGCTGCATCGGCGTCGTCGGAGGAGAGGCGGTCAAGCGCGGTTCTTGAAGCGCCAGCTTTCGTTGCCGGTCTCGACGATCTCGCAGTGGTGGGTGAGGCGGTCGAGGAGCGCGGTGGTCATCTTGGCGTCGCCGAACACGCTGGGCCATTCGCCGAAGGCGAGGTTGGTGGTGACGATCACCGAGGTCTGCTCGTAGAGGCGGCTGATCAGGTGGAAGAGCAGCTGGCCGCCGGTCTGGGCGAAGGGCAGGTAGCCGAGCTCGTCGAGGACCACGAAGTCGAGGCGGCCGAGGAGGTCGGCGGTGCGCCCCTGTCGCCCGTCGCGGGCCTCGGCGTCGAGCTTGTTGACCAGGTCGACCACGTTGAAGAAGCGTCCCCGGGCGCCGCTGCGGATGCAGGCCCGGACGATGCCGACGGCGAGATGCGTCTTCCCCGTCCCCGTGCCCCCGATCAGGACGAGGTTGCGCTGCTGTTCGAGGAAGGCTCCGCCCGCGAGGTCGCGGACCAGCGTCTCGTTGATCGGCGTGTCCGCGAAGGCGAACTCGTCGATCTCCTTGGCGAACGGCATTCGGGCGACCGTCATCTGGTACTTGATGGAGCGCGCCCGCTTCTCGTTCAGCTCGGCCGAGAGCAGCTCGCCGACCACCCGCTGGGGCTCGTGCTGGCGCTTGACCGCCGTCGAGACGATCTCGTCGTAGCCCGCCTTCATGCCGAAGAGCTTCAGGGCTCCCATGGTGGCCAGGGCGAGCCATTGTCCGCCATTGGTCCGAGGACAATGGCGAGCGGTGCGCTCCATCATCGGGCGGCCCTCCTGAGGCTGTCGTACCGGGCGCAGTCGGCGACCGGCTCTTGGGCGAGGCGTCGTGCCGGAGGCACGCCTTCGGCGTGACGCCTCGGGCGTCATGATCGGCGCGGGGGGCGCGGGTTCGCGCCGCCGGGCGAGGATGTTGAGGACCACGTCCGCGGAATGGACGCCGTCGGCGAGCGCCTCGGCGCAGGCCGCCTCCACCGCCTCCAGGCCGTCGCCCAGAACGGCGCCGAGGATCTTGACCATCTGCCGGTCGCCGTCCGGCGCGCCGCGGAGCTTGCGCCGGATGCGTTCCAGCGCCGGCGGCAGCGGCCAGTCCTTGAAGGGCGCGTTCGCCATCGGTCTCGAACGCATGGCGACACGATGGCTCACTCCTCAGCGCCCCCGGCTTGCGGGCCAGCACGGGTACGTAATGCCAAGGGTCGTAGACCGTCCTGCCGCGGCCGAAGGCGCGCGGGTGCTCGCCGACCACGCGCCCGTCCTGGCGGATCTCGATGCGTTCGGCGTAGGCGCGGATCTCGACCGGCCGCCCGACCGCCGAGGCGGAGACCGAGTACTTGTTCTTGTCGAAGCGCACGAGGCAGGTCTTCGAGACGGCGGCGGGCACGGCGTGGAAGCCGTCGAACGGGCCGCGATACGGCACGAGGCTCGGGCGCTCGGCTTCGAACGCCTCCCGGATCGTGATGTCGGGAATCTCCGGGTGGCGATGCACCCTGGCCCAGGCCTTGCAGCGGTCGGCCAGCCAGGCGTTGAGCTCCTCGTAGCTCTTCACCCGCAGCCGCGGCGCGAAGAACCGCTGACGGACCGTGCCGACCTGGTTCTCGACCTGGCCCTTCTCCCAGCCCGAGGCCGGCGTGCAGGGCCGTTCATTGCGGCGCCATTGGTTCAAGCCCAATGGACGGCGGGTCGACGAGGTAGTGGCCGCACATCTGCTGGAAGCGGCGGTTGTAGGCGCGCTCCTTGCCCGTGAAGATCGCGTCCACCGCCGTCTTCGCGTCCATTGTCGCTCGGACCAATGGCGGACAATGGACGCTGTCGTAGATGCCCCGCGTGCAGGCCCCGCCGAAGAAGGCGAACGCCTTGTCATGGGCGTCGAACACCATCTCCTGGGTCTCGCGCGGATAGGCGCGGACGAACAGCATCCGGCTGTGGCAGAGCCGGACATGCGCCACCTTCACGGTCGTGGTGGCCCCGTCGATGACCACGACCTCGTGGCTCCAGTCGAACTGGTACGCCTCGCCCGGCGCGAAGCTGAGCGGCACGTAGGCCGCCGCCGTCGTCTCGCTCTCCCGGCGCTTCCAGGCCGCCGCGTACCGGCGCACGGCGTCGTAGCCGCCCTCGTAGCCCAGCCCGCGGTTCGGGCCGGCCCTCGAACCGGTGGCGGGCTCGGCCCTCACCCTCGAAGATCCGGATGACGGTCAGCCGCTCACGGCTCGACCGGGCGGCGTTCGCGGCCAGGAGCCGGTCCAGCTCGTCGCGCCACGGCCCGATCTTCGGCTGGGGCTGGGAGCTCCGTTCGTAGGCGAACTCCGTCTCCTCCGAGCGGATCACCTTGCGAACCGTCTTCCGCGCCACCCGCAGCTCGCGGCTGATCGCCTTGATCGACTTCCCCTGAACGAAATACGCGCGGCGGATCTTCGCAATCGTCTCCACAACCAGCATCCCGACATCAGCTCCCGAGCAACCTCGGAAGCACTGTGGACCCCAAGCTTCAGGGGGGGTCCCTTTTGGACGCCGATCAGCCCCGAAACGGGGTCCTTATTCCATGCCGATCCACAACGAGCTCGCGGAGCCCCGCGTCGTCCTCGGCTGAGCCGGCGGGCTTCGACGGGGCCGAGGCGCTCATCAAGGCCTGGTCGCAGGGGCTGACGCCGGACCCGCATCTGACGGTCTCGGAATGGGCGGACAAGCACCGCTGGCTGAGCTCGCGCGCCTCCGCCGAGCCCGGGCGCTACCGCACCGACCGCACGCCCTACATGCGCGAGATCATGGATCGGCTGAGCCCGGGCGATCCCGTCCAGCGGGTGGTCTTCATGAAGGCCGCGCAGGTGGGGGCGACGGAGGCCGGGAACTGCCTCATCGGCTTCGTGATGCACCACGCGCCGGGGCCGATGCTGGCGGTCCAGCCGACGGTGGAGCTGGCCAAGCGCAACTCGCGCCAGCGCATCGACCCGCTGATCGAGGAGAGCCCGGCGTTGCGGGAGCGCGTGCGCCCGCCGCGCGCGCGCGACAGCGGCAACACGCAGCTCTCGAAGGACTTCCCCGGCGGCGTTCTGGTGATGACCGGGGCGAACTCTGCGGTGGGGCTGCGCTCGATGCCGGCGCGCTACGTGTTCCTCGACGAGGTCGACGCCTATCCCGCCTCGGCCGACGAGGAGGGCGACCCGGTGGGGCTCGCCGAGGCGCGCTCGCTGACCTTCGCGCATCGGCGCAAGATCTTCCTGGTCTCGACGCCGACCATCCGGGGCGCGAGCCGCATCGAGCGGGAGTACGAGGCGAGCGACCGACGCCGCTACTTCGTGCCCTGCCCGCATTGCGGGGCGATGCAATGGCTGCGCTTCGAACGCCTGCGCTGGGAGAAGGGCCGACCGGAGACCGCGGCCTATCATTGCGAGGGCTGCGAGCGCCCCATCGGCGAGCAGCACAAGGCGGCGATGCTGGCCGCGGGCGAGTGGCGGGCGACCTCTACCCCGGAGGACCCGCGCACGGTGGGCTACCACCTCTCGGCGCTCTACTCGCCGCTGGGCTGGAAGAGCTGGGCGGACGTGGCGCGCGACCAGGAGGCGGCGGCCGGCTCGGACGGCGCGACAGGGAGCGCCACCGGTTCGAGCGACCTGGAGCGCCAGCGGGTGTTCCGCAACACGGTGCTGGGCGAGACCTGGGTGGAGACCGGCGACGCGCCGGACTGGCAGCGGCTGATGGACCGGCGCGAGCGCTGGCCGGCCGGGACGGTTCCCGCGGGCGGGCTGTTCCTAACCGCAGGCGCGGACGTGCAGAAGGACCGCATCGAGGTCGATGTCTGGGCCTGGGGCCGCGGGCTGGAGAGCTGGCTCGTGGATCACGTGGTGATCGAGGGCGGGCCGGGCGAGCCAGCGAGCTGGAGCGCCCTGAGCGAACTGCTGGGCCGGACCTGGCCGCATGCGGGCGGCGCGCAGCTGGGGCTGGCGCGGCTTGCCATCGACACCGGCTACGAGACGGCCGCCGTCTACGCCTGGGCGCGGACGGCGGGCTTCGCGCAGGTGGCGCCGGTGAAGGGCGCGGAGGGCTTCAACCGGGCGAGCCCGGTCTCGGGGCCCACCTACGTGGACGCCACGCAGGGTGGCCGCCGCCTGCGCCGGGGCGCGCGGCTCTGGACGGTGGCGGTCTCCACCTTCAAGGCGGAGACCTACCGCTTCCTGCGGCTGCCGCGCCCGATGCCGGAGGAGATCGCGGCGGGCGAGGGTGATGCCCCCGGCGCCATCCATCTGCCGGAGTGGGCGGAGAGCGAGTGGGTCAAGCAGCTGGTGGCCGAGCAGCTGGTGACGGTGCGCAACCGGCGCGGCTTCGCGCGGCTGGAGTGGCAGAAGCTGCGCGAGCGCAACGAGGCCCTGGACTGCCGGGTCTACGCCCGCGCCGCCGCCTGGATCGCCGGCGCCGACCGCTGGCCCGAGGCGCGATGGGCGGACCTGGAGGCGCAGCTGGGGGTGACGAACATGAAGGAGAGCGGCGAGACGGCCTCGCCGGTCGCCGCCGGCAACGTCCGCCCTCCGGCGCGCTCGGCCCAGCGGCGCACGGTCCGATCGAGCTGCATGCGGTGATCAGTGCGGCGCGTTTCGACGCCGCGTGCGGTGGCCCATGAGCGCGCGCCGGCGGAACTCGGCGAGGGCGGCGAGATCGAGCTCGATCCGCCGCCGGTCGATGTCGTCAGGGTCGAAGCTCCCGCCGCACCATTCGAGCATGCGCGCATGCTCGTCATGCGACGGGTCGGAGACGGCCTCGAGGAACTCCTCGAAGCCGGGCGGCCCGCCGACATCCTCGGGCGGCGCGCGCCGCGCCCCATCGACGAACATGGGGTAGTCGACCTCCGCCTCGCCCTCGCGGACCGCCTCGACGGCGATGTCGTGGCGCCAGTCGTCGCCGAAGTCGTAGACGTAGAGGAACCGGTCCACGCCTCGGTCGATCAGGCTCTTGAGCCGCAGGCCCCTGGCCTGGAACACCTTGCGCCCGAAGACGGCGTCATCGGGCGTCGGCATGCCGTAGACGCGATCGCCGACCCGGAACTCGAACAGGTGGTAGTCCATCCAGCCGAAGGCGGCCTGGATGACGTCGTGCAGCGCGAGCAGGTTCGCGGAGGTCGGCACGTCCACGCGCCGCCAGACCTTCGGCTCGATGTCCTGCAGCCCGACGCGCGGGCGGGCGACGGGTTCGATCACGGCGGCTCCCGGGACGTGGACGGGCCTCGAAAGACTACGCGTTGCTCAGCGGAAGATCAGCCGCGCGATGATGAGAACGGCGACGGCGCCGATCAGAGCCGTGATCAGGATCAGCGCCAGCCCGCCCGCGGCCAGCGCCCCGGTGGCGAGGGCCGCGACCAGGAAAGGCAGCAGCAGCGCGCCGACGACGCCGATGACGATGTTGCGGCCCTTGTTGCGCCCGCCCTCGAGCACGGACGCGATCAGCCCGGCGAGCACGCCGACCACCAGCAGGAAGATCAGCCCGATCGTTCCCAGCGCCTGAAAGAACTCCTCCACGCCGTCCTCCTGCTTCGGCTCGCCGACCCTTCGATCACGACTGAACGTGGCACGGCGGTAAGGGGCTGCATAGCCTTGCCAACGAGCGGACCGACATGATCGCCATCGAAGAGCTCAAGTCGCGTCGCGAGGCGCTGGCGGCCTCGCGCGCGAGCGGGGTGGCGCGGGCGAGCTACGACGGCAAGACCGTGGAGTATCGCAGCGTGGCGGAGATCGACCGCGCCATCGAGGCGCTGGACCGCGAGATCGCCGCCGCCTGCGCGGCTGGGGTCCCGGTTTGGGGCCGATCCACACTCGAGCCGGCTTCCTCTGCCATCACCTTGACATCTGCGAAGGCGAGAGGAGGGCTGCTCAGCGCTCAGGCGAAATTCCGATGACCCTGCGATCTTTCGCTCTTGCCGAGATCGAGCCAGGCCGCTCGGAGCGCCGTCCTGACCATCTCGTTCCGGGACCGAGACGTCACGAAAATCGTCGTGGAATGGCTACGTCCCAGTCGTGCTCGCGCACCAGGCTGTCGTCGTGCCAGGCTTGGAGCCGCGCGGAGATGCGGAAGGCGTCGCGGTCGCAGGTCAGGCGCGTATGAGTCTCGGTCCGTACGGACCAGCCTTCGCGGGACATGTCATGCACCCAGGTCACCTCGCCCTCGGCCGAGGTCGGGTCGTCGGGCAGGATCGAATAGCGCTCGCGGCCCTCGGCGGAGTGGAAGAACTGCTGGGGCTCGATCGTCGCGGCGCCCTCGTGGTCGAGCACCTCCACCACCAGGCGCCCCGTGTCGCGGGACCCCGCCCAGACCCCCAACCCCCCGG
>JBNJGE010000004.1:0-43082 GCA_051747505.1 Pseudomonadota bacterium | reverse complement strand
CGCCGATCCGCCATTCCGAGCGGACCGGCGCGTGCAGCGACACCTCGAGCGGCTTTCCGGCGCGCGGCGGGGCGAAGTCCTCCAGGCGCGGATCGGCGGTCGCGCGGAGCGGCAGGCTCAGCTCCGACCCGCCCGGGAGCACGGTCAGCGTGAACGGCGCGGGGGACGGCCAGGCGATCGGGAAGTAGCTGGTCGACAGCGACAGCCGGATGCGGTGGCCCGCGCGGAAGGTCTGGGCGACGTGCTTCAAGGAGACGAGGACCGTGATTTCCTTGCCCTCGCGAAGGACTTCGGGATCCTCGTGGCTGTCGCGGTGGCAGAGGTTCAGCAGGCCGTAGCTGACCCGCGTCGCGCTTCCGTCCGGGGCCACGTCGACGAGCCGGGCGACGACCTGCGCGACCGGCGCGTCGACGCGGCAGCGCAGGCGCAGGCGCGCGTCGCCGACCAGGTGGAGGTCCCGCGCCAGCGGGGCGGTCTCGAAGACCAGGCTGCCGGCGTCGTCGCGCCGCTGGTCGTCCGGCTGGTCGCCGGGATGGGCGTAGGAGCACCATTTGCCGCCATGCGCGCCGACCCAGAGCGGGGAGCGCAGGCCGAGCGGCGCCGCGGGCGGCTCGGCGTCGCGCGAGAGCGTCCCGTCCGAGCCGAGGCTGAAGCGGGCGCGCTCGACGTTTGGGGACGGCCAGGCGGGTTCGCCGATCCAGTGTCCCTCGCGCCGGGCGTAATGGCTGCGCGGCGCAGCGTGATCCTGAAGGAACAGGCGCAGGGGCGGCTCGTCCATGATGCCGTTGTCATGGCCCTTGAGCCAGCGGTCCCACCATCGCGTCTCCTCCGAAAGCCAGTCGATGGCCGGACCGGGTTCGCCGAGATGGGGATACCTGTGCGCCCAGGGGCCTATGATTCCCTTGGCGGGGCTTCTCAGGTTCTCAACCAGCCGGAACACGGCGCTGCAGTAGCCGTCGGCCCAGCCGGAGACGGCGTAGACGGGGATGTCGATGTCGTCCCATTTCTCGCAGACGGAGCCGTGCTTCCAGAAGTCGTCGCGGGTCTGGTGCTCGAGCCAGCGGGCGAGCCAGAGGCCGGATTCGTCCAGCCGGCGCTCCCACATCCCGCGCCAGCGGTCGCCGACATGCGCCGGGTCGGGCGGGAGCGTGTTGATGCCGAACATCACCGAGGCCCAGGAGAGCTGCTCGCCCAGCGGCACGCCGCCCATGTAGTGGACGTCGTCCGCGTAGCGGTCGTCCGTGGAGCAGATGGTCACCACCGCCTTCAGCGCCGGGGGGCGCAGGGCCGCGATCTGCAGGCCGTTGAAGCCGCCCCAGGAGATGCCGACGATCCCCACGCCCCCGTCGCACCAGGCCTGTTCGGCGATCCAGGCGATGACGTCGCAGCCGTCCTGAAGCTCGATCTCGGTGTACTCGTCCTCCATCACCCCTTCGGATTCGCCGGTCCCCCGCAGGTCGACCCGCACATAGGCGTAGTCGCGCGCGGCGAGCCAGGGCGCGCGGGCGGCGTCGCGCTCCAGCGTCTTGTCGTTCTTGCGGTAGGGGATGTATTCGAGGATCGCCGGCACGGGCGCCGACTCCGCCCCCTCGGGCATCCAGATCCGCGCGGCCAGCCGCGTGCCGTCGGGCATCGGGATTTCGACATGCTCGAGCTCGCAGACGGAGCGAGGCAGATTGGTGTCGATCTTCATGGGGCGGTCTCCGGACGGTTCGCCTGTGCCTAGCCCCGCCCCGCGGCGGACGCCAGCGCCATCGGCGGGCCGGACAAGATGCCGCTCGCGGCGGGCTGAGGCCGGCGTCAGTCCACGAGGTCGGTGAACTCGTAATTGAGCCGCTTCATCACCTGCTCGTAGTTCCACAGCAGCTTCGAGCTGGTGTTCGCGCCCATCCAGACGGAGGCGACGGCGTAGCTGTAGGCGTCCTGCTCCGGCATCTCCGAGAGCTTCATGCCCTTGGTGAGGTAGGAGGCGATGCGGGTGCCCTCGACCTGCTCGGCCGCCACCTCGATCTCGGCGCGCGACGGGGCGCGGGCGACCGTCGCGTCTCGGAAGAACACCCGGTAGAAGAACTCGGCGGCGACCCTCTTCGGCCCCTCCCTGCGCGGCATGTCGGGCTCGCGGCCGAGCGCCAGGTCCACCGCCACCTGCTGGTGGCTGACGCCGTCGACCATCTCGAAAAGGTCGCAATGCGACTGGGCGATGCGCGTGTTGATCTCCAGCAGCCAGACCCGGTTGTCCACCTCGTCCCAGAAGAACTCGATGTTGAAGGCCGAGTTGTCGTAGCCGATGTGGGACATGATCCTGCGCGCGATCTCCCACATCTGCTCCTCTACACGGCGCGGCAGGGCGGAGGGGTAGAGGTAGTAGAAGAAGCTCAGCACCTGCGGGTAGCGGATCGAGTCGACCGTGCCGTAGCAGACCACCTCGCCGTCGCGGACATAGCCCTCCACCGTGCACTGGCGCCCGCCGATCACGCGCTCGGCCATGCAGTAATGGCCCTCCACCGCGCGGATCTCGTCGGGCAGGTCGGCCTTCTCGAGCACTGCGTTGAAGGGCTCGGCGATCTGGCCGATCTCGCCGCGCAGCTGCTCGGTCGCGTAGTCGAAGTCCTCGGGGCTGTCGATGCGGAAGCCCAGCCGCGAGCCCGAGGACTTGATGGGCTTGACGAAGAACGGGAAGTGCAGGCCGGCCTCGCCGATCTTGGAGAGCGCGTCGTCGTCGAACGGGTCGAAGGCGGTGAAGTTCGGCGTGTGCTCCGGGATCGCCTCCGACATCACCTTGCGCGACCAGAACTTGTGCTCGCATTTCAGCAGGCTCTCGAGCGAGGCGTTGCGGGTCCCGTATTTCCGGCAGAGCAGCGGCAGCATCGTGGAGACCGGGAAGTCCATGTAGCCGACGATGGCGTCGATGCTTCCGTCGAAGGCGTCGAGCGTCGCCTCCGCCTCGGCGAGCATGGCGGGGATGTCGAAATCCTGCGTCTCGTAGACCTGCGCCGGGGTGAGCAGGGGGTGGAAGGCCACGTCCTCGACCCCGCGGAGGCGCCTGAGGCGCTCGGCGTTGTAATCGTTGAGACCGACGACGAAGACGTTTCTGGTCATGCTCGCTCCTTCCCGCGCCGCCGGGATCCGGGCGCGCCGGCCGGGTCAGGTCTGGGCCAGCTCCGCCCGATGGGGGAAGCTGCGGCCCTTGAGGCGCTCGGTCGCGCCCTCGATGTCGTCCACGAGCAGGAGCAGGAAGTCCCCCTTCTGCGCCGTCTCCATGGCCCGCGCCACGGCGTCGTGCTCGTCCGTGATCGTCTCCACGGCGCAGCCCGTCCCGGCGCCTTCGGCGCCGTCATGGATCAGCTTCGCGGTCTCGCCCGTCTCTCGCCCGCGCGAGTCCGTCTCGAACACGAAGAGCGCGTCGCACATGCCGGCGAGCTGCGCGCCCAGCGCCGCAAGGTCTTCGTCCCGCCGGTTGCCGGGGGCGGAGGCGACGCCGATCTTGCGCTGCGTGGCCAGCCCGTCGACCAGCGGCGCCAGCGCCTGCAGCGCCGGGACGTTGTGGCCGTAGTCGATCAGGCACTTCACGCCGTCGGCCTCGAAGTAGTTGGTGCGCCCGGGCATCTGGGCCGGCGTCGGGTGGAAGGACAGCAGCCCCGCCCGGATGTCGTCGATCTCCACCCCGTGCGCGATGGCGGCGGCCGCGGCGGCCATGGCGTTCTGCACGTTGAACGGCGCGTGCCCCTCGAAGGCGATGGGCACGTCGTTGACCTCGCAGATCTCCACCGTCACCCGTCCGCGCAGCAGCACGATGCGGCCGTTGCGGACGGTGACCACCCGCCCGAGGTCGCCGAGATGCTCCTCCAGATCGGGGTTCTCCGGGTCCATGGTGAAATAGATGATCTCGCCGCGGGCCCAGTAGGTCCCGTGCTCCATCACCAGCGGGTCTTCGGCGTTGAGCACGCAGAAGCCGCCCTCGCGCTTGACCGCGTCCACCACCACCGTCTTGCAGCGCGCCAGCTCCTCCAGCGTGTGGATCTCGCGCTCGCCGAGGTGGTCGGAGGCGATGTTGAGCAGCACGCCCACGTCGCATTCGTCGAAGCCGAGGCCGCGGCGCATGATGCCGCCGCGGGCGACCTCGAGCACCGCGTGCTCCACGGTCGGCTCGCGCAGCACCGCCTGTGCGGCGGCGGGGCCGGAATAGTCGCCGCGCAGGATGACGTGGTTGTCGATCTCCACCGCCCCGGTGCAGCCCATTCCCACCGAGCTCCCGGCCTGACGCAGGATATGCGTGGTCAGCCGGGTGGTGGTCGTCTTGCCGTTGGTGCCGGTGATCGCAGTGATCGGGATGCGCCCGTCGTCGGTCAGGTCGGGGAACAGCATGTCCACCACGTGCTCGCCCACCGGGCGCGGATGGCCGTGGGTGGGCGCCATGTGCATGCGGAAGCCGGGGCCGGCGTTGACCTCGACCACGCCGGCGGCCTGGCTCTCCAGCGGCTCGGAGAGGTTTTCGGCCAGCAGGTCGATGCCGATCACGTCGAGGCCGATCAGGCGGCCGACGCGCTCCATGGCGAACTTCACCTCCGGATGCACCTCGTCGGTCAGGTCTGTGGCGGTGCCGCCGGTGGAGATGTTGGCGGTGGACTTGAGAAAGGCGGTCTGCCCCTTGGGCAGGACGCTGTCGAGGCCGAGGCCCGCCTGCTCCAGCATGCGGTGGGTCTGCTCGTCCACGTGGATCTGGGTGAGCAGGTTCTCGTGCCCGACGCCGCGGCGGGGATCGGCGTTCTCGCAGTCGATCAGCTGCTGAATCGTGCTGCGCCCGTCGCCGGTGACATGCGCGGGGCGGCGGCGCGCGGCCGCGACCAGCTTGCCGCCGATGACCAGGATGCGGTGATCCTCGCCCTTGATGTAGCTCTCCACGATCACGCCGTCGCCGCTCTCGCGCAGGCGGGCGACGGCCGTGTCGTAGCCGGAGCGCAGGTCCTCGACGGAGGCGATGTCGGTGGTCACGCCGCGGCCGTGGTTGCCCGCGAGCGGCTTGGTCACCACCGGCCAGCCGATCCACTCGGCGGCGGACTGCGCCTCCTCGAAGGAATGGCAGATCTGGCCCTGCGGGACGGGCACGCCGGCCTCGCCGAGGATCTGCTTGGTCCACTCCTTGTCGTCGGCGATGGAGTGGCCGATGATCCCGGAGGCGTCCGTCACCGTCGCCTGAAAGCGGCGCTGCTTCACGCCGTGGCCGAGCTGCATGTAGCTGGTGCCCTGGGTCAGGTTGTAGGAGGGGATGTTGCGCGCCCTGGCGGCGTTGACGATCGCCCCCGTGGAGGGGCCCAGCGCGTTGGCGTCGCGGACCTTCTTCAGCCTGTCGATACGGGGCTCAAGCTCCGGCGTCTCGCCGTCGTAGAGCTTCTGGACGATGTCCACCGCCGCCTTCCCGGCGGCCAGCCCCGTGGCCTCGTCGCGGTAGCGGTAGATGACGTTGTAGATTCCGGGCTCGTAGCTGTCGACGGTCTTGCCGTAGCCGACGGAGAAGCCGACGAGGTTCTGGAGCTCGATCGCGACGTGCTCGACCATGTGGCCCGCAAAGGTGCCGTTGCGCACCCGCTGCAGGAAGCCGCCCGGCTCGCCAACCGAGCAGCGATGGTCGTGGAGGGAGGGGATCAGCTCTTCCAGGCGCTCGGTCAGGCCCTCGACGCGGTCGCTCGGCCGCTCTTCCAGCTCCTCGATGTCGAGCCGCATGTAGATCGCCTGGTAGCGGCTGTAGTAGTTGGGGCCGCGCAGCGCACGATGCTCAAGAATACGCAATCCTCGGCTCCAGATTCATTGTATCGAGCTCGTCGGGCCCGAGAACTCGCCGGTCGGCCAGGCTGTATCCGTAGCCATTCACCAGCGCATGCATTATGACGTTATGAACCGTTACCGGTTCTCCGTCATCCAGGTCGAACACATTCGATCCGGTAATCTTGGAGCTGTCAACTATGATTACATGGCCGGGGCCGAAGGCCTGGATCACCCCGTCCTCGAACAGCACGGCCGCGTCCTCCCCGATGCCGACGCCGAGATATTCCGGGTTGGTCGCGCCCACCTCCATCAGGCGCGAGAAGCGGCCGCGCTCCAGGAAATGCGTGTCGATGATGACCCCGTCCACCAGGCCGAATCCGGCGGACATCCTGACCGCGCCCTTGCGCAGGCTGTCGTCGGCCGGCCCGCCGTAGACCATGGTCGAGGACTGGCAGGCCGCCCCGGCGCTGGTTCCCGCGATCACGGCCCCTTCCGCGTGGCGCTCCCGGATCGCCTCCAGCGCGGGGGAGCCGCCGAAGATGTTGGTCAGCCGCATCTGGTCGCCGCCGGAGATGAAGATCACGTCGGAGCGCCGGATCATCGCCACGAACGCCTCGGCCGCGGCGTCCTTCCGGTCGCGGATGCGGACATGCAGGACCTCCCCGGCGCCGAGAGTCGAGAAGACCTGCTCGTAGCCGCCGAACACCTCGTCGGGGATGGCGCTGGCCGTGGTGATGACGCTGACCACCGGCGCCCTGAGGCCCGACATCGCCGCCACCCGCCGGAGGATCGCGGCCTCCTGCGACTTGTCCTCCGCCCCGCCGATGGCGACGAGCGGTCCGTTCCCTGGCATGCTCACGGCTCTCCTCCGATCTCGGGAGGCAAGGCATATCCCGTGCTGCGGCGCGGCGCCAGCCGGTGGATGGCCGCGGCCGGTCCCGCCCGATTGACCGCGCGCCGCGCGCCTGCCATTGCGGCGTCTCGCGCTCGCGCTCGCGCGGGCGCGGGCTTAGCATAGAGGGTCCCATGGGCTACACCATCGCCATTCACGGCGGCGCGGGCGTCACGCCGCGCCAGCGCATGACTCCGGCCCGGGAGGCGGAGATCCGCGCCGCGCTCGACACGGCCCTGCGGGCCGGCGAGGCCGTGCTGGCGGCTGACGGGTCCGCGCTCGACGCCGTCACCGCGGCGGTCTGCGCGCTGGAGGACGAGCCGCTGTTCAACGCGGGGCGCGGCTCCGTCTTCACCCGCGACGCGACCCACGAGATGGACGCCGCCGTGATGGACGGCCGCGACCGGCGCGCGGGCTGCGTGGCCGGCGTGTCCGGTCCGCGCAACCCGGTTCGGCTGGCCCGCTGCGTCATGGAGCGGACCGATCACGTCCTCATGATCGGCGAGGGCGCGTTGCGCATCGGCCGGGAGGCCGGACTCGAGGAGGCCGCGCCCGACTGGTTCTTCACGCAGGAGCGTTACGACGCCCTGCAGGAGACCCTGCGGATGGAGGCGGAGGGCCGGCTCGACGCCGATCCCGCCCGCCGCCACGGCACGGTCGGCGCCGTGGCGCGCGACCGCACGGGCGCGCTGGCGGCCGCGACCTCCACGGGGGGCATGACGGCCAAGCGCCCGGGCCGGGTCGGGGACAGCCCCCTGATCGGCGCCGGCACCTTCGCCGACAACCGGACCTGCGCCGTCTCCGCGACCGGCGACGGGGAGGCCTTCATCCGCCTCTCGGTCGCCCACGAGATCGACGCCCGGATGCGCCTGGCCGGCGAGAGCCTCGCCGCGGCCGCGGAGCGGGTCGTCGGGCGCGACCTGTCCGCCATCGGCGGCTCCGGCGGGCTGGTCGCCGTGGACGCGGAAGGGCGCGTCTCCGCCCCCTTCAACTGCGAGGGCATGTATCGCGGCTGGAGCGGCGACGCCGTCGGGCGCGGCGTCGCCATCTACTGAGGAGCCCCGCGGGGGGCGCGGGGCGTCATGCCAGTGTCCGATCATCCCGACTCATCGGGATCATCGGAACCGCGCATCCGCGCGCGGGCCGGTCGGCCGGCTCCAGGTCCCGATGAGTTCTTCTCATCGGGACCTGGTGTCAGTCCTTCGCCATCAGCTGCCGCGGCACGTTGGTGAAGCGCTCCGCGCCCGTCTCCGTGATCACGAAGCTTTCCGCGATCTCGATGCCCATCTCCTCCGGCCAGAGGCCGGTCATGAAGTGGAAGGTCACGCCTTCCTCCAGCACGGTCATGTCGCCCTTGCGCAGCGACATGGTCCGTTCGCCCCAATCGGGCGGGCAGCTCAGGCCGATCGGATAACCGGCCCGGTTGTCCCTCTCGAAGCCGTGCAGACCGAGCTCCCGGAAGAAGGCGTTGGCGATGTCCTCGCAGGTGGCGCCGGGCCTGGCGGCATCCAGCCCCGCCTCCATCCCGGCCAGGGCCGCCGTCTCCGCGTCCCGGCAGATCTGGGTCGGCCTGCCGAGATGGATCGTGCGAGACAGCGGGCAGCGGTATCGGCGGAAGGCCCCGGCCACCTCGAAGAAGGCGCCCTCGTCCTTCAGCATCGGCCGATCGTCCCAGGACAGGTGCGGTGCCGAACCAGCGCGGGATGCTAACCCGGCGGGGCGGGCGGGGGCATGTGTCGAATGCGCGGAACCTTCTGGCCAGGCTGTATCGCGAGCAGAAGGCAGATCGGTCGCCGGCCGCCGATGACTCCGTCGGCTCGCGTGCCGGCCACGTCGCGCCCAATTGAACGTGCACTCCGCGTCAGTTGGCGTTGAGGCCATGGGCTCGGGAGCCCAGCTTGCTCTTCCACTCCGTTTCTCGCGCGATGATGTCCTCCGGCCCCATGTCCGGAGACGCCACCTCGAGGATGCTGACGCTGTAGTTCGCCCGGGGCCTGTTCATGAGCAGGCGATTGTGACCGTGGCCGTTCGCGACGTAGGCGCTCCAGCGTCCCCGGAAGCCCTCCTCGCCATAAGCGGAGCCTACGTACTGCTCCCCGGTTCGCGGACAGACCAGCAGATACACGCCGCGAACCGACCCCAGCGCCCCCTGCCACGATGCCGGCAGGACCGGCAGCTCCTCGATCGTGGAGGCGAAGCGCGCGAAGCCCGGGAAGTCGGGCTCGCGCGCCTCCCGGCGCAGTTCGATCACCTCCTTGCGTCGCGTGCTCGCCCACTGCGACCAGCTCCGCGTGGAGGCCGACGACCCCCAGCGCGCCAGGAGGCGCTCCCGCAGGTCCTCGAACGCCTCGATTGCGCGAATGTCGTAGACCACGGTGTCCGCCGCAGGCTCGAAACATCGGGGATGGTCGCAGTGCAGGGGCGCGGGCCGCTCGCCCTCGCCGAAGAGCCAGCGATCGTGGATCTGAAAGGCCCCGACGAACAGGGCCGTGTGCTCTCCGTCGTCGAGGCGCGGTCCGGGCATGAACTGGAAGGCGGTCTCCGCCCTGGCGAAGGGATCGCGAGCCGCGGCCTGATAGGCGATGGCGTGGAGATAGAAGCGCTCGCCGGCCACGTATTCCGCAAGAATCTCCCGGCTGTGGCGGACGAGACGAGCCTTCCGCGGGTTCAGTCCGCGCCTTTCGATGATCTCGGTGAAATCCAGCAGCGCCGACAAACTGCGTCCTTCAATCATCAGGTCCGCACCGATGATGAACGTCAGCGAGAAGCGCGGGTCAAGGTCGTTCATGCGCGTCGCTGCGTGGGGCCTCCTGGTCGCGGTCGTTCACATGTCCGTCTCAGGCGCCGCGGGAGCGCATCGGAACGCGCCCATGCCAAGGCCGGCCCCCAGGCGTCGCCGAGCTCCCGGGAGCGGGCGAGCTCGTCCTCGACCAGCGTCTTCTCAGCCAGAATCTCCTCGGGTGTCTGGCGTGGGTGCAGACGATCAGCGGCGGCTGGAACTCCCTCAGCCGCCACGCCCCAGATGAAGGGCTGGCAGGCGGCCTCGTCGAAGCCGTTCACCCCCGAAGATTGGGGCGCTTTGGCGGCCGGGCGTCACGCCGAAATCCTCGCCCGCAAGCGATAGCGCACGCGCCGGTTCAGTCCTGACGCTCGATCTTGTCCTGCGTCCTGGTCTCGAAATCCCCGGCGTGGTGGCGCTCGTGCAGCTGCATCTCCGGATCGCCGAAGGTCCGGTTGACCATGCGGCCCCGCTGCACCGCCGGGCGCGCGTCGATCTCCGCCGACCAGCGGACCACGTTCTCGTACTTTCTCACGTCCAGAAACTCCGCGGCGCCGTAGAGCCGACCCTCCACCAGCTGCCCGTACCAGGGCCAGGTGGCGATGTCGGCGATGCTGTAGGCGTCGCCCGCCAGGAACCGGCTCTCCGCGAGGCGGCGGTCCAGCACGTCGAGTTGGCGCTTCACCTCCATCGTGTAGCGGTCGATCGGGTAGCGCCACTTCTCCGGCGCATAAGCGTAGAAATGCCCGAAGCCGCCGCCGAGATAGGGGGCGGAACCCATCTGCCAGAACAGCCAGGAGAGCGTCTCCGCCCGTGCGGGGCCGGAAGCCGGCAGAAACTCGCCGAACCTCTCGGCCAGATGCATCAGGATGGCGCCGGATTCGAAGATCCTTACCGGCTCGGGACCGCTGCGGTCCAGCAGGGCCGGGATCTTGGAGTTCGGGTTGATCTCCACGAAACCGGAGGAGAACTGCTCCCCGTCCCTGATCCGGATCAGCCAGGCGTCGTATTCGGCGCCCTCGTGGCCCAGCGCCAGCAGCTCCTCGAACATCACCGTGACCTTCACGCCGTTGGGCGTGGCCAGGGAGTAGAGCTGGAAGGGATGCTCCCCGACCGGGAGCGCCTTGTCATGGGTGGGGCCGGCGACGGGGCGGTTGATGCTGGCGAACCTGCCGCCGCTCTCGGCCTCCCATTTCCAGACATCGGGCGGCGTGTAGCTGTTGTCCGACATTGAGCGCATCCTGTGCTGAGGCGTGGTCGGTCCCGCACCCTATGCCTTTCGACGCGCAGCGCCACCCCCGGTGCATGGCGTCGCGGTGCACCTGCGCTGACGAGACCGGCGGCCGGGGCGGCGATGACGGCCGCGCTCGTCAGCCGGCTGGTCGCGCGCTCCCGAGCGCTGCGGCTGGCGCGCTGGGCGATCATCGTGCTCGTCGTCCTGCTCTTCCTGCTCGCCGTCCGCCGCGCCGGCGAACGGGCTGGGCGGCTGGCGGAGCGTCTCGAGCAACTGGAGAGGAACGATGCGGGGCGCAAACAGATGCTGGAGATGTCCGGGCCGTCGTTGCCGGAGCGGCGCCGCCGTGAAATCGTGACCGGACTGCCGCCCAGACGGCCATCACAGGCAGGTTTCTCGCAGGCCAAGCTCGCGATCGAGAGAGCCGTCCCGAACGACGATACGAAGGAATCATGCCTTTCCTGGTCGACCAACCAGCCGCGCCGATTCCCCGCGCCTGAATTTCCAGCTATTTCAGGCTTATGGATATCGTTCTGCTCACCACGGTCATCGCGTCGCTGTTTGTCGTGATCGGCGCGGCCGAGCCGCTCGCCGCGCGTCTGCGGCTGCCCTACAGCGTGATCCTCGCCGTCCTCGGCGTACTGATCGGGGCGGCCGCGATCTTCTTCCTGCGAACGGAGCTGACCGACGCGCTGAACCCGGTGGCCGAGGCGATCCTCGGGCTTCCGATCCGCTCCAACGTCTTCCTCTATGTCTTTCTTCCGACGCTCCTGTTCCAGGCGACGCTTGGCATGAACCTGCGCCGGATGCTCGACGACTGGGTTCCGATCCTGGTGCTGGCGGTCGTGGCGGTGGTCGTTGCCACGTTCAGCGTCGGCTACGCCCTGTTCTGGGCGAGCGCACTGCCGCTGGCGGCCTGTCTGCTGATCGGCGCCATCGTGTCCACGACCGACCCCTCGGCGGTGGTCTCGATCTTCCGGTCGATCTCGGCGCCGCGCCGGCTGGCGCGGATCATCGAGGGAGAGAGCCTGCTGAACGACGCCGCGGCCATCGCGTTGTTCGGCCTGTTCATGGGCTTCGTGATGCTGGGCATGCCGGACCCGAACCTCGGCGATGCGCTCGCCCGGTTCCCCATCCTCGTGGCGGGCGGCGCGCTGACGGGCTGGCTGGCGGCGCGGATCTCGGTCTGGATCATGGCGCGGTTCAGCCGCCACGAACTCGCGCAGATCTCGATCTCGGTCGCCTTGCCGTACCTGGCCTATATCGGGGCGGAGCAGAGCGTGGGCGCCTCCGGCGTGATCGCGGTGGTGGCGGCGGGTCTGACGCTGAACCTGGCCGGACCGGGCCGGCTGCCCCCGCAGGCCTGGAGCAACCTGCGGGAGCTGTGGGACGTTCTCGCCCACTGGGCGGGAGCGCTGATCTTCATTCTCGCGGCCCTGCTGATCCCCCGGCTTCTGGAGGAGGTCCGGGTCGAGGACTTCGCCCTTCTCGGCGTGGTGATCCTGGCGGCCATCGCGGCGCGGGCGGCGATCCTGTTCGGGCTTCTTCCGCTGCTGACGGCGCTGCGGGCCTCGCCTGCGGTCGAGCGGCCCTATCGGGTCGCGATCCTTTGGGGCGGGCTGCGGGGCGCGGTGACGCTTGCCCTCGCGCTCGCCGTGACCGAAAGCTTTCTCGTGCCCGACGGGATCCAGCGGCTGGTCGGCATCCTCGCGACAGGCTTCACGCTCTTCACGCTGATCGTTCAGGGAACGACGCTGAGGACCGTGATCCGCTGGCTCGGGCTCGACCGTCTCTCTCCCATCGACGAGGCCTTGTCGCGTCAGGTGGTGGCCGTGGCGCTGCAGACCGTGCGCGAGGACGTGGCCCGCACCACGGAGAACTACGAGCTGAGCCGAGACATCGTGCGCTCGGAGGCCAAGCGCTTCGGCGAGCGGCTGGACGCGGCCGTGAAGACGGCTGAGGAGAGCGCCGACATCCTCGATCGCGATCGCGTCACGCTCGGGCTGATCGCGCTGGCCGGCCATGAACGCGACACCATCCTCGCCCGCGTGCGGGAGCGGACGATATCGGCGCGGATGGCCGACCAGGTCCTGTCGGATGCCGACCGGCTGATCGAGGGCGCGCGCAGCGGCGGCCGCAGCGGATACCAGCGCGCCGCGCGCCGGAGCGTCGCCTATGGCTGGAGCTTCCGGGCCGCCGTTCTGCTGCACAGCCGCCTGGGCCTGTCCGGGCCGCTGGCCCGCATGACCGCCGACCGGTTCGAGCTGCTGCTCTCCCAGCGTCTGATCCTGCGGGATCTCGGCGCTTTCATCGACGGGCGCATCCGCCGCATCCACGGTCGGCGGGTGGCCGAGCTGCTGCACGACCTGCTCTCGCGGCGGATCGAGGCTGTGGAGACGGCGTTGCAGGGGCTGCGCCTGCAGTATCCGGGATACGCGGAAGAGCTGGAACGTCGCTTCATCCGGCGCACGGCGCTGCGACTGGAGGAGCGCGAATACGCCGCAATGCGGGAGGACGGGCTCATCGGCGCCGAGGTCTTCACCGCGCTCATGCAGAACGTCGCCGCACGCCGGGCCGCCGCGGAGGAGCGTCCGCGCCTCGACATCGCGCTTCGGCGTGCGGAGGTCGTCCGGCAGTTTCCCCTTTTCGCCGATCTCGACGACGCTGCGCTGAAGCGGCTGGCCCGCGCGCTTCAGCCCCGTTACGTCAACGCCGGCGAGCTGGTCGCCCGCAAGGACAGCCCGGTCAGGAGCGTGTTCTTCATCGCCTCGGGCGCCGTGGAGCTGCGGAGCGCAGGCCAGACCTGGCGGCTGGGTCGCGGCGAGATGTTCGGACAGATGGCGATCCTGATGAAGAAGGCCCGCATTGCCGAGGTCCGCGCCATCGCGCCCTCGACCCTGCTCGTGCTCGACGAAGCGCGGTTCCGCCGGCTGCTGGACCGCAGCGAGGCCCTACAGGACGCCGTGCGCGCAAGCGCCGAGAAGCGCGGGATCGATCCGGACCACCTGTTCGAAGACACCGCCGTCCCACGCGCGGCAGAGGATCGCGGGACGGCGTGACGTCAGTCCAGCGTCGCGTCGAACTCGATGACGCTGCGTCCGTCCCCGGTCGTGGGCGCGACGATGATCTTCGCGTTGGCGATGGCCGAGCAGGAGCTGCAGGCGATCTCCCGGCGCACGAAGGAGGCGCTGTCCGCCGCGAAGGCCCGGGGCGTGAAGCTCGGCAACCCGAACGGGGCGGCGGCGCTGAGGCGGGCGGGGCAGGGCGGCGCGGCCCTCAGGAAGGCGGTGGCCGCGAATGCGGAGCGCCACGCGCAGGACCGCGCGCCCGTAATCGCTGAGCTCATAGCCGACGGCGTGACAAGCCTTCGCGGTATCGCCGGGGCCTTGAACCAGCGGGGATGCTGACCTGGCGGGGCGGGCGGCGGCACGTCTCGAACGTGCGGAACCTGCTGGCGAGGTTGCAGACTGCATCCTCCGCCTGATCAAGGCCCAATGAGAGAAATGCCTCTCGAGCCGTCGCGGATTGACTGGCTCGAGGCGCCTGCGCCTAATCCCGCCATGAGCCGGTCCTCCGACGCCCCGCGAGTCGCGCCTCTCTGGCTGCTCGTCGCCGTTCAGGCGGGCGTCTCGGCCGCGAGCCTGGTGGTGGAGATCGTGGCCGGCCGCATGATAGCTCCGTATGTCGGCATGAGCCTCTACACCTGGACGGCGATCATCGCGGTCGTGCTCGCCGGCTTCTCGGTCGGCCACTGGTGGGGCGGCCGGATCGCGTCGCTGGACACGCCCCGCGCGCTTCGGCTCGCGGGCTGGACGATGGCGGGCGCGGCGATCGCGACCGGTTCGGCCACCCTGCTGCTGCGGTCTGTCTCCGGGCCGGTGCTGGAGACGTTCTCGCATCCGCTCGCCGCAATCACGAGCCTCGCCGCGCTGGTGTTCTTCGCGCCCTCGCTCTTCGCGGGCGTGCCGGCTCCCGTGCTCGCGGTGGCCGCCATGCGCGGGCGACGCGGATCGGAGCGGGCGCTGGGCGCGATGTTCGCGGCCGGCGCCGTGGGCGCGATCGTGGGAACGCTGCTCGCCGGGTTCCTGTTCATCTCCTGGCTGGGGTCTTCGGCCACGCTGGCCGCGATCGCGGGTGTTTACGCCCTCGCGGCGCTGGTTTGCTTCCGGCTGGGGAGCGCGCCGCTCGCCGGAGGCCCGGCGGGCGGCGCGGCGCTCACGGCGGCGCTCCTGCTCGGGGTCGGCGCGCTGGCGCTGCCGGCGGTCTGCGACCGGGAGAGCGACTACTACTGCATCCGGACGGTCGAGCTGTCGGACGATCCCGGCGACCCGGTGCGCCTGATGGTCCTCGACCACCTGGCCCACGGCATCAGCGCGCGGGAGGCGCCGCGGCTCATGTTCACCGATCATACGGCCATGCTGGACGCGCTGCCGCGCATGCGGACGGGCAGCGCCGACTTCTCCTCCTTTCATATCGGGGGCGGGTCCTATTCGGTGCCGCGGGCTTGGGCGGATCGCGGCCTCGACGCGATCACCGTCGCCGAGATCGACCCCGCGGTCACGCGGCAGGCCGTGGAGGATTTCTGGTTCGACCCGTCGGACGCGCGCGTGGTGCATCGCGACGCGCGGGTAGCGCTGCGGGAGTCGGAGACGCGCTACGACGTGATCGTCGGCGATGCCTTCACGGACATCGCGGTTCCGGCGCATCTGGTCACTGCAGAGTTTTTCCGCCTGGTCGCCAGCCGTCTCGAGCCGGGCGGGGTGTTCGCGATGAACCTGATCGACGGCGCCGACCGGCTCGACGCCCTCGCCGCGCTGGTGGTGACGCTGCGCGAGGCGTTCGAGAGCGTCGAGGTATGGACCGAGGCCCGCACACCGGCGCCCGGCGAGCGACGGGTCTTCGTGCTGCTGGCCGGAGCGTCGCGCAGCCCGGTCTCGGCCGTCGTCGCGCCCACGCCGGAGCCGAAACGCTTCGCGGCGCTGGAGAAGGCCTTTGTCGACAGTATTGTCGCCCGCAAGGCGCCAAGGATCCTGACGGACGACCATGCGCCGATCGACCGGCTCATGGGATTCGAGCCCCTTGCGGAATAAGCGCGACGACTGGCGCCAGCCAGGAGCGGCGATGACGGGCGCGCTCGTCGGCTGGCTGGTCGCGCGTCCCCGGGCCCTGCGACTGGCGCGCTGAGCGACCATCCTGGTCGCGCTGCTGCTCTTCCTGGTGGCCGTCCGTCGCGCCGGCGAGCGGGCCGGCCGACTGGCGCACCGCCTGGAGCAGTTGGAGGCGAACGATGCGGTGCGCAGATGCATGCTGGAGGCCGCGGCGCGTCGGCCTCGGGCGTGCCTCTCGATGCGTGAGGCTTGGCGAACCCTGCCTGCGCCAAGCAAGGTGCCGGGCTGTGCAACCTGTTCTCGAACGCCATGCCGGCGGAGGCGATGCGGGGGCTCTTTGCAGTCCCGCTGGAGAAGGATCGACTCGGCAACCCGTCGCCCTGCCAGCGATCTTTGCGCGCGGGTCATGCGGCTCATTGCAGAGAATGCCAGTCGCCAAGGGCGCAACCCGGAGCCCGTGATCGCTGAACTCCTGGTCGATCCCGGGGCCCGGGAGGCGATCGCCGCGCGTCGCGCAGCCGCGTGCTTGATGCCCGCCGGGCGGGTCCCCGTTGCGTGAGACCCGTGTCAGCGCAACCCGAAGAATCCAAGAATGAACAGGACGATAACGACTGCGCCGACAATCCAGATGATATTGTTCATGACGTGCTCCTACTGCTTCGTGGTCGGACGTTGGGGTCCCGATGGCCGCCCGGCCGGCCGCCCGGAGAGTGACCGCCGGGCAGAGCGATCGCCGCTCCGGTCGCCAGGCGCCTGTCGATCCTTAACGCAACACCGGGCGGCGAGGTTGCGGGAGGGCGGGCGCCGCAAGGCCGGCGCCTTGGCGGCTTCACTGCTGGCCAAGGCTGCGCAGGATGTTGATCAACGCCGCGGCGCGCGGGACCCGCGATCGCGCCGGGCGGTCGTGAGCCCGTCGCAGCCGTCGGTCTCCGCCTCGTCGAGCCCGACCGCGCTTTCCTTCCGCGCGGCCGCGGAACCGGCGACGCTGCCGGACGGCTCGGCGTCTGCGGGGAAGCCGAGCGCCCATGCCGTCGTCAGGGGCCGGCTCCGGGACTGCCCGGGAACGGGAACGTTCAGCTCGCGTCAGCGAGCACCGGCCGGCCGTCCTCGCGCCATTCCGGCAGACCGCCCTCGAGCCGCCGCGCGTCAAGTCCGTGCTTGCGCAGCGCCGTCACCGCCTGGTGGGCGTAGACGCAATAGGGGCCGCGACAGTAGGCGACGATCTGGGGGTCGGGCCCGAGCGTGGGGAGGATGTGCTCCAGCTCCGCCAGCGTTGCGTTGATCGCGCCGGGAATGTGGCCGGCGGCGTATTCGTCGGCGGGCCGGACGTCGAGCACGGTGACGGAGCCTTCGGAGAGCCGCGCGGCCAGGTCGGCGCGGCTGACCGGTTCGGGCGCGTCCTCGCCGCCCGAGAGGCCGCGAAGGATGCGCTCGACCTGGGCCAGGTTGCGCTCCGCGACGACGCGCAGCAGGTCCATCAGCTCCAGCGTCTTCGCGTCGGTCAGCCGGTAGATCACGGCCTTGCCGTCGCGGCGGCTGGCGACGAGGCCCGCCCGTCGCAGCTGCTGGAGATGCTGCGAGCAGTTGGCGAGGGTGAGGCCGGTCTTCTCCGCCAGCGCCTCCACGCCGCGCTCTCCCTGCGCCAGCTGTTCGAGGATCGACAGCCGCGCCGGCGCGGACAGGGCGCGCGCGACGAGGGCGTATTCCTCGAGAAGGGCGGTCTTCGGGCTGATTGACAAGAGGCGCCTCCGGACGACAGATCAATCAAGCGATGTCTTGAATGATAGCGTTTCCATCGCGCCCCGCAAGCCCGAAGGCCGGAACCCATGTCCGACATCATCCTCGCCGCCGAGCCGACGATCCGGCTTGCGGCGTTTCTGGGGGTCCTAGCGGCCATGGCGCTTTGGGAAGTCGCGGCGCCCCGGCGGCGGCGGGATATCCCTCGGGTCATCCGCTGGACGAACAACCTCGCGCTCGTGGCGCTCGACACCGCGATCCTGCGGCTGACCTTCCCCCTCCTTGCCGTCGGGCTCGCCGTCATGGCCGAGGACCGCGGCTGGGGGCTGTTCAACAACATCGACGCGCCGGTCTGGCTGGCGATCGTGATCTCGATGCTGGCCCTCGATCTCGCGATCCACCTCCAGCACGTCATGTTCCACGCCGTGCCGGGGCTGTGGCGGCTGCACCGGATGCACCACGCCGATCTCGACTTCGACGCGACGACGGGCCTGCGATTTCACCCCGTCGAGATCCTGATCTCCATGGGGATCAAGCTCGCGGCGGTCGCAGCCCTCGGCCCGCCTGCGGTCGCGGTCCTGCTGTTCGAGGTGATCCTGAACGCGACCGCGCTCTTCAACCACGCCAACATCGACCTGCCGCGCCCCGTCGACCGGATACTGCGCCTGTTCGCGGTCACACCCGACATGCACCGCGTGCACCATTCCACCGACCCGCGCGAGACCAACTCGAACTACGGCTTCAACCTGCCGTGGTGGGACCGGCTGCCGGGCGCCTGCATCGCCCAGCCCGCGAAGGGTCACGAGGGCAAGGAGATCGGGATCGAGCAGTTCCGCACGCGCCGCGATCTCCGGCTCGACCGGATGCTGGTCCAGCCCCTGCGCGGCCCCGCGAGCGGCGGGGCGCTCGATCCGCGCATCACGACGAAGGAGCCCGCCGAATGACGTCCAGCGAGTTCACGCGCGGCATCCGCGAGAACAGGGTCCAGGTCGTCCACCAGTTGATCCAGGTGATGCTGGTGGGCTTCGCCATCGGCATGACGCGGACGGTCGTCCCGGCGCTGGCCGAGAGCGAGTTCGGGCTGGAGCGCGGCTCCTTCCTGCTGCTCGCCTCCTTCGTCGTGGCCTTCGGCGCGGTGAAGGCGGTGATGAACTTCGTCGCCGGGCGCTGGTCGGAGCGGATCGGGCGCCAGCGCGTGCTCTTCTGGGGCTGGGTCGTGGCGCTGCCTGTCCCCGCGATGATCTGGCACGCGCCGGACTGGACCTGGATCGTCGCGGCGACCGTGCTTCTGGGCGTCAACCAGGGCCTCTGCTGGTCGATGACCCAGACCGCGAAGCTCGACATCACGCGCGCCGAGGAGCGTGGCCTCACGATGGGGCTCAACGAGTTCTCCGGCTATGTCGGCGTGGCGATCGCGGGCATCCTCACCGCCTATGCCGCGGAGTGGCTGGGGGCGCGGACGGGGCTGCTTGTCTTCGGCATGGCCGTGGTCCTGCTGGCGCTGGTCCTGACGGTGGTCTGGGTCAGGGACACGCTCCCCTGGGCCAGGGCCGAGACCGCCGCGCACAAGGCCGCGCCGCCGAAATCCCCGCCGCGCTACCCTGAGGGCGTCTCCGAGCACCCCGGCACAGGCGAAGTCTTCGCGCTGATGACCTGGCGCGACCGCCGCCTCTTCGCGATCTCCCAGGCGGGGCTCGTGGAGAAGTTCGTCGATGCGCTGGTCTGGGCGCTGTTCCCCGTCTTCCTCGTGACGCGAGACGCCAGCCTGACGGAGGTCGGCTGGATCGTCGGCGTCTACGGCCTCGTCTGGGGCGGCTCGCAGCTCTTCACGGGGCGGCTGTCGGACCATGTGGGACGGTTCTGGCCCAACGTGCTCGGCATGTGGATCTGCGGCGCGGGCGTGGCGATGGCGACGCTGGGAAGCGGCGCGCTCTGGTGGTCGGTCTCGGCCGGGGTGGCGGGCTTCGGCATGGCGCTCCTCTACCCCAACCTCGCGGCGGCGGTGGCGGACATCACGCCGCCCGCCTGGCGCGGCTCGGCCATCGGCATCTACCGTTTCTGGCGCGATCTCGGCTACGCCATCGGCGCGCTCGGCCTCGGCCTTGCGGCGAGCCTGACAGGCGCGACGGAGGCGGCCTTCTGGTTCGTCGCGATCTCCATGTTCGTCTCCGGCGGGCTGCTGTTCTGGCTCGCCGAGGAAACCCATCCCCGGCTGAATCCCGCCGAAGCTCCGGACCCCTCCGATGCCTGACGCCCTTGCCCGCCGTCCTGGCCTCCTGTCCGTCCTTCTGGGGCTCGCATCCCTCGCGCTGCTCGCGCTCTCGGTCCGGGGCTTCAGGGCAGGCGGCTGGCCCTGGCCGCGGGCCCATGACCTTGCCGGCTGGGGCGCCTGGACGGCGGGCGCCGGCGTCATCGTCGCGCTGGCCGGACTGGCGGTCTGGCTCCGCCGCCGCCGCGGCGGCGCCGGCGCGATCCTGCTCGGGCTGATCCTGTCGCTGCCTGTCGCGGGCCTTGGGGCCGCCTTCGAGATCGCCGCGCGCACCACCCCGCCGATCAACGACATCTCGACCGACACCGAAGATCCGCCGGTGTTCTGGTTCACCGCCACGCCCAGCGACTATCCGGCGCAGAACGCCGGGCCGCAGCGCGCCGCCTACCCGGAGCTGCGCCCGCTGGAGCTGCCGCTTTCCGTTGACGCCGCCTTCGCCGCGGCGCTGGCGCTGGTGGAGGACCGAGGCTGGGAGGCGCTCTCGGCCGATCCGGCGGAAGGCCAGATCGAGGCCATCGCCCGGAGCCGCCTCTACGGCTTCGAGGACGAGGTGGCGATCCGCGTCACCGAGACCGATGCCGGCGCCCGCATCGACATGCGCTCGCGCTCGCGCCTCGGCCAGATCGACCGCGGCGCCAACGCCCGGCGTATCCGGGCCTTCCTGTCCGATCTGCAGGCCCGCGTCCCGAACTGAGGATCCCCGGATGAAACACCTGATCGTGCTCAACGACCCGCCCTATGGGACCGAGCGCAGCTTCAACGGGCTGCGCATGGCCCACGCGCTGGCCGGGAACGACCCCGAGGCCGAGATCACCGTCTTCCTGATGGCCGACGCCGTGCTCTGCGCCAAGGCGGGGCAGAAGACGCCGGACGGCTGCTACAATCTCGAGCGCATGATCCGCCGCGTCCTCACCGCGAAGGGCCGCGTGCTGATGTGCGGCACCTGCATGGACGCGCGCGGACTGACCGAGGACGACATGATGGAGGGGGCGACCCGCTCCAACATGGACGAGCTCGCGCAGGCGACGCTCGCCGCCGAGAAGGTCCTCGTGTTCTGATGGCGGACATCCGCGCCTTCGGCTCGGAAAGCGAGGCCGCCCAGGTGCAGACCGAGGTGGCGCGCCGCCTGCGCCGGCTGCGCTCGGACGCCGAGGCGACCTTCGAGTGCCACCTGCTCAACGGCATCCAGCGGCTGGTCAGGGAACCGAAGGACGGGACCACGGTGGTGGACTACCACGCGGAGTTCGGCATCACGCCCGCGGCCGAGGTGGACTTCGACCTCGGCAACGCCTCGCCGGGCTCGGGCGTCCTGCGCAAGCGCTGCCAGGCGCTGATCGAGAGCGTGGAGGAGAGCCTCGGCGGCCTCGCCACCGGCGCGGTCACGCTGCGCGTGGAATGCGGCTCGGCCTCACGCGATCTGCGCGCGAGCTTCGTACATGAAGACAATTGGTTTCGGGCCGACAGCGTAGCCTGTCGTGACCTCCTCGAGCCGGAGGCCACTCTCTTCGGAAAGCGCCACAGCCGGCTGATCGAGATGGCCGTAGCCAGCGCAGCGACTCGAGGCCGGGGCGGCCAACTCCGCCACTGCTGAACGCGCGGATCCGGCGCCAGCCCGTGCCCGACGACGCTGAAGATGCCGTGCGGCCTCACAACGCGCTGGCTCTTCGAAAGTGCCTGCCCGGGATCGGAAATGCTGCAGAGTGTCCAGGTTGCAACCGCGCAATCCACTGAACCGCGCCGGGTTTGCCTGAGGCCCGGGCTTCTTGAAGGGATGGCGTTCATGGAGACGAGGAAGACGACGAAGCCGTGCCGGGACTTCAATCGGCCGAATGGCCGGGGCCGCGGCGTCCGGGACCGGTCGACGGGGCCGCCGGCCCTGGATCGCGACGCGCCATCCCCGTCCGGCGCACGGGCTCAGGCGGCCGGCTTCCACCGATAGGTCCCGTCGTCCTTGACGGTCAGGCGACCGAGGCCCGGGAACGGCAGGTGCATCCCCGCCACGCGCAGCTCCTCCTCGACGACGCGCTCGAGGATCGCCCGGCGCGTCTCGACCGCCAGATCGGGGTCGACGTCGTCGCGGTAGCCGGCCTCGGGGCGCGTGAGCTGAAGCGCGGCGGAGTGCACGACGTCGCCCCAGACAAGCACCGCGTCGCGGCCCTGGCCGATCAGGTAGCCGGTGTGGCCCGGCGTGTGGCCGGGCAGCGGGACGGCCCGGAAGCCGGGCGTCACCTCGGTCTCCGCCTCCCCGGCGCCGAAGTCCCGGATCTTGTAGTCATAGGCCGAGAACAGCGCGCGGGTCGCTTCGAACGAAGGCCGCTGCCACCGGGACGCATCCTTCTCGTTGAGGGGGCTGTTCCAGTGTCCGACCTCGCTGGTATGCACCCGGATCTCGGCGAAGGGGAAGGCGGCCTCGCCGTCCGACACCAGGCCGGAGATGTGATCGGCGTGCAGATGGGTGAGCAGGATCGTGTCCACCTGCCGGGGATCGACGTCCAGCTCCGCGAGCGCCTTCGCAACACCGCCGCTGCGCGGCGACGCGCCCGCCCCGCCGGCGTCGATCAGGACCGTCCGGGTGCCGTCGCGATACAGGAAGGCGTTGACGCTGGCGGCGTCTTCGGCCAGCAGCTCCTCCGCCGTGTCCGCGGGAACGCCGCCAAAGTCCCCGGCCGAGAGCGCGATCGTCCCGTCATGCAGCGCCGTCAGCGAGCCCTGCGGCAGGTCGAACTCCCTGACCCGGCCGGCCTTGTCGGAGCCGACGGCGCGCGCCGCCGCGGGAAGCATGGCGCTTGCCAGCGCGGCGCCGAGGCCGAGCATCGTTTCGCGGCGATCAGGTCTCATTGCCTCTGTATCTCCCTGTTTCGGCGGGCCGGCCCGGGGAAGCTGCGGCCTCAGTTGGGCGCGGAGGCCGGCATCCCGAGCTGCGGGGAAGCCAGGCCCGGATCGTCCAGCTCGAGCGGCGAATGGCTGTCGGCCATGACGTTGCTCTCGGGCGCGTCGCGCGCAGGCGCGTCGACGTCGAGCCGGGCGGGCGGCTCCCCGCCGGACCGCATGGCGTTGCGCACGGCCTGCGCGAGGTCCCGCAGCTCCTCGCCCGGCATGCGCGCCACGATGGTCGAGGCCAGCGGGCCGTCGAGCCAGTAGGCCATCGCGACGCCGCCCCGTTCGGCATGGGTCAGCCCGGAGGGCCTGTTCTCCCATCGCGGCGTGACGAAGAGGCTGAAGGAGGTCCCGTCCGGCCTGCGGTAGTCGAGGCGCACGACGTCGTCGTCATCCTCCTCGACGGCGCGCTTGTCGACCAGCTCGAAGCCGAAGGCCGAAAGATCGGGCGCCTTCAGCCGGATCGAGACCTCGTCGCGGAGCCGCCCGAGCGGGCTGGCGAAGGCGCCGCCCGAGGCGCCCTGCGCCATCTCGGCGCCGCCAAGCGAGGCGGCGGCGTCCTCGGCCACGAACTCGGCGCGGCTGCGGTCCGCGAAGCGCGCCGCCGACCAGCCTTCGCCGCCGCTCATGTCGGCCAGCCGCCAGCCCGCCAGGCCGGCGGCGGCGGTCAGCGCCACGACGGCGGCGACGCGCAGGGCGCCGGACCACGTCGCCGCGGGCCGCGGCTCCAGCGCGGCGAGCAGGCGCTCGGGCGTGGGTTCGGCGCTCACATGGCCGTAGGCCTGGCGCAGCGCCGCATTCTGGGCCTGAAGCCGCGCCAGGCGTTCGCCCAGCTCCGGCGATCGCCGGATCGCGGCCTCGACATGGGCCCTGCGCGAGATGTCGTGGTCGAGCTGCCCGTCCGCATAGGCGAGAAGGTCGAGCTCCGTCACGGCGTCCGAATGCGTCATGTCACTTGATCCGCTTGAGATGGGCGCGCTCGGGCGGCGCCGCCTCGATGTCGCGAAGCTGCTCGCGCCCGCGCGCGATGCGCGAGCGCAGCGTGCCGATCCGTATGCCGAGCGCCCGCGCCGCCTCGTCGTAGGGCAGACCCTCGACGGCCGTGAGGGCGATCGCCGCGCGCTGCTCCACCGGAAGGGCGCTCATCGCGGCCATCACGTCGCGCACGGCCAGCCGCGCGTCATGCGTCGGCGCGTGCGACAGGGGCGGCGCGTCCTCCAGCTCGATCTCGCTGCGCCGCCGGCGGCGGCGGGCCGTCTGGTTGACGAAGATGTTGTACTGCATCCGATAGAGCCAACCTCGAAGGCTGCCCCGGCCCGTCCACAGATGCCGTTTGCGCATCGCGCGCTCGAGCGTGTCCTGCACCAGATCGTCGGCCGCGGCCGGATCGTTGACCAGCGCCAGCGCATAACGGCGCAGTCGGGGAATCTCCCGCGCCATGAGCCATTTGGCGTCGCTCAAGATACCGCTCCCTGTTCATGTCCGGCGCCTGCCGTATATCGGCGCCGCTGCGGACGGACCAAGGATGGAGACAGGCGCGGCGGCGGGAAAGTTCCGGAATTTCCCGGGAATCGAAAAAAAATCGCACGCACGCATCCAGTCGGGAACCGAAGGGCGGCCGGGCCTGTCCCTGTTCCCCGGATGCCGGCGCGGACAAGCAGCCGCGGCCCGGCCTCCGAGCGAAGGAACGACCAGGAGACGTCAGACATGTCCGCAAGACACCGCTTCGCCGCCCTCATCGCCGCTCTCGGCCTCGCGGCGGGCGCGGCCGCGCTTCCCGTCGCCGCCCAGCAGTCCGGGGGGAGCGCGAACTCCGCCGCGGGCGCGCCCATCGAGGTCAGCGACGAGAAACTCGCCGTCGTCGCCGAGGTGATGGCGGAGATCGAGCAGATCCGCGACCGCTACAGGTCGGAGATCGAGAACACGGACGACCCCGAGCAGCAGCAGCAGCTGATCCGGGAGGGCAACCGCGAGATGGCCGCGACCGTGGAGGAGACGCCCGACATCAGCGTCGAGGAGCTCAACGCGGTGCTGGAGGCCGCCTCGGTGGACGACGAGCTTCGCGCGCGTCTGGACGAGGAGATCCAGAAGCACGACGGCTGAGACGCGGGCCGGTCAGGGCGGGGCGCGCCCTCGGCGCCCTCGCCCGACGACCCGACGGAGCGGACGGGGCGCGCCCTGCGCGTCCCGTTCGACCTGTCCGGGGGCCAGCGGCGGGAACGCTCCGGTCTGCCGCCGCTCCGGCGGCCTCCTTCCGGGGTCGGGGCGCCAGCGCCTCCGGGCGGTTCGATCGGCCCGTCCGCCGGCCCCGGCCCTGCGATCCCCCGAAATCCCGCCGCCGCCCGCTGCGGGCGCGCCGCGGCCGCCGATGCGACGGGAAAGGGGGGCGTCGTCACGTCGGGCGAACCGCCGCACGCCAACTGGGCGATCCGACGGGAAACGATCCCGGAAGAGGGAACGTTGTCTTCCGGCGCCCCAGCGGCCAAGCATGAACCATCCCGCGACGCGATCGACTCATGGTGTTGCGGGGCAAGACGGACGGAAGCCATGAGCCGACAGCAGGTCAGCCGGACCCTGCGCGACGCCTTGCGCCCTATCGGCGCGCTCGCCGCGGCGGGCCTGGCGCTTTTCGCCCTCGTCGCGTTCGGCGCGCCCGCGCTGGTGTCCGAGGATCGCCTTCGCGCCGAGATCGCCGGGCATGTCGGCGACTGGACAGGCGGGAAGGTGCGTCTGCGTGACGATGCGGAGGTCTCGCTGACGGGCGTCTTCCCCCGCCTCGGCGTCACCCTGCGCGACGCGGCGCTGTCCCCGGTCGGCGAGACCCCCGAATGGGCGCTGGAGGCGGAGAGCGTGCAGGCGTCCCTGGAGCCGCTGAGCCTGCTGGTCGGGCGCGTGCAGGTCGCCGACATCCGGCTGATCCGGCCCCGGATCGATCTTTTCGACGCTCTCGCCGCTCCCCGGCCGCAGGCCTGGCGGAACGACCGGGCGGGCGAGCACGACGCCCCGCGCCCGCCTGCGAGCGAGATCGTGCTCATCGACGGCAGCCTTCGATACGAGACCGGATCCGGCCGCCGGGCCGAACTCTCCGGCCTGGAGCTGCGCGCGGGGCACCGGCCCGGCTCCCGCGCCCTGATGGCGACGGCCGGGTTCCGAGTGGGCGAGCAGCATGTGCGCGTGGAGGGGCGGCTGGAGGATCCCGCGGCGGCGATCTCGGGCGCGGGAAGCCGCGGACGGCTGGCGCTCCGTCTGGCCGAGGAGGTCGCGGAGGCGGAGGCCGAAGCCCCGCCCCCGCCCGCCGACCCGCCCGGGATCGCGGAGCGGGGGGACGTCGAGATCGCGCTCATGCGGCTCGCCAGCAGGCTCGGCCTGCCCTGGGGCTTCGGCCCGATGGCGGTCGAGGGGATCTTCGCCCTCTCGCCGCGCGGGCTCTCGATCAGCGACGCCACCTTCCTGCTGGACGAGGTCCGCGCCACGGGCGATCTCGAGGCGGCGCTGGCCTCCCGGGCCTGGGAGTCCGACGATCCGGGCGGCATCCTCGGCCGGGTCCTGTCCGCCCGGAACGCGGCGGCCGAGGCGGTGCGCGCGGGCGAATGGCGCGAGGCGCCCGTGTCGCTGGGCTGGCTGAGAGCGCTCGACATCGACCTCGACGCGCGCGCCGAGAACCTCCGGACGGGGTCCGCCGGGCCCGAGGAGGTGGGCGTCAGGCTCGAGATCGAGCGCGGCGTCGCCTGGGCGGATCTGCGGATCGAGGGGCAGGAGTTCGGACGCCTGCGCGCCGGCTTCGCCGTCGATGCCGAGCAGGGCGCGGTCAGGGACGGGACGGCGCTGACGCTGTCGGGCCGGCTCGACGACCTGTCGCTCGCCGAGGCGGGGCGCTGGTTCGCCGGCATGGGCCAGCAGCCGCTGCTGGGCCCGCCCCGGTTTCCTGACGGCACGCTGAGGGGCGAGCTGCGCGTGTCCGCGCGGGGCGGAACCCTGGGCGAGCTGGTGGAGGCGCTGCACGGCGAATTCGCCTTCGAGGCGAAGGACGGCAGCCTGCCGGGCGTCGATCTCATCCAGACCCTGGAGGGGCTGGGCGAGGGACGCGAATTCATGACCCGGGAAGACGGGCCGCTGATCCCCGCCGCCGGCCGGACCCCCTTCGAAACCGCCGCCGGCCGCATCGAGTTCGGCTCGAAGACCGCGACCTTGTCGCGGCTCCGCATCTCGGGGGAGCGCTATGTCATGGACATGAACGGGGAGGCGAGCCTCCGCCTGGGCGAGCTGCGGATCGACGGCCGGGCCGCTCTGCTCGAAGAGAAGACCGACGGCGGATCCGCCTCCCCGCGCGTCGATCTGCCCTTCGGCATCGGCGGCACGCTGAATGCGCCGGTCGTCGCGGCCGGCGTGCCGCGCGCCGAGACCGCGCGCCGCGGCCGGGCCGCCGGCACGCCCGGGGACGACCGGGAATGATCCCGCCGGCCGGCGTTTCGCGGCCGCCCGGCCGGTCTGGCCGAGCGGAGGTGGCGCCATGACCTCCATCTCCGTCACGGCTGAACGCAGCCGCGTCCTGCGGGCGGCGACCGCGGTCCTCGTCCTGCTGTTCTGGCTGGCCTACTACGCCGCGCTCCTGTTCCCGGGCCTCGGCGGCATGCTGAACGCCGGCGACAGCGCCAAGTTCCAGACGCTCGGGCACAGCCAGATCATGGTCCACGGTCCGGGCTATCCGCTGGTCCTGCTGATGAGCGCCGGCCTGCGCGGCCTCGACCTGCCAGTCGAGCCGTGGCGGGCGATGACCTTCCTTCAGGCCAGCGTGCCCGGCGCGGTCGCCAACGCCCTGGCCTTCCTCATCGCCGAGCGGCTCACGCGCAGCCTGACCTTCGGCTTGGCCGCGACGCTGTTCCTGGGAAGCGCCGGCCTGATGGCGGTGCAGTCCACGGAGGCCGAGGTCTACCCGCTCGCCCTCGCCTTCGTGCTGTCGAGCGTGCTCCTGCTGATCCTGTTCACGCAGACCCGGCGACGCGGCTTCTTCATCGCCGCCTGCGCGGTCTACGCGATCTCCTTCGGCAACCACCTGATGATGATCATGCTGATCCCGCTCTTCCTGTGGGTGACGGCGACGCATCGCGACATCGTGCTGCGGCCCCGGATGATCGCGCTCGTCGCGGTCTGGATCCTCATCGGCGCCAGCCAGTATCTCTACCTCGCCTGGGTCGCGCACGACCCGGCGACCGCGTATTCCGAGTACCTTCCCCTGCCGCCGGAGCCGTCGGAGCTGATCGGCTACATCTCCGGAACCTATTTCGGAGACCTGTACGGCTCGGGGCTGGCCTCCACGCAGACCTCCGAGGAGCTGGTGATCACGCTGCGCGCGGCGCATCCGTGGATGTCCGCGCCGCTCATCCTCGCCGGCCTCGCGCTGCTGGCGGCCGGGTGGCGGCGCCGCGATGCGCAGCGCAACGGCGTGGCGCTCGTCCTCGGCGCGGCGCTGTGCTTCCTGCCCTTCGTGCTGTGGTACGGCGCCTACGACATCCGCGCCTTTCACCTGCCCGTGCTCGGCCCCCTTCTCGTGGGCTCGGTGGCGGCCTGCGGCTGGTGGCTCGGCCGCTGGCCGAGGGCGCGCGGGGCGGTCGCCTTGGGGCTGGTCGCGCTGGGCGTGTGGAGAGCCGCGGCGGTGGGCGAGGCCCTCGCGGCCCGCGAGCCGACCTACGACTCCCTGCCCGCGACGCTGGAGACGCTGATCGCTCAGGCCCCGGTGGAGAACCCGGTCGTGTCGATGACCTATCCCCTGCGCATGGCCACGCTCTACCACGAGCTTCTCGGCGAGACGCCGCGCGCGGACTACCGCGTCCCGTGGCGCGTGGAGGAGGCCCTCGCGGGGCGCGAGCCGATCGGCGGCGTCGTCGTGCCCACGGACGGCGAACAGCTTCTGCGCTGGGTCGAGCACCGGCACCCCGGCCTGAGCTGCCGGTCCTGGCCGCTGGAGCAGCCCGAGCCGGTCGCCTGGCCGGCCTATGCGTTCCTCTGCGACAAGGCGGCCGGCGCGGACGCCCGCTAGCCCTCCAGCGGCTTCCGGGCACGCATCCTGACATCCCCTCACGCCGGCGCGATGGAATGGATCAAGGGTCGCGCCCCGCGGCTTGCCCTGTCAGAAATGAATGTCGGAGTACGGAGCGATCCCGACGGCCGGGGGGCGGCGAAGAGACCTTCGGCCGGGATCGCCGGGGGAGGCGCCTTGAACATCCGTCTCGCAGCCTCGGGCCTGGGCATGGCGGGTCTGATCTGGCTGATCCAGCATCCTGCCCATGCGCCCGCCGCCACGGCCCTACAGGCGTCCGTCGAGCCCGGCGTCGCCCTGTCGCCCGACGCGAGCGGGCTGCGGGTCGGCCGGGCCGAGGTCATCCGCCAGCTGACCGGGGCCGCCTCGCTCAACGACACGGCGGCGCGCTGGAACGTGCACGGCACGGATCTCGGCCACATGTTCCGTCACGGGGAGTCGCTCTACATGGTGTTCGGCGACACCTACGGCCCCGACGGCGGCGCCTGGCGCAGCAACGCGATGGCGCGCATCGACAACCCCGACCCGCGCGCCGGCCTCGCCTTCGCCGGGATGGTCGAGGGGCCGGACGGCGCGGCGGGCGAGCTGATCGGATCGTCCAGGATCCCCGGCCTCGAATGGACGGTGATCCCGACCTACGGCGTCTCGCTGGGCGAGCGCATGGTGCTTCACTACATGTCGGTGCGGATGTGGACCTCCGACGGCCGGTGGCTGGTCCGCCGCTCCGGGCTCGCCTATTCGGACGACGAGGGCCGGTCGTGGCGCCGCTCCGACACGGCGCTCTGGCCGAACGGCATGGGCTTCGAGCAGGTCGCCTTCGTCGAGCGGGACGACATGATCTACGCCTTCGGCATACCGCAGGGCCGCTTCGGCCCGGTCCGGCTGCGCCGCGTCGCGCGCGCCTCCATGTTCGACCCGGCCGCCTACCAGTACTGGAACGGCCGCGGCTGGACGGCCGACCCCGGGACCGCGGCGCCCGTCGTGCCCGCCCCGGCGGGCGAGCTCTCGGTGGCGTGGAGCGAGGCGCATGAGCGCTGGCTCATGATGTATCTCGACGAGGTGCGGGCGGCGGTCGTGCTGCGGTCCGCCCCCGAGCTCACGGGGCCGTGGAGCGAGGCGCAGGTGGTGGCGCAGGCGGCGGACTTCCCGGGCCTCTACGCGCCCTACATCGTCCCCGGCTCGGAGTCGGACGAGGATATCCATTTCGTCATGTCGCGCTGGAAGCCGGTCTACAATGTGTTCCTGATGAAGGCGCCGCTCGAGGCGCGCACCCCCGTCGGCGCGGCGCCGGAAGGAAACGGGAGCGAAGATGCGGCGCATTGATCCGCCCCCGGAGGGAGCCGGGCTTCCGGAAACCGGGACACGCCGGGCGATCCGGCGCAGCGCATGGCCGCGCTGCGCGATGCGCGGGCCCTGTTGGCGCCGGAGCTCGCCGCTCGGACGCAGGTGACGACGCGGGCCCGTCGCAACCCGAGCGGGCGGCTTCTTCGAGCGGGACCTTCAGCGGGTTTCCTCCAGAAACGCGAGGATCGCCGAGTTCACTTCGGCCGGCGCGTCTTCATGCACGATGTGCGAGGCCCCGGGAACGACGCGCTTGCGCGCGTCCGGAAGCCGCGCCAGCAGGGCGTCGCTCAGAAGGCCGAACAGCGGCGGGCTGTCGGCGCCGTTGATCAGAAGCACGGGGAGCGTCATTTCGGAGAAGCGGGCGTCGATCAGATCGGGGAATTCGTGATGCAGCGCCTGCGCCCGGTCCGGCCCGCGATTGTCCCAGACCTGCCGATACCGGTCCTCGGACAGGGCCTCGAAGGCGCGATCGCCCAGCACGCCGCGGCCCAGGCGCTCGATGGCCTCCTTGTCGTCTCCGCGTCGGAACGCCTTATCCGCCGCCGCCATGGCGCCGGCTCCGAACCGGATTATGGCGAGCGCGAGCCGCGGCGATCGCACGAGAAGCCGCGCCAGCCGGGAGGGCTTCGGCGGGATGGTGACATGCATCGACACCATCGGCGGCTCGATCAGCACGAGGCGCCGGCAGAGCTCCGGCCTCTGCAGGGCCAGCATGAGCGATGCGAGACCGCCCCACGAATGCCCGATCACATGCGCGGGGCTGGCCCGGCAGGCCCCGATGAGCGCCGCCAGGTCATCGACATGGGTCTGGATCGGGTCGCCCGCGTCAGGCGGGATCGGGGCGTTGGGCCGGCTGAAGCGGCGACTGTAGGCGATGGTCCGGAAGCGTTCGGAGAACGCGTCGATCTGGCCCGACCAGCTGCGCAGGTCGGAGACGCCTCCATGCACCAGCACGAGCGGGTCGCCTTCGCCGGTTTCGAGAACAGCGAGCTCGGTCCCGTTGACGGTCCGGGATTCGGTGCTCCCGAGGTCGAGCATCCCGCAAGCCTACGCCGCCTCCGTCTTCCAGACCGTGAACGCTCGCCTCCTGAGCGCTGCGAGAGCGCTTGAGAGGACGTCTCGGCCGCCGGATCGCTATTCCGCCACGAGAGGCGCCGCGGCGTGACGAGGACCTGAACCAGGCCTGGCGGCGCCGCAAACCGGTCCGGAAAACCGGGACCGCCTCACACAGGCGACATGACAGAAGGGCCGAGCGCATCGGGATCGCGCTCCCGCATCAGAAAGCCATGCGGCGGCGATCGGTCGCCCGGCCGGCCCTCAACGGCGCCGCCCCGATGACGCCGTGCCATGTGCAACGCCGTTGCGCCAGCTCGTGGTGCTCTTGCAGCGATGGCAGATCCGCTCGCCCGACCACTCGCTCTCGAAGCGGGCTCTGCAGCGAAGGCAACTGCGCTCGCGCGGCACGTCGCCGGCGCGGCGGGTGGTTTCGGCCAGGGCGTCGGGATTGGTCATGCGGCTCTCCTGCGCGGGGATATTGGGGTCGCGCCGGGATGAGCGCGGTTCGAGGGGCGCGGCCCCTCTAGGTCGGCCGGGACACGGGCGACGAGGCGCGCGCCCCGGCCGGGGCGTCAGCTGGCTGTCGGGACGTTCTCCGCTGAGAGGCGGCCGCCGCGCCCGGTTTCGACGTCGAAGGCGACCTTCTGACCGTCATCGTCGGGCTGGATGAATCCGAAGCCCTTGGCCGATTTGAATCATTTCGCGGCGCCAGTGGCCATCGTGATGTCTCCCAAATGGATTGCTGCCCGCAGGATGCGGGAGCCCGGCACAGTCAGCGCGTATAGAATGTCCGTACCATTGGCGGAGACAGTTGGCTAGATAGCCGTAACATCTCCCTATCCAGATGGCGCTTGTTGAAGCCGATTACAAGCTCGGCCCTTCACATGCCAAGCCCGCGACTTGAACGCTTGAGCCGGCCCGTGCGGTGGGACTTTCGCCGCATCGGCTCGCTTTCGGGGCCGGGTCTTCGGCCCGGTGCGACGGATCGCCCTGCGCCCCGGGGGTGTTGATCGAGCCCAAGGCGCCCTAGATGTGCGAATGCGCAAATGCGCATGAGCTGAAGGAGCGCCGACATGATCCTGCCTGTTCTCACCGCGCTCGCGGAACCCACGCGGCTCCGCGCCATGCGCATTCTCGGCGACGGCGGCGAGCACTGCGTCTGCGAGCTGATGGAGACGCTCGGCGCCACGCAGAGCCGGATGTCGCGGCACATGCGCGTGCTCAAGCAGGCCGGGCTGGTGACGGACCGCCGCGACGCCCAATGGGTCCGCTACAGGCTGAACCCCGCGCTGCCGCCCGAGATCGGGGCGGTGGTCGAGGCCGTCCTGCAGGCCGACCGCACACCGATCAGGGAGGTCGCATGACCACCGAAACGCATGGCGCGGAGGTTCCGCGCGGCGCCCCCGACCGGCTCTGGTATGCCGGCGTTCTCGCCGCAGGGGCCGTGTGGTGGCTGCTCTACAGCCAGCTGATCCCGTTTTCCGAATGGGTGACGTCCCTCTTCCCCGTGGCGCGCGACAGCCACACGGGCGCGGCGATCGCCTTCTTCATCTACGACACGCCCAAGGTGCTGCTGCTGCTCACGCTGATCGTCTTTGTGACGGGCGTGCTGCGCAGCTGGTTCAGCCCGGAGAAGACGCGCGCGATCCTGGCGGGCAAGCGCGAGATCGCGGGCTATCCGCTGGCGGCGCTGCTGGGCGTGTTCACGCCGTTCTGCTCCTGCTCCTCGGTGCCGCTGTTCATCGGCTTCCTGTCGGCGGGCATTCCGCTCGGGGTCACCTTCTCCTTCCTGATCGCGGGCCCGATGGTCGGGCCGGTCGGCCTGGGGCTGCTGTTCGGGCTGGTGGGCTGGCAGATCGCCACGATCTACCTCGTCTTCGGCTTTTCCATCGCCACGCTGTCGGGCTGGGTCATGGGCCGCATGGGGCTGGAGCGCTACCTGCAGGACTGGGTGCGGGAGATGAACGCCGGGCCGGTCGGCGAGGCGCCCGACGAGAAGCTGACCCTGCCTGACCGCCTCAGGATCGGGCTCGGGCAGGTGCGCGAGATCGTCGGCAAGGTCTGGCTGTGGGTCGTGATCGGCATCGCCATCGGCGCGCTGATCCACGGCTACGTGCCCCAGGAGACGATGCTGCGCATCATGGGCGGCGAGGCCTGGTGGTCGGTGCCCGCGGCCGTGGTGGTGGGCGTGCCGATGTACACCAACGCCGCCGGCGTGATCCCGATCGTCGAGGCGCTGCTGGGCAAGGGCGCGGCGCTGGGCACGACGCTGGCCTTCATGATGTCGGTGATCGCGCTGAGCCTGCCCGAGATGGTCATCCTCAAGCAGGTCCTGACCTGGCGGCTGATCGCGATCTTCGTCGCGGTCGTGTCGACCGGCATCCTGGCCACCGGCTTCCTGTTCAACGCGATCATGTGACGGTCGCGCCGCGACCGCGAAAGGAGACGAGAGATGAAGAACGTCAAGGTCTACGGCCCGGGCTGCAAGCGCTGCGAGGCCACCGAGGCGATGGTCAGGGAGGCCGCCGCCAAGCTCGGCGTGGAGGTGGAGATCGAAAAGGTCGCCGACGCGAAATCCATCGCCATGGCGGGCGTCATGTCCACGCCGGGCGTGGCGGTGGACGGCAAGCTGGTGCATGCCGGCGGCCTGCCCGACGCGGCGAAGGTCGAGCAGTGGCTTTCGGCGTGAGGCGCACGCTCGGCCTTGCCGCGGCGGCGGTCGCGTTCCCCGCGGCCGCCGCCGCGCAGGCGCTGGAAGTCCAGCCCGTGACCGACGGCGTCTGGGCCATCGTGGGCGAGATGGCGCAGCGCAGCCCCGAGAACCTCGCCAACAACGCCACCTTCGGCCTGGTGGAGACCGGCGAGGGGGCGGTGCTGATCGATCCCGGCGGCTCGCGGAAGGGCGCAGCGGCGCTGCACGCGGCCGTGCGCGAAGTCACGGAGGCCGAGGTGCGCTATGTGGTCAACACGGGCGGGCAGGATCACCGCTGGCTGGGCAACGGCTACTGGCAGGCGCAGGGGGCGACGGTGATCGCCTCCCAGGCCGCGGTGGCGGACCAGAGGGCGCGGGGCGCGCGGCAGCTCTCGGCGCTCGCCGCCTTCCTGGGCGAGGCGCTGGAGGGCACGGAGCCCGCCCACGCCGACGTGACCTTCGAGGATCGACACGAGTTCGAGCTCGGCGGGCTGAGCTTCGAGATCGTGCATGCCGGGCCGGCGCACACGCCCGGCGACAGCCATGTCTGGGTTCCGCAGAAGGACGTCGTCTTCACCGGCGACATCGTCTATGTCGAGCGGCTCCTGGGCATCGGGGAGCAGAGCTCGATCACGCACTGGCCCGCGGCTTTCGAGGCCGTCGCCGCGCTCGACCCCGCCCATGTGGTCCCGGGCCACGGCCACGTGACGACGCTGGAGCGCGCGCGCGCCGACACCCATGCCTACCTCATGAACCTGCGCGCGGAGATCGGCGCCCTGATCGAGGCGGGCGGGAGCATCATCGACGCCCCGACGGTCGACCAGTCCGCGTTCTCCCGCCTGAAGCAGTTCGACGCGCTGGCGGGCCGGAACGCGCAGGCCGCGTATGAGCAGATGGAGTGGGAATGACGCTCGAATGCGCCGTCTCTGCGCGCCGGATCGGCGACCACGGCTCGCTGGCGCAAGCCAGGGAAGCCGAGATCACGCTCGACGCAGATGTCCAGGGCCGGGCGGACGCCTTCAATCCCGCCGAACTACTGCTGACGGCCGCGGCTCGCATGATCAAGGGGATCGCGCGGATCGCGCCCTGACCAGCGTGGTGGGCATGGGGTCTCGCGATCAACCTGCATCGCGATCCGCGACGACGAGCTCGACCGCGCCGATGCCGCCGACGTCGAAGCCGACGTCGAACCGGTAGCGCCCGGGCGTGTCCGGGAATCTGGTGGACACGAGACTGCCGGTCATCACCAGCTCGTTCTTCCGCAGGCCGCGGCCCCGCGCCGAAAGATGATTTGCCAGCCATTCCAGCGGCGCCAGCGGAGTCCCGAGAACGTCTCGCCCGAAGCCGCGGTCGACCTCCCTCCCGTCGAGGGTCACGATCCCCTCGCAGCCCGCGAGGTTGGCGGGAACCGGCGCCCAGTCGCCGAGGACCACGCCGGCGTTCCAGGCGTTGTCGGCAATGAGGGAGCGGACATCCAGGGCGGCATAGTCGCAATTGCGGTCGTCCACGATCTCCATCGCCGCGGCGACGCCATGGACGGCGGCCGCGACCTCCGCGGCGGAGTAGGGCGCAGGCCGGGCGGGCAGGTCCTCGGCCAGGCGGATGCAGATCTCGAACTCCAGCCCGATCCGGCCATGGCGCGCCCGCTCGACCGTGGCGCCGGTGGCGTGCGCGCGCCTGTCGAGGACGACGCCCGCGACAGGCTGGCCGATGCCGCACATTCGCTGCATGGGCGCGGAGGTCAGGCCGATCTTCCAGCCAGCGGGCGAGGCCGCCTGATCGGCGAGCATCCGGGCGACATAGGCGTCTTGGGCGTCATAGGCGTCGTCGAGCGTTTCGATGCCCCATGCGTCGCCGAAGGAGGCGAAGCCGACACCCCGCCGGTGCTGATCGTCGAGCCAGCGCGCGAAGTCGTCGAATCTGCCCTCGGTCATCATCTGCCTCCTCCTGCGAATCCTCGCTGAACCCGATGCCTGATGCTGCAATGATCGCCACTATGTGGCCATTCAAAAATCGGTCCCTCAAGGCATTTAGGTCATTTTTTTCGCCATGCATCCTCATCAAGTTGACAGGGCGAAATTCCTGTTCCTATGGTTGCTTCCTGAAAGCGCCATAATGTGGCGATGCGAGGCGCGGTCAGTCGCCAAACAGGGACCACGCCCGCCAGACCGGGAGGATACGCATGAAGCTGCATTGGTTTGCGGAGGCCAGCTATCCGAAGCTGCCCCCGAATTTCCGGGAAACGGGCGAATCCAGCTGGGTCACCACCCATATCGACCGCTGCGACCCCTTCGAGGTCGGGGAGATGACCCGCATGTTCATCCGCCTCATGCAGCAGGCGGATCGGGAGGGGTTCGACGGGCTGGCCGTGAACGAGCATCACCAGACGCCGTTCGCCCTCACGCCCTCGCCCAACCTTCTCGCCTCGACCCTGGCGAACACGACCGAGAACGCGGCGATCGTGATCATCGGGGACTCGATCGCCCTCTACAATCCGCCGGTCCGCGTGGCCGAGGAGGTCGCCTGGATCGACTGCCTGTCGAACGGCCGGGTCGTCTCGGGCTTCGTGTTCGGCACGCCGATGGATTCGCTCTACTGCTACGGCGTCTCGCCCGTCGAGCTGCGGGACCGCTTCGACGAGGCGCGCAGGCTGATCGAGCGGGCCTGGGAGGAGCGCGAGCCCTTCGCCTTCAACGGCAAGTACACCAAGCTGCGTTACGTCAATGTCTGGCCGCGCCCGGTGCAGGCGAAGCCGCCGGTCTGGGTGCCGGGCTCGGGCAGCGTGGAGACCTGGGATCTCACGCTGGACCACGACTACTGCTACGGCCAGCTCTCCTTCTCCGGCCTGCACTCCGCCAAGCCGCTCGTGGAGGGCTTCTGGGATCATGTGGTCGACCGGGGCATCGAGCCGAACCCGTTCCGGCTCGCCTTCACGCAGCTCATCTGCTGCGCCGAGACGGACGCCGAGGCGGAGGAGAAATACTCCGAGGCGGTGAAGTACTTCTACCGCAACCGCTATGTGCATCCGGGCTTCCAGACCGGTCCGGGCTATCGAACCGCGAAGTCGGTCAAGTCCATGGCCAGGAATGAACAGAAGACCAGCCAGCACCTTTCGGCAGAGGTGAAGGAGCGCGCCAATCGCGGCGATCTGGACTTCTGGGAATACGACAAGCACGGCTTCATCATCGCCGGAACCCCGGAGCGCGTGCGTCAGCGTCTGGAGGAGATGGTGAAGGAGCTGCGCGTCGGTCAGCTCATCGGCTGCCTGCACATGGGCAACCTGCCCGAGGACGTGGCCTCCATGAACACGCATCTGCTGGCCACCGAGGTGCAGCCGCATCTGAGCAAGCTGTGGTCCGAATACGAGGATCGCTGGACGCCCAGGCCGAACGGCAAGGCGCCTTCCGCGCCCGTCGAGGCCTGGTCGCGGCGCGGCACGGAGGTGGTTCGGTGATGGAATCGGTGAAGCAGTTCGTGGGCGCCACGCCCGTCCGGGCCTGGTCGGGCGGCGACGGCGCGCCGCTGGTCTACCTGCACGGCTTCGAGCAGCATCCCGGCAGCGCCGGGTTCCTCGAGGCGCTGGCCCGCGACCGGAAGGTTCTCGCGCCCGAGCACCCCGGCTTCGGCGAGAGCGGCGGGTTCGAGGACATCGCAGACATCCTCGACGTCGTGCTGCACTACCGCGATTACCTCGAAACTCATGTCGAGCAGGCCGGCCTCGTGGACCTCGTCGGCCATTCGCTGGGGGGCATGTTCGCAGCCGAGATCGCGGCGATCTGCCCGGATCTGGTGCGAAGGCTCGTGCTGGTGAACGCCTACGGCCTCTGGCTGGACGAGGCGCCGCAGCCCGATCCTTTCGTCATCCTGCCCGACGAGCTCGAGGCGGCCAAATGGGCGGCGCCCGCCGCCTGGTCCGGAAAGGAGCCCAACAGCTTCGACGGTCCGAAGGAGGAGTTCGCCTTCTATCGCAGCCAGAACCTCGGCGCCGCGTCGAAGTTCATGTGGCCGATCCCCGACCGCGGCCTGTCGCGGCGGCTGCCCCGGATCCGGGCCGAGACCCTGGTGGTGCATGGCGCCCGGGACGGGCTGCTTCCGCCGGCCTATCCCAAGGCCTTCGAGGCGGCGATCCCGAACGCGCGGCTGGCCTGGATCGAGGATGCGGGTCACCTGCCGATGATCGAGGCCGAGGACGAGTTCCTCCGCGTCGTTGGCGACTTCCTGAAGTGAGGGCCGGCCATGTCCGCGGCGCATGAGACGGAAACAGGGCGGGCGCGCGTCAACGGCGTCGAGCTCCACTACGAGATCGGCGGGACCGGGCCCGATCTGGTCCTGATCAGCGGGCTGGGGCAGAACGCCCTTGCCTGGGCGGGGGTCGTCAACGACCTCCGCCAGCGCTACCGGACGCTGGTCTTCGACAACCGGGGCACGGGGCGGAGCGAGGTTCCGCCCGGCCCGTACACGATCGACGCCATGGCCGACGACGCGGCCGCGCTGATCGAGCATCTGGGCCTTGCGCCCGCGGCGGTGGTCGGCTGGTCGCTGGGCGGATCGGTGCTCCAGTCCCTTCTGATCCGGCATGGCGACAAGCTGCGCTGCGGGGTGCTGCTGAACGCGTTCCCGAGCTACACGGATGTTCAGCACAACTGGCTCGACGCGCTGATCGCGCTCCGGCGCAGCGGCGTCCGACCCGAGGCGCTGACGACGATTGCGCTGCCCTGGGCCCTGTCGCCCGTGATCCTGTCGGACCACGAACGGACGCGGGACCTGGTCGCGACGATGGTCGCGAATCCGTGGCCGACGACGAACGAGGGCTACGAGGCGCAGGCCGCCGGGCTGCGCGTCTACGACTCCCGTCCGCGCCTGCCCGAGGTGACGACGCCGACCCTCGTGCTCGCGGGGGTCGAGGACGTGCTGACCCCCGTCGCCCAGTCGCACGAGATCGCCAGCCTGATCCCGGGGGCCGAACTGCGCGTGCTCGGCAAGGGCGGGCACAGCATGGTCATCGACTATCCCGGCGAGGTCCTGCGCGCCATCTGCGCGTATCTGGACCGCCAGCTCTCCGGAACGGACGCCTGAGCGCCGCTCCTCATTCCCACCTTGAACGCGAGCCCCTGAATGATTGCCGACAGGACCAGCTATCTGGACGCCGAACCGGTGGAGACCCTCGACGATCACGCCTTGGACGGGATCCGGCGGGCGGTCGTGGCCTTCCGCTCCGGAAAGATGCTCATCGTCACGGACGATGACGACCGGGAGGACGAGGGCGACCTCATCATGGCGGCCTCCCTGTGCCAGCCGGAGGACATGGCCTTCATCATCCGCCACACCTCCGGCATCGTCTGCACGCCCCTGTCGGTCAGCATCGCGGAGCGCCTGGAGCTGCCGCCGATGACGGACCGCAACGACGCGCCCCACGCGACCGCCTTCACCGTCAGCGTGGACGCCCGGGACGGGACGACCACCGGCATTTCCGCAGGCGACCGCAGCCTGACGGTCCAGCGTCTTGCCGAGGCGCAGGCCAGTGCCGGCGACTTCGTCCGTCCCGGCCATGTCTTCCCGCTGGTGGCGCGCCCGGGCGGCGTGCTGGAGCGGGAAGGGCACACGGAGGCGGGCTACGACCTCTGCCGCATGGCCGGTCTGCCCGAGGTGGCGGTGATCTGCGAACTGATGAACCCGGAAGACGGGACGGTGATGCGCGGAGAGGCCCTCCGCCGCTTCCGGGAGCGTCACGGCCTGATGCAGATCTCCATCGCGGAGATGATCGCGGCCCGCAAGGCGGTTTCGCTGCTCGGCAACAGGCGCGCAGGACCCGCCGTCTGAACTGGCGGGACGGCTTCAGGCTGAAAACGAAAGCAAGAAGGAAAGGGGAGGATGGCATGCTGCTGAAGGACAGGGTCGCCGTGATAACGGGCGGCGCAAGCGGGCAGGGGCTGGGCTCGGCCCGACTCTTCCTCGAGGAGGGGGCGCGGGTCGTCATCCTCGACTGGAACGAGGCCAATGGCCGGGCGGCCGAGAAGGAGCTGGGCGCGAACGGCGGCGACGTGACCTTCATCGCGGCCGATCTCGGCGACGAGACGCAGGTTCGCGCCGCGTGCGACCGGATCCTGTCCGAATACGGGGCCGTTGACGTTCTCTTCAACAATGCGGGCATCGGCTACTCAGAGAGCGGCCGCTTCAAGATGGCGAGCATCTTCGAGACCCCGCTGGAGGACTGGAACAGCATCCTGCGCATCAACCTCACGGGCGCGTTCCTGATGACCAAGCTCCTGGGCCCGTCGATGATCGAGCGGGGAAGCGGCTCCATCATCTTCAACGCCTCGATCGCGGGCATCGTCGGGCAGGCCAATATCGACGCCTACACGGCGAGCAAGGGCGGGCTGGTGGCGCTGACGAGGGCGCTGGCGGCTTCGCTGGGGGAGCACGGCATCCGCGTGAACGCGATCGCGCCCGGCGCCATCGACACGCCGATGATCAAGCCGCATCTCGACAAGGTCGGGACCGAAAGCCGGCTGGATGCGATCCCCCTCCGCCGGATCGGCGCCCCCGAGGACATCGCGGGCCTCGCCCTTTTCCTGGCCAGCGACCGGTCGGGGTATGTCACCGGGCAGATCATCGCCTGCGACGGCGGACGCGTCGCGATCTGACACTGCGGGCGGCGCGGATCGCGCCGCCTGACCAGCCCCTTCCCGAACTCTGTGAGGACGTTCCCGTCATGCTTTTCGTGTGCCCCAGCACCTATCGGAAGAAACCCGAGGCCGAGGATCTTGACGCTCACCGGGCGTGGCTCAAGCAGGCGGCCGAGGACGGCCGGCTTGTCTCGGCCGGACGCCGCGACGGGGGCGAGGGCGGCCTGGTGATCCTGCGCGCCGAGAGCATGGATGAGGCGCAGGCGATCCTCGGGGAGGACCCGTTCGCCGCGCGCGGCGTGGCCGCCTACGAGCCGATGGGGTTCACGCCCGGCATCGGCGAACTGCAGGGCTAGCAAGGCCGTCCCGGCCTCCGGAGCGGAGACAGGCCCACAGGAAACGGATTTCGAAGAGATGGAGCACGGTCAGCAAGACGCGAAGCCGCCCCCGTCGTCGCCGGAGGACGGCGAGCATTTCCGCAGCGTGCTGTCGCACTACCCCACAGGCGTGTGCGTCATCGCGAGCCGGAGCGATGCGGGGACGCCCCTGGGGATGGTGGTGGGAACCTTCACCTCCGTCTCCCTCGATCCGCCGCTGGTCGGGTTCCTGCCGGGGCGCGGCTCGGACACATGGCCGTTGCTGGAGCGGACAGGGGTGTTCTGCGTCAATATCCTGGCGGCCGATCAGCGCGAGCTTTGCGCCGCGATGGCCGCGAAGGGCGTCGACCGCTTCGCGAATGTCGACTGGCGCCCGGCCGGATCGGGCGCGCCGATCATAACGGGCTGCGTGGGGTGGATGGACTGCCGGCTGGAGGCCGTGACGCCCGCAGGCGACCACCACTTCGTCATCGGACGGGTGCGCGAGCTGAACATCGAGACGTCCAAGCCGCCGCTCGTGTTCCTGCGCGGCGAGTTCGGGGCCGTGGCCCGCGCGCGTTGACGCGGTCATGCGGTCGGGCCCGGACGCAGCGACGGGGCGCGCAGGGAGCTTGACAGGGTGGCGCCGGGGCGTCACCCGTTAACGAATAACCACAATGTGGCGTCACATCCTGATAGCCACAATGTGGAGGCAAGTGGGCTGTGCGCGTCATCATGCGCGCCCGGAAGGGAGGGAGACCAAAGACGAAAGACGGACGCCCGCAATAGAAAAGGCCGACCCTGCCGAGGTCGGCCGTGACGTATCCGGCATGCTGCGCCCGGTCCGGTTCCGAAGGGATCGGAGGCGATCCCCCGAGGCCGGGGCTGCCGGAATGAGCATCCAATCCACCAGGGAGGAGAGAAATGATGAGCAAACGACTTCGTGCAACGGCTAAGGCCGCCTTCGTTACGGCGGGTGTCGCCGTCGCGCTGCCGGCCGAGGCCGAGCAGCTCAACTATGCCTTCGGGTACCCGGCGGCGTCGACCGTCGGAATTGCAGCCGAAGACTATGCGGCGACTGTGGAGGCGGAATCGGGCGGAGACGTCAGCGTGCGCAACTTCGCGATGTCCCTGCTGAGCCTCGCGGAGGCCGGCCCGGGCCTGCGGGACGGGCTGGCGGACATCGCCTATGTCGTGACCGCGCTGTCGCCGCAGGACTATCCGCGCTACATGCTCATGCAGGACATGCAGATGATGATCAATCTGCGTGAGCCGACCGGAAAGGAGAGCCTGGCCTATGCCGGGGCGGTCACCGAATACACGCTGACCCAGTGCCCGGAATGCCTCGACGAGTTTGCCGAACAGAACCAGGTTTACATGGGCGGGGCCACCAGCTCCATCAACATGGCGCTGTGCACCCGGCCGGTGAAGACGGCCGAGGACATGGACGGCCTGAAGGTGCGCATCAGCCACGCCGTCGTCGGCCGCTTGTTCGAGGAGTTCGGCGCGACGCCGATCTCGTTCCCGGCGAACGAGTCCTATGAGGCGCTGAGCCAGGGCGTGGTGGACTGCACCCAGCTCTCCCTGCCCGAGCTGACCAACATGAGCCTGGCGGACGTGGTGACCCATGTCACGACCGACATTCCCGGCGGCGTGTCGTCGAACGTGTCGGTCGGCAACATCAACCGGGAGGTCTGGCAGTCGCTGGACGACGGTCAGCGCCAGGCGCTTCTGCGCGGGGGCAGTCAGCTCGCCGCCGATATCAGCTGGGGCTATTACTCGGACGCGCTCAAGAATGTGGATGTGGCGGCCGAGAACGAGATCGAGCTGATCGAGGCGGATCCCCAGCTTCTTGAAGAAGTCCGGGCCTTCGCACGGGACGATCTGCCCCCGACGATCGAATCCTACAAGGAGAATTACGGCGTCGAGGACGCCGATACGATCGCCGAGGAATTCGAGAAGGTCTATGTGAAGTGGCTCGACCTCGTGCAGCCGGTCGAGACGCGCGAGGACTTCCGGGAGCTCTTCTGGGGCGAGCTGTTCTCGAAGGTCGATTCCTCCACCTACGGGATGTGATCACCATGCGCGGCGGCCGGGCGCGACGCCCGGCCGCCGATCCTCTTCCGGGCGCGGTCAGTCCCCGCGTCCGGCCTCGAGATCAGAGATTGCGCAGCTCCTCGGCGATGCGGGCCGAAGCTTCGCGGAGCAGGGCTAGAATGCCCTCCACCCGGTCGTCGGTCAGGCGGGATTGCACCGCGGCGACGGTGATCGCGAAGGTCGGCTGTCCCGATGCGGAGGGAACCAGAATTCCG
>JBNJGE010000003.1:0-50993 GCA_051747505.1 Pseudomonadota bacterium | reverse complement strand
CTACGTGCAGACCCTGCTCTACGCCGACGCGGCGCAGCGCGCGGGCACCTTCAACCCCTGCGGCATCGTCGAGGCGCTGGAGGGCTACGAGTTCGACGGGCTGGGCAACGGCCCGACGCTCTACCGCGCCGAGGATCACCAGTGCTTCAAGGACGTGCTGGTGGTGAGAGGCAAGGAGAACCCGAGCTCCGAGTTCGACCTGCTCGAGGTTGTCGACGTCACGCCCGCCGAGAAGGTCACCTATCCGCCCGACCACCCGATGTTCGAGGGCGGCGAGCTCGGCGAGTGCAATCCGGGCGACTGACGCGCGCCTGACCAGACGCGCCGCCCGGGCTCCGGCCCGGACGGCGCCAAGGGGACCGTCTTTCGCAGACTCTCCTCCCTGCCGAGGACGGTCCCCTTCCCTCTCCGGAACAATCCGGCCGACGACCACGGCCGCCCACGGGAGCCGGCGCGATGGACGCGATCCTCCTCCAGATCCTCAACGGTCTCGACAAGGGCTCCGCCTACGCGATGATCGCGCTGGGGCTGACCCTGATCTTCGGCACGCTGGGCGTGGTGAACTTCGCCCACGGCGCGCTGTTCATGCTGGGCGCCTTCTGCGCCGTGACGTTCAACCACGTCCTCACGCTCGAGCGCGTCGTGCTTTCGGAGACCGAGACGACCGCCTGGGGCACGGCGACGGAGATCCGCACCCCCTACGCGGAGGTGTGGCTGGGCGATGTCGGGACCTGGCTTATCGACTGGTCGGTGCCGGTCTCGATCCTTCTGGCGATCCCGGTGATGCTGGCCATCGGCGTGATCATGGAGCGCGGGCTGATCCGCCACTTCTACAAGCGCCCGCACGCCGACCAGATCCTGGTGACCTTCGGCCTCGCCATCGTCCTGCAGGAGATCGTGAAGGTCTTCTACGGCGCCAATCCCATCCCGCAGCCTGCGCCGGACGCGCTGGCGGGCATGGCCGACATCGGCGCCGCGTTCGGCCTGGAGGGAGGCACGCTCGTCTATCCGATGTGGCGGATGGTCTATTTCCTGTTCGCCGCCGCGGTGCTGGGCGGGGTCTTCTGCTTCCTGCAGTTCACCACCTTCGGCATGGTCGTGCGCGCCGGCATGGCGGACCGGGAGACGGTCGGCCTGCTGGGCATCAACATCGACAAGCGATTCACCCTCATGTTCGGCCTCGCGGCCGTCGTCGCCGGCCTTGCGGGCGTGATGTACACGCCGATCCTGAGCCCCGACTATCACCTCGGCATGGACTTCCTGGTGCTGTCCTTCGTGGTGGTCGTCGTCGGGGGCATGGGCTCTCTCCCCGGCGCGGTGGCCGCGGGCTTCCTGCTCGGCATCCTGCAGAGCTTCGCCTCCATGAACGAGGTCAAGCAGATCCTGCCGGGCATCGACCAGATCATCATCTACCTGGTCGCCGTCGTCATCCTGCTCACCCGTCCTCGGGGCCTGCTGGGCCGCAAGGGCGTGATGGAGACCTGACCCATGACCAGCGCCGCGACTTCCGACACGCTGCATCATCCGACCGGCGGCCGGGCGCCCGACGCGCTCCTGATGATCGTCTTCAGCCTGGCGGTGCTGGCCGGGCCGGTGATCCTGGCGCCCTTCGGCGCCGGCTATCCGGACCTGCTGCAGAAGTTCGCGATCTACGGGATCTTCGCGATCGGCTTCAACATCCTGTTCGGGCTGACGGGCTACCTCTCCTTCGGCCACGCGGCCTTCCTGGGCGTTGGCTCCTACGCGGCGGTGTGGATGTTCAAGCTGCTGAGCATGAACATCATTCCGGCGGTGATCTTCGCCGTGATCGTCGCGGGCCTGTTCAGCCTGGCGATCGGCTACATCTCCCTGCGCCGGTCGGGGATCTACTTCGCGATCCTGACGCTGGCCTTCGCGCAGATGAGCTACAACCTCGCCTATTCGGTGCTCACCCCGATCACCAATGGCGAGACCGGGTTGCAGATCACCCTGGGCGACCCCCGCGTGCTCGACCCCGCGCTGCAGGCGGGCGAGGCGCCCTATCCCACGCTGTTCGGCTTCAACATGATCGACACATGGTCGGTCGCCGCCCTCGGGCAGACCTTCCATTTCAATGTCGGCTTCTACTTCTGCGCCGTCATCCTGATCCTGGCCTTCTGGGTGTCGCTGCGGATCTTCCGCTCGCCCTTCGGGATGATGCTGCGGGCGGTGAAGTCCAATCAGAACCGGATGAGCTACACGGGCCTCAACACCCGGCCCTACGCGCTGGCGGCCTTCGTGATCTCGGGCATGTACGCCGGCCTCGCCGGCGGGCTGCTCGCGGCGATGGACCCGCTGGCGGGCGCGGAGCGGATGCAGTGGACGGCCTCGGGCGAGGTGGTGCTGATGACCATCCTCGGCGGCGCGGGCACGCTGCTGGGGCCGGTGCTGGGCGCGGGCCTGATCAAGTACTTCGAGAACATCTTCTCGGCCATCAATGACCAGGTCCTCGGCCAGGTCTTCAGCTTCCTGCCCGGGCCCCTGCAGGACGGGCTGGTGGCCCTGACCTCCCTCTTCGTGGGCGAGGGCTGGCACCTGACCCTGGGCCTGATCTTCATGCTGATCGTCACCTTCCTGCCCGGCGGGCTGATCGAGGGGGCGCAGCGCCTGCTGGGCTTCGTCAGGGGTGACGGGCGGCGCAAGCGCCGGGCGGCGCGCTCCGCCGCGGCCGCGGCCGAGTGAGGGGAGGAGAGGACATGGCCCCCATCCTGGAAGTCCAGAACGTCAACAAGCGCTTCGGCGGCCTCAAGGCCCTCGACGACGTCAACCTGTCGGTGGAGGCGGGCAGCGTCCACGCAATCATCGGCCCCAACGGGGCGGGCAAGTCGACGCTGCTCAACTGCTTCGTCGGCCGCCTGGTGCCCGACACCGGCACCGTCACCTTCGACGGGCAGAGCCTGATCGGCCGCAAGCCGCACGAGATCAACCAGTTGGGGGTCAGCCGCGTGTTCCAGACGCCGGAGATCTTCGACGACCTGACGGTGCTGGAGAACGTCATGATCCCGGCGCTCGCCAGCCGCGACGGGGCCTTCCGCCTGCATGGCTGGCGGCCCATGAGCCGCGAGGCCGGGCTGCGCGACAAGGCGATGTCGGTCCTCGAGGACGTCACGATGGAGGGCAAGCGCGACATGCTCTCGAGCTCGCTCTCGCGCGGGGACAAGCGGCGCCTGGAGATGGCCATGTGCCTCGTGCAGGACCCCAAGCTGCTGCTGCTGGACGAGCCGACCGCGGGCATGAGCCGGGCGGACACCAACGCCACCATCGACCTGCTCAAGCGCATCAGCGCGGAGAGGGGGATCACCAAGGTGGTGATCGAGCACGACATGCATGTCGTCTTCTCGCTCGCCGACCGGATCAGCGTGCTGGCCCAGGGCCACGTGATCGTCGAGGACGTGCCCGAGCGGATCAAGGGCAACGACAAGGTCCAGGAAGCCTATCTGGGAGGGGCGCATCTATGAGCAGCAGCGACGAGATCGCCCATCAGGGCGCGGAGAAGGCGCCCAACCCGCGCAATCTCGGCACGCCCCCGGCCTATTTCTCGGCCTGGGATCTGCACGCCTATTACGGCGAGAGCTACATCGTGCAGGGCGTGAACTTCAACATCCACGAGGGCGAGATCCTCGCGCTGCTGGGGCGCAACGGGGCGGGCAAGACCTCCACCCTGCGCACCATCGCGCGCGCCGGCACGCCGGAGCTGCGCCACGGGGAGATCTGGCTCGATCACAAGCCGGTTCACGAAATGAAGGCCCACGAGGCCGCGCAGAACGGCGTGGGCCTGGTGCCCGAGGACCGGCGCATCATCCCCGGCCTGACGGTTGAGGAGAACCTGAAGCTCGCCCAGATCGCGCCGCCGCACGGCTGGTCGATCGAGCGCATCTACGAGCTCTTCCCCCGGCTGGGGGAGCGGCGCGCGCAGGAGGGGGTGACCCTCTCGGGCGGCGAGCAGCAGATGCTGGCCATCGGCCGGGCGCTGGCGCGCGACATCAAGCTGCTGCTGCTGGACGAGCCCTACGAGGGCCTCGCCCCGGTCATCGTCAAGGAGATCGAGCGCACGCTCGAGGAGATCAAGGCGCTCGGCATGACCACGGTGATCGTGGAGCAGAACGTCATCGCCGCGCTGCATGTCGCCGACCGGGCCATCATTCTTGACATGGGCCAGGTCGTGTTCGACGGCACGGCGCAGGAGGTGCTGGACGACGCCGAGCTGCGGCAGGAGTATCTGGCCATCTGAGCCCCCGCGCGCGCCGGGGGCCGGCAAGGACGCGGGCGCGCCGCGCCCCGGCGGCAAGCGTCCCGACAGGACAGGAGGAGGACGCCCATGACCGACAGCATGATCCCCGTGCCCGCCGAGATCGCGAAAACCGCCTCGGTGGACGCCGACAAGTACGAGAAGATGTACGCCGAGTCCGTCCGCGACCCGGAGGGCTTCTGGAACGACCACGGCCGGCGGATCGACTGGATTCGCCCCTACAGCCGGGAGAAGGTGAAGAACGTCTCCTTCTCCTACCCGGACGTCTCGATCGAGTGGTTCTCCGACGGCACGCTGAACGTCGCGGCCAACTGCATCGACCGGCACCTGGACAAGCGCGGCGACAAGCCCGCCATCATCTGGGAGCCGGACGAGCCGACGGACCCCGCGAAGACCATCACCTATCGCGAGCTGCACGAGGAGGTCTCCCGCTTCGCCAACGTTCTCAAGAAGATGGGCGTGGGCAAGGGCGACCGGGTGGTGATCTACCTGCCCATGATCCCGCAGGCGGCCTACGCCATGCTGGCCTGCGCGCGGATCGGGGCGATCCATTCGGTGGTCTTCGCCGGCTTCTCGCCCGACGCGCTGGCCGACCGGGTGAACGACTGCGGGGCGGAGCTGGTCATCACCGCCGACCACGCGCCGCGCGGGGGCCGCTCGACCGCCCTGAAGTCCAACGCCGACCGGGCGCTGCGCCGCTGCTCGGACCGCGTCAAGCTGCTGGTGGTCGAGCGGACGGGCGCGCAGATCGACTGGATCGAGGGGCGGGACTTCAAGTACGAGACTCTGGCGCAGGAAGTCTTGGCCGACTGCCCGCCGGAGGAGATGGAGGCGGAGGATCCACTCTTCATCCTCTATACCTCGGGCTCCACCGGAAAGCCCAAGGGTGTCTGCCACACTTCGGGCGGCTACCTCGTCTATGCCTCGATGACGCATGAGCACGTCTTCGACTGCCGCGAGGACGACATCTACTGGTGCACGGCCGATGTGGGCTGGGTGACGGGACACAGCTACATCCTGTACGGGCCGCTGTCGAACGGCGCCACCACGCTGATGTTCGAGGGGGTGCCGACCTACCCCGACGCCTCGCGCTTCTGGCAGGTCTGCGAGAAGCACAGGGTCAACATATTCTACACCGCCCCGACGGCCCTGCGCGCCCTGATGGGCAAAGGCGAGGACTGGGTTAAGAAGGCCGATCTTTCGTCCCTGCGGGTGCTGGGGACGGTGGGCGAGCCGATCAATCCGGAGGCGTGGAACTGGTACCATCGCGTGGTCGGGCAGGGGCGCTGTCCGGTCGTGGACACCTGGTGGCAGACGGAGACGGGGGGGATCATGATCTCGCCGCTGCCGGGGGCCACGCCGCTGAAGCCGGGCTCGGCGACGCGGCCGTTCTTCGGGGTGGAGCCGGTGGTTCTCGATGAGCAGGGGAACGAACTCGAGGGGGCCTGCACCGGGGTTCTGGCCTTGAAGGACAGTTGGCCGGGGCAGATGCGGACCGTGTGGGGAGACCACGCCCGGTTCGTCTCGACCTATTTCGAGATGTTCAAGGGGTACTACTTCTCGGGCGACGGCTGCCGGCGCGACGAGGACGGGTATTACTGGATCACCGGGCGGGTGGATGACGTCATCAACGTCTCCGGCCACCGGCTCGGCACCGCGGAGGTGGAGAGCGCGCTGGTCGCCCACCAGAACGTCGCGGAGGCGGCGGTGGTCGGCTATCCCCATGATCTCAAAGGACAAGGCATCTACTGCTACGTCACCCTGATGGAGGGGGTGGAGCCGACGGAGGCGCTTCGAAAGGAGCTCTCGGACTGGGTGCGCGAGGAGATCGGGCCGATCGCCAAGCCGGACGTGATCCAGTGGGCGCCGGGGCTTCCGAAGACCCGGTCGGGCAAGATCATGCGGCGGATTCTGCGCAAGATCGCGGAGAACGAGACGGAGAATCTGGGCGACACCTCCACCCTGGCGGAGCCGGGGGTGGTGGACGACCTGATCCGCAACTCGCCCCACGCAGCGGCCTGAGTCCCTGTGCACGGACCGTGCGCAACGCGTGCACGACCTGTATGCACAAGGGTTGAGAAATGGTTGCCGGCCGCCGCGGGGGTCGCGGCGGCCGGTTTCGTGATCACGCCGGGCGTTTGGGCGCGGGAGTCGTGATCACGAAGGAGGCGGAGTCGGCCGGAAGGAGAACGGCGATGCTGACGATCACGAAGCCGGGGGAGAACCGGGTGGACCTCGCGCTGAGCGGCGGGGTGGACGCCGACGAGATGCGCCGGGCGCTCGACGAGCTGCTGGAGGTCTCGCAGGAGGTGCGGGGCGGGCGGATGCTCTACACCATCGACGACTTCGAGTGGCCGAGCCTGGGGGCCCTCTCGGTGGAGATGGGACGGCTGCCCAGCCTGTTCGGGCTGATCTCGCGCTTCGACAGGGTCGCGGTGCTCTGCGACACGGCCTGGATCCGCAAGGCCGCGGAGATCGAGGGCGCGGTGATCCCGGGGATGGCGGTCAGGAGCTTCGGGCGCGAGGAGCGCGAGGCGGCGGAGGCCTGGCTGGCCGGGGACTGACGGGGCCCCGCCCGGCGCGCAAACCGGATTGACGGGCGGCGCGAGGCGCCGGAGGCTGCCTGCGCAGCAGACGGAGGCGCCGCCATGTCCCAGAACCCCGCAGACCGCATGCCCTTCTCCCGCCTCATGGGCGTGGAGGTGACGGAGGCGAGCCCCGACAGGGTCGCGGGGCGGCTCGAGGTGCGGACGGACCTGTGCACCGCCGGGGGCGTGCTGCATGGCGGGGCGGTCATGGCCTTCGCCGACGCGCTGGGCGCCATCGGGGCGGTGATGAGCCTGCCCGAGGGGGCGAACGGGACCACGACCATCGAGAGCAAGACCAACTTCCTGGGCGCGGCCCGGGAGGGGAGCGCGGTGGTCGCGGAGACGACGCCGCTGCACAAGGGCGGGCGGACCTCGGTCTGGACCACGCGGATCACGCGGGAGGCGGACGGGAAGCCGGTGGCGCAGGTGACGCAGACGCAGCTGGTGCTGTGAGGGGCGGCCGGGAGGGGAGAGGCGGCTTCGAGCCCATTGCCGACACCTATGGCTTGATAAATTCTCGTCCTGTTTCGTGGTAAAAAAGACTCATGGCTTTTTCGCATCCTGAAGTATACTTGACCGAGCTTGCTCGTCCGCTTTGCGACAGATTCAAATCTGAGCCCACAAGTTACGATCTTGCAATTTCGAGTTGCATCATTCTATATCATTTCGCGGACGTGGTTGCACATGTCAGCAAAAAAACACCGCACGATGTAGCGATTGAAATTGCTGAAAAAATTCCACAATTTGATATAATTCGAGCTATTGCTAACGCAGGAAAGCACGTTGAACTTACACGTCACCCCAAGTCAGAATTTGTAGGTCTTCGAGCAGAACACCTCGTGATGGGAAGCGCTGCTGCATTTAGCGACGGTGTCTATTTTTCTGATGGCGCGACCTTTTCGGAGATGCCAGATACCGTGGTCGTGGAAACGCCGGATGGTGAAAAGCACGATGTGTTGCAAACCTGTATGTCTGTGCTCGGTCACATAGAAAGGCACCGAGAATTCTTTGAGGTTTAAGCCCGCAGCCCCAGATGAATTCCGCTTAAGGAGTTATTGGTATGATAACTAAAGTAAATACTGATAAATTGCAGCAAGAAATATAACGGCGAATATAATAATTATAAAATTTCTTTCGACAAAAGGCTCGATATAAACGTGAAGCAGTCTTGGAAAGCCACGAAATTCGTAATTCTCTCGAATATCGCTTATATGAAAATCGGAAATAGTTTCAATAGCTTCGTTCCTGCTAATGGATTTATATCGGATCCACTTTATTGTGGAGCCGGGCAAAAAATTATAACCATCTGAAGTTAACTCAAACCCTATAGATAGGTCATACGTGTTATCTCGCTTTAGTAATAAATTTGCCCATCGCCGTTTTTCGAATCTATAAATGAAAATTTCCGATTGACTGTCAAAAGCATTTTCTTTTATAAACTTTTTTGCTTCATTTTCACTTTGAAAGACTCTGCGCAAAACTTGCTCTTCATCTTTAAATCCGTAGGCTTCTCCGGCGCCCATTTCGAGAAGCCAGCGGCCATCAATAAATGACAGCTCAATTCTCAAATTGTAATTTATAGAATTGCAAATATTGCTCTTATTTCCGAAGTTATTAGATTTGCTCATAATGCTTAGTGGCGCATATTTTAACGTTGGGTGTGCCCTTGGTTGTATTTGAAACCTATAGACCTCGCTGATGCACAGCCGCAGATGTAATCTGTAAGCTGACCGTGAACGCTGCCTGCATGCAGACTACCGCGGATCTTATGCTTAAAGCAATGAACTGTCAGCCCTCGGGGCCTAGCGCTCCGGGCGTCCCGCTCACCCCGCGGTCCGGGGCTTGCGGCTGAAGACCATCTTCTGGTTGGCCAGACGCTCCTCCGGGCCGATCCAGGCGTAGGCGAGCAGGCTGGGCTCTCGGTCGGAGACGGTGATGCGGTGGGTGGAGCCGGGGGGGTTGAGGATCAGGCTGCCGGGGGAGAAGACGCCCTGGTGGTTCTCCGACACCGCGCCGGAGAGGCAGACATAGCTCTCCTCGATGCCGTCATGGGCGTGGGCGGGGTAGGTGCAGCCCGGCGCGAAGAGGACCACGCCCAGGATCACCTTGTCGGTGAGCACGGGGCCGTTGGGGCCGGCGATCTCGGCATAGGCGAACTTGCGCTCGAGGCCGCGGGGGACGCGGTCGTAGCCGTACTGCCAGTCGAGGGCGGGGGAGACGGCCTCCAGCGCGCGGATCACGGCTGCGTGCCGCTCCAGCTTGCCCTCGGCGAGCGCGCGGGCGAGATGGGCGGTGACGGGCTTCCAGGCGGGCTCGCGGAAGCGCAGTTCGGCGTTGGCGCGCATCACCCTGTTGACGGCCTCGCGCACGGCGCGCTGATGGGCGCGGATGCGCGGGCTGCCGCCGGAGGATAGGAAGCGGTAGAGCTCGTAGTATTCGCGCAGGAGATAGCCCCAGTCGGGGCGGTCGGACAGGCGCGCCTCGGTCATCGCGCGGCGCCGGGCGGGGGTCAGCCGTTCATCAGCCGGGCGACCTGCTCGGCGATCGGGTCGGGGGAGCGGTTGCCGGCGTCGGGCTCGACGCCCGCGGGGTCCCCGACGCGGACCCAGCGGTCGCCCTGGTAGATCTCGAAGGGGCGGAAGCGGGCCTTGTAGTCCATCTTGGGGGAGCCGGGGACCCAGTAGCCGAGATAGACGTAAGGCAGCCCGGCCTGGCGGGCGATCTCGACATGGTCGAGGATCATCCAGGCGCCGAGCGAGCGGCGGTCGGCGCCGGGCTCGAAGAAGCTGTAGACCATGCTGAGGCCGTCGGAGAGCACGTCCGTCAGGCAGGCGGCGACGAGGATGTCGGGGCCGCGTTCCCCGGCCTCGCGGTCGGGGGGGCGGCGATATTCGACGACCCGGGTGCGAACCGGCGTCTCCTCGATCATGGCGGCGAACTCGAAGGCGTCCATCTCGGCCATGCCGCCGTCGGCGTGGCGGGTGTCGAGGTAGCGGCGGAAGAGGTCGTACTGGTCCTCGGTCGCGACGGGGCCGGCGGCGTGGCGCGCGAGATCGGCGTTGCGCGACATGATGCGGCGCTGGCTGCGCGAGGGGCGGAAGTCGGCCACCGGGATGCGGGTGCTCAGGCAGGCGGCGCAGCCGGCGCAGGAGGGGCGGTAGACCACCCCCTGGCTGCGGCGGAAGCCGCGCAGGGAGAGATAGTCGTTGACCGCCGAGGCGTCGGGGTTGCGCAGGGTGGTGAACAGCTTCCGCTCCGACCGGCCCGGCAGGTAGGGGCAGGGCTGGGGCGCCGTCACGAAGAACTGCGGCGCGATCTTTCCCTGGTGGTGGCTCATGACTGTCCCGCGTGCGCCTTCGGCCGACTCGGCCGCTCAGGGGCCGGATGTCGTCATTGATCCATGCGGATCAAGGCCCTCGCAAGAGCCGAGAGGGGGGATGGCGCGGAAAGGGGTCTGCGGAAGGCTTGCGGGTCGGGCCCCGCCCGGGGCCGGGCGGGGCGGGGGGCAGCTCAGGCGTCCGCGTCGGTCCGGGCGGGCGCGGGGCGGCGGCGCTCGTCCATGAACTGGTCGAACTCGGCCTGGTCCTTGGCGCGGCGCAGCCGCTCCATGAAGTCCTGGAAGGCGACCTGCTCCTCCTCGAGGCGGCGCAGCGTCTCCTCCTTGTAGGCGTCGAAGGCGTGGTTGCCCGTGGGTTCGAGGCCGGCGTGGCTGCGCGCCCGGCGAGAGCTGCAGTTGCGTCCCATGCGTCCGCTCCAGATCATGTAGGCCAGAAGGGCGAGGCCGAGGGGCCACGCGAAGATGAAGAGAACGACCGTCGCCGCGATCCAGGCGGGCTTGCCGCCGCGATCCAGCGTCTCGACCCCGCGGGTCCACAGGTCCCTGAGGGTGTCAAGGACGTTCCCCGTCCGTGAGGTTGGTGTCATCGTGCTCATTGGGCTCCCCATTCGAGGCCGTCTCGGGATGTGAATGTTATTCACATTTACATAGATGGGAGCGGGGCGGCGGCTCGCAAGAGGGGGGCGGAGAAAAATGCGCGGGGCGTCGCGGGCGTCTCAGCGGTCCTCGGGGATCAGGCCGAGGCCGCGGAGATAGACCAGGGTTCCGGCCTCCAGCAGGTCCTCGGGGGAGATGGAGGCGCGCTGGCCGGCGGACTGGCGGGCGAAGAGCTCCACCACGCCGTGGGCCATCGCCCAGATGTGATAGGTCATCATCTGGATCGGCGGGCGCTTCTCGGGCGGGAGGCGGGCGGCCAGCGCCTCGGCGGCGCGGCGCAGGGCGGCCATGGCGCGGTCGGCGGCGGCGCGCAGGGCGGGGGCGTCCTGGGCCACGCCGCTTTCGAACATGGCGATGTAGTAGCCGGGCTCGCGCCGGGCGAAGGCGAGATAGGCGCGCCCGACATTCTCGAAGGCGGCGAGCGGGGAGGGCTTGCCGTCGTTCCAGGCGCGCTCGAGCAGGTCGGCGAAGAGCTCGAAGCCCTGGCGGGCCATCTCGGCGATCAGCTCCTCGCGGTTGCGGAAATGGCGGTAGGGGGCGGCGGCGGAGACGCCGGCCTCCCGCGCGACCTCGGCCATGGTGAAGCCCTGGGGGCCGCGCTCGGCGATCAGGGGCAGGGCGGCCTCCACCAGCGCGGCGGGCAGGTTGCCGTGGTGGTAGCCGCGCTTGCCGCGGGGGGCGGAGTCCGTGTCCTGGGCGTCGTCCATGCCCGCCTTATAGACGCGCGGGCGCGGCGGACCAATGCGCGTGGGAGGGAAGCGTTAACCCCGGGCGGAGAGGATGGGCGGGGAAAGATGGCCCGGGAGGCGGCGATGTCGGAGTGGAAGCGGGAACTGGAGGGGGAGGTCAAGGCGCTGCGGCGGCTGCTGGCGGCGGCGCCGGGGCTGGCCTCGGGCGCGGGAGGGGCGGGCGCGGCGCGGGCGATCCCGCGCCGGGTGCGCCAGCTGTTCCTCGGACCGGGGCAAGGGCCGGAGCCGCTGCGACGGGCGGCGGCGGCGCGGCCGCTGTCGGCCTTCGAGCTCTCGCGCCTGCGGTCGCGCGGCGGGGTGGATCCCGAGGCGCAGGCGGCGGCCGACGCGATGCGCCGGCAGGGGCAGGGGCTGCGGGTGAGCCGGCAGGACCTTATGCTGCTGGACGGGCTGGCCGTGGGGCGCACGCGCCTCTGCGCGGCGATGGACGGGCTGGCGCGGGGGCTGTCGGGCGCGGCGGCGGACGATCCGGGGCTGCGACGGGACGCGAATTTCCTGGCCGGGCGGCTGGAGGAGCTGGAGCAGGCGGTGCGGGAGGCGGAGGCGCGGCTGAAGGCGGCCCCGGCCGGGGGCCGGGCGCGGCCTGCGGCGGCGGCGCGGCGTCCGGGGGTCGGCCGCGCGGGCTGAGGCGGGCGCCGTGAGCTGGGGGCGGAGACGGCCCTGCGGCGGCAGGGGCGAGGGCGGCTGCCGGGGGCGTCCGGGCCTGCCCTGCGCGGGGTGATGCGGGGTCGCCCGGGCCGCGCAGGCTGCGGACGGAGGCCCGCGCTCCCTGCCCTTGCGCGCTTCGGGCGCGCGGGGGCGCGCGCACGGCCCGGCGCGGAGGAGATGTCGGCGCTTGGCCCGCCGGCCGCGCGCCGCGCCGGCCCGCCCCCGGCCCGCGCAGGGGCGGGCGGGTGGGGCGCGGGCCGGGGGCGGGTGGAGTCAGCGCGTGGTCTCGACCTCGGGCGTGCCGATCAGGCGGTGGTCGAAGGGGCAGGTCTGGTAGATCTGGTTGATCCAGTTGCCGTAGAGCAGATGCGCGTGGCTGCGCCAGCGGTCCTGGGGGGCGCGGCTGGGGTCGTCCCCGGGGAAGTAGCCGAGCGGCAGCTGGGCGTCCTCGCCGGCGTTCTCGAGGTCGCGCTGGTATTCGCGGGCCAGCGTCTCGCGGTCGTATTCGAGGTGGTTGAACATGTAGAGGGCCCGGCGCGCGGGGTCCTCCACCAGGCAGGGGCCGACCTCGTCGGAAGCGATGAGGGTGCGCAGGCCGGAATTGGCGGGGAAGTCCTCCTCGCGCGTCTCGGTCCAGCGGCTGACGGGCACGGCGAAGTCGTCGGAGAAGCCGCGCAGATAGGGGGAGGCGGGCTCCAGCACCCGGTGGCGGTAGACGCCGAAGGCCTTCGTCGCCAGGTCGTGCTTGGGCACGCCGTGGAAGTGGTGGAGCATGGCCTGCGCGCCCCAGCACACGCCGAGCGTCGAGTGGACATGGGTCTGGGTCCATTCGAAGATGCGCTTGAGCTCGTCCCAGTAGGTCACGTCCTCGAAGGGCAGGCGCTCCACGGGCGCGCCGGTGATCACGAGGCCGTCGAACTTCCGGTTCGTCGCCGCGATCTCCTCGAAGGTCGCGTAGAAGGATTCGAGGTGCTCGGCGGAGGTGTTGCGGCTCTCGTGATGGGTCATGCGGATCAGGGTGAGCTCGATCTGCAACGGGCCCGCCCCGATCAGGCGGGCGAACTGCGTCTCGGTCTGCACCTTGGTGGGCATGAGGTTGAGCAGCCCCACGCGCATGGGCCGGATGTCCTGCCGGTCGGCGAATTCCTGGGACATCACCATGACGCCCTCGCGGCCGAGGACGTCGAAGGCGGGCAGTCCGGCGGGAATCTTGATCGGCATGGGTTCGCTTCGGCTCCTTCTGCCTCTGTCAGCTATGCGCGGCGGCGCGGCGGTCGAGGGCCTCCGCGATCAGGGCGACGACGCCCGCCTCGCTCTCGACCGCGGCCATGTCGTCGGCCTCCACCGTCACGCCCCAGTTGTCGGCGATGGCCTGGTAGCGCGGGCGGCGATGGGCGATCTGGGCGGCGAAGCCCCAGCGGACGAAGGCGTCGGGGTCGACCTCGTCCGGGGTCTCGCCGGTGGCCTCCAGGTGCTCCTCCCACAGGCGCAGCAGCATCTCCTCCATGTAGTAGATCGGCTTGGGGGCGCGGTCAAAGCGGGCCTTGAGCTCGGTCTCGTGCGCCTCCGTTCCCCGGATATAGACCGGGAGCATGGCGCGCGAGAGGGCGTTGAGGACCGGGTCGCGCGGGTTGTCGGGCTCCACCACCTCGCAGATGGAGCCGGAGGTGTCGCAGGCGAAATGGGCGTAGGCGTAGAGGTCCCAGGCGCGGTCCATGAAGGCGCGGGCGTCGAGCATGGCGGCGATCTCGGCCTCGCGGTGGAGGCGCTGGCGGGCGAGGTACTCGTCGAATTCCATGCCGCCGCGGCGCGGGTCGCCGGGCTTGCCGAGCCAGGTGGAGAGCGGCGTGAGGTTGTGGAAGCTGAGCTTGGAGTCGATGGAGACGGAGTCCGAGCGCAGGAGTTCGCGCAGCTTGGGGTTCTTCATCGCCTCGCGCTTGAACTCGTCGGTGATGCGCTCGCCGAGGTAGCGGGTGCCGATGCGGTAGTCGACGGAGTAGTGGAACCAGTCCCCCTGCTCGCGCAGCAGGCTGGACAGGCGCGTCTTGCCCACGCCGGACATGCCGATGAGCGCCACGGCGCGGCGGGGGGCGGCGAGCCAGCTTTCGGCGTCTGGGTAGAGCATGGCGGGCCTCCGGGGGCGGAACTCGGCCCCGCTGTCTATCCGACAGGGGCGGGCGGGGGAAGACCGCTTGCCGCAGGGGCCGGGCGGGGGGAGAGTGGGAGGAGCGGCCCGGGGAGGCCGCGCCAAGGGAGGAAAAGCCATGTTCCGCCACGCCCTGAGCCTGACCCTCGCGCTGGCCGCCGCGCCGGCGCTGGCCGCCTGTCCGGAGGCGGAGACGATCGACGCCTTCCTCGCCGCCCGCGCGGCCGGGGAGCCCGCGGCGCCGCCGGTGGCCGCGGGCGGGCGGATGGAGGACGCCGTCTGCGCGCGGGAGATGATCGTGGAGCGGCTGACCGCCGAGCTCGGCCCCGTGGTCGGCTGGAAGGCGGGGCTGACCTCCGGCAAGGCGCAGGAGGCCTTCGGGGTGGACGAGCCGGTGATGGGGGCGCTGCTGGAGGGGATGCTGCTGGAGGACGGCGCGGCGGTGAGCGCGGGCGCCGCGCACCGGGCGCTGTTCGAGGCGGACCTGATCGTGGAGATCGCCGATGCGGGTGTGAACGAGGCGCGCAGCCCGGCGGAGGTGCTGGAGCATATCCGCGGGGTGCGGCCCTTCCTTGAGCTGCCGGCGCTGGTGGTGGGGAGCGAGCACAAGCTGGACGGGGCCGCGATCACCGCGATCAATGTCGGCGCCTGGCGCGGGGTGATGGGGGAGCTGATCGAGATCCCGCGGGGCGAGGCCGGCGTGGAGATGCTGGCGGCATTCACGGCGCGGATGACGGACGGGTCGGGCGCCGAGATCGCCGCGGCGCCGGGGAGCGCGGTGCTGGGGCATCCGCTGAACGCGGTGATCTGGGTGGCCGAGCGGCTGGCGGGCGAGGGGCGGGCGCTGGCGGCGGGCGACCTGGTCTCGGTCGGCTCGATCGGGCCGCTCAGCCCGATGAAGCCGGGGATGGAGGTCATCCTGACCTATGAGGGGCTGCCGGGGGCGCCCTCGGTGAGCGCGCGCTTCGAGTGAGGGCGCGAAAGGGTTTGCAGGCGGCGGGCCGCGCGGCAAGGATGGGCGTATCAACGACAACCAAAGGGAGGACTCCGATGATCCGAGCCACGCTTGCCGCCCTCACGCTCGTCGCCGCCGCGCTTCTGGCCGCGGCGCCGCCGGCCGCGGCGGAGGAGCCGGTGCGCATCGTCTTTCATGTCGACGAGAACGATCCCCAGCGCATGAACATGGTGCTCAACAACGCCGCGAACGCCGCGAAACACTACGAGGCCGAGGGGCGGGAGGTGCAGATGGAGATCGTCGCCTACGGGCCGGGCGTGCACATGATGCGCGAGGACACCAGCCCGGTGCGCGACCGGATCTCGGCCATGGGCATGGAGATGCCGGGGCTGGCCTTCTCGGCCTGCGGCAACACGCTGGAGGCGATGGAGCGCAAGGGCGGCAAGGAGGTTCCGCTGATGTCCGAGGCGAAGGTGACGCCCTCGGGCGTGGTGCGGCTCGTGCAGCTCCAGAACGAGGGCTGGGCCTATGTGAGGCCGTGACGCGCGGCGCGCCCGGCCGCGGGGGGCCGGGCGCGCGGTTGCGGGAGGGCGCCCGGCGGGGGGAGCGTTTCTTGCGCGCGTGAAGTATTTCCCAAGAATACTTGCAATCAAAGGTGAAATTCAGAGCCGCCGGCGATTGCGCGCCAATTTCTGGCGCGCCCGCATTGCCGTCACCATTTGCGGCGTCTGGCGGCCGTGGTCGTCCGAGCCTGGCGTCATCTGTCTGGCGCCGAGGCGGAGTCGGGCCGGCCCGGGAGGCGCGCGGAGACGTCGGGAAGTGTCCTGAGACGCGACGCGCCCGGCCCCCAAGGCCGGGCGCGCGCAGGGGGCGCCGAGAGCGGCGGGCCTACTTCTTCGCGGCCTCGATCGACTTCGTGAGGATCTGCTCGGCCTCGGCCTTGTCGCCCCAGTCGATGACCTTGACCCATTTGCCGGGCTCCAGGTCCTTGTAGTGCTCGAAGAAGTGCTTGATGCGCTCGCGCGTCTTCTCCGGGATGTCGGTCAGGTCCTGGATGTTGGACTGGAAGGGGTCCACCTTCTCCACCGGCACGGCGATCAGCTTGTCGTCCATGCCGCCGTCGTCCTCCATCTTGAGGACGCCCACGGGGCGGCAGCGGATGACGACGCCCGGGGCGAGGTCGAAGTCGCACAGGACCAGCACGTCGGTGGGGTCGCCGTCGTCGTGCAGGCTGTTGGGCACGAAGCCGTAGTTGCACGGATAGAACATCGGGGTGTTGACGATCCGGTCCACGAAGACCGCGCCCGAGTCCTTGTCGATCTCGTACTTCACGGGCGCGCCGCCGCCCGCGCCGCCGGTGATCTCGATGACCACGTTGACATCGGTGGGCGGGTTCTTGCCCGCGGGGATCGCGTCGAGCTTCATCTGTCGTCGTCCTTCGTTCCGGCTTCGCTGGGGCCGGGGGGCGGATAGCACGGGATGTTGCGCCGCGGAAGGGGGCTTCAGGCCGCGACGCGGCGGCGCTCTGCCCGGATGTTGATGAGGTTGCCGGTCAGCACGAGCGCGGCGCCGGCGAAGACGGCGATCTCCAGCGGCTCGTCGTAGAGGAGCATGCCGATCACCGCGATCAGGGGCAGGCGCAGGAACTCCATCGGCGCGACGACGGTGGCCGGGGCGCAGGTGAGCGCGGTGGTGATGCAGAAATGCGCGCCGAGGCCGCAGACGCCCAGGACGAGGACGAAGCCGAGCGTCTGGTCGGGCAGGGCGATGTCTCCGTCGAGGCCGGCGCAGATCAGGCCGAAGGCGGTCTGCATGGCGGTCATGAAGAAGAGGATGGAGGCGGTGGTCTCCGTCCGGCTGAGGAGCTTGGTGACCAGCACCGAGCCGGCGAAGCCCATGGCGGCGCCCAGCGCCACGATCTGGCCGAGGCCGAAGCCCGCGACGGCGCCCCCCGTCTCCCACGGGCGGGCGACGACCAGGATGCCGCAGAAGCCCAGCGCGGCGGCCAGCAGGCGGACGGGGGCGAAGCGCTCCCCCAGCAGGAAGGGGGCGATGAGGGCGACCCAGAGGGGGCTGGTGAACTCGTAGGCGAAGAGCTGGGCGAGCGGGATCATGGTCACGGCCAGGAACCATAGGTTCTGGCCGGTAAAGTGGATGACGTTGCGGGTGAGGTGCAGGGGCATGCGCCGGGCGCGGATCTCGGAGAGCTTGCCGCGCGCGGCGAGGACCCCGACGACGATGACGACGCCGACGAGGGAGCGGTAGAGCATGATCTCGAAGGTGTCGAGCTCGGAGGCGGATTCGCGGCCCGCCACGGCCATGGCGGTGAAGCACAGCAAGGCGCCGGACATCCAGCCGGCCGCCGCGAGGGGGCGGTTGTCGGGGCGGCCGGCCGCGGCGGGGTCGGCGGAGGCGCTCATCGCGCCTGGGCCATGTCCACGGCGGCCTCCAGCGCCATCAGGTAGCCGCGGGCGCCGAAGCCCATGATGATCCCGTCGGCGCGCAGGGCGACGTAGGAGCGGTGGCGGAAATCCTCGCGCCTGTGGGTGTTGGACAGGTGCAGCTCGATCACCGGGCCGTCATAGGCGCGCAGGGCGTCGAGGATGGCCACGGAGGTGTGGGTGTAGGCCCCCGCGTTGAGGATCAGGGCGTGGGCGGAGTCGCGCGCGGCCTGGATCCAGTCGACGAGCTGGCCCTCGTGGTTGGACTGGTGGAAGTCGAGCTCCACGCCCCGGCGCTCGGCGAGGTCGCGGCAGCGGGCCTCGATGTCGTCGAGCGTGTCGGCGCCGTAGATCTCCGGCTCGCGCAGGCCCAGCAGGTTGAGATTGGGGCCGTTGAGGAGGGCGATGCGCTGGGTCATTGGGGGCTCCGCGGTTGGCTCGGGGGGCACTGAACCCGATCCGCGCGGCGGCGGCAAGGGAGGGCCCGCGCCCGGCCCGCGCCGGGGCGGGCGGGTGGGGCGCGGGCCGGGCGCGGGGCCGATTGACAGCGGCCGGGGCGCGGAGGAGCGTGCGCCGCGCAGGGCAGGGAGGTCTGGCGATGGATGACGGGCGGCGGGCGATCGTGGTGGGGGCGGGGATCACGGGGCTGTCGGCGGCCGAATGGCTGCGCCGGGCGGGCTGGCGGGTGACGCTCATCGACCGGGGGGAGCCGGGGGAGGCGGGGGCGGCCTCCTTCGGCAACGGGGGCGTGCTGGCGCGCAGCGCGGTCGTGCCGGTTCCCACGCCGGGGCTTTGGGCGAAGATCCCGCGGATGCTGCTGGACCCGGACGGGCCGCTGTTCCTGCGCTGGTCCTACCTGCCGCGGGCGGCGCCCTTCCTGGCGAGCTTCCTGCGCCACGGGCGGGAGGCGGAGGTGCGGCGCATCGCCGGGGCGCTGGCGGGGCTGCTGGACGACTGCGTGGACCAGCATCGGGCGCTGGCCGCGGGGACGGGGGCGGAGGCGTTCCTGCGTGCGGGCGAGTACGGCTTCCTGCATCGCGACCGCGCGGGGTGGGAGGCGGACGGCTTCGCGCGCGCGCTGAAGGCGGCGCATGGCTATGAGGCGCGGGAGATCGGGCGGGCTGAGATCGAGGCGCGGTTTCCGGGGCTGGCGCCGGGGTTCCGCTTCGGGGCGATCTATCCCGATCACGGCTGGATCGAGGACCCGGGCGGCTATCTGCGCGCGCTGGCCGGGCACTTCGCGCGGGAGGGCGGGACGGTCCGGCGCGGCGAGGTCGCGGCGATCTCGGGCGAGGGCAAGGTGACGCTGCGCGGGGGCGCGGTGATGCGGGCGGAGCGGGTGGTGCTGGCCGCCGGCGCGCGCAGCCGGGCGCTGGCGGAGGGGCTGGGGCTGCGGCTGCCGCTGGAGACGGAGCGGGGCTATCACCTGCATCTGCCCGACGCCCCGAAGCCCGCGCATCCCTGGATGGTGGCGGACGCGAAGGCGGTGGCGACGCCGATGCGCGGGGGCGTGCGGCTGGCGGGGGTGACGGAGATCGGCGGGCTGGCCGCGGGCCCCTCGAAGGGGCCGGAGCGGCTGCTGCGCCGGGCGGCGGCGCGGCTGTGGTCCGGGGCCGCGGGGGAGGGGGAGGTGTGGATGGGCCACCGGCCCGTCCTGCCCGACAGCCTGCCGGCGCTGGGCGCGGTTCCCGGGGCGGAGCGGGTGGTGCTGGCCACCGGCGCGCAGCATGTGGGGCTGACGCTGGGGCCGCGGCTGGGGCGCATGGCGGCGGAGATCGCGGCGGGGGGCGGGAGCAACCTGGACCTCGCCCCCTTCGCGCCGGGGCGGTTCGGGCGGGGGTGAGCGCGGGTTTCGATCCGTGCGTCCTGTCGGGGGCGTGAGGGCGATCGCGCGGCTTTCGATGTCTGTGCGAAATCGCCCATGGTCCCGGCGCCACGCCGCCCCTCGCCTGTCCTTTCCGACCCCTGTTCGGGGAGCGTTGCGCGGCATCAATGCGGGCGGGGGCGTCTGCGGTGTCTGCTTGGGATCTCGATTGTCCGAAGCGGGATCCCCGGCCATGGCCTACACCCGGATGCTCTATCGCTCCGCCGCGCGCGAGAAGCTGCGCGCGGGGGCGCAGGCGCTGGCCGACGCGGTGCGCGTCACGCTGGGGCCGAAGTCGAAATCGGTGCTGATCCAGCGCAGATGGGGCGCGCCGATCGTCTGCAATGACGGCGTGACCATCGCCAGGGAGGTCAAGCTTCAGGACCCGGAGGAGAACCTGGGCGCGCAGATGCTGCGCCAGGCGGCGGAGAAGACGGGGGAGGCGGTCGGGGACGGGACCTCCACCGCCACGGTGCTGGCCGAGGCGATCTTCGCCGACGGGCTGCGCAACGTGGTCGCCGGCGCGAGCGCGGCCGATCTGCGCCGGGGGCTGGATGCGGGGCTGCAGAGCGCGCTGGAGACGCTGGAGGGGCTGTCGAAGCCCGTGGAGACGCGGACGGAGCAGGCGCAGGTCGCGACGATCTCCGCCCACAACGACGCGAGCATCGGGGAGCTGGTGGCCGAGGCCATGCAGAAGGTGGGCCGCGACGGGGCGATCACCCTCGAGGAGTCGCAGACCACCGAGACGGTGCTGGAGGTGGTGGAGGGGATGCAGTTCGATCGGGGCTGGATCTCCCCCTATTTCGCCACGGACGCGGAGAGCCTGACCTGCGAGCTGGAGGACGTGCATGTCCTGCTCTACGACCGCAGGCTGAGCAATCTGCGCCCGCTGGTGCCGCTGCTGGAGGCGGCGCTGAAGCGGTCGGCCTCGCTGCTGGTGGTGGCCGAGGACGTGACCGACGAGGCGCTGGCCACCCTGGTGGTCAACCGGCTGCGGGCGGGGATGAAGGCGGTGGCGGTCAAGGCGCCGGGCTTCGGGGACCGGCGAAAGGCGATGCTGCAGGACATCGCGGCGCTGACGGGCGGCGAGGTGATCAGCCAGGAGCTGGGGCTGGAGCTGGAGAATGCGACGCTCGAGCAGCTGGGCCGGGCGCGGCGCGTGGTGGTGAGCAAGGACGACACCACCATCGTCGGCGGCGGGGGCGAGCCCGCGGCGCTGAAGGCGCGCATCGCCCAGATCCGGGGCGAGATCGAGGCGGCGACGAGCGATTACGACCGCGAGAAGCTGGAGGAGCGGCTCGCCAAGCTCTCCGGCGGGGTGGCGGTGATCCGGGTGGGGGCGCCGACCGAGGCGGACATGAAGAACCGCAAGGAGGCGCTGGACGACGCGGTGAACGCCACCAAGGCGGCGGTGGAGGCGGGGATCGTGCCCGGAGGGGGGCTGGCGCTGCTGCGCTGCGCGCCCGCCATCGAGGCGCTGGCCGAGGAGGCCGAGGGGGACCGGCGCACGGGGCTGCTGATCCTGGCGCGCGCGCTGGCCGCGCCGGCGCGGCAGATCGCTCGGAACTCGGAGGTGGATGACGGCGTCGTGGTGGCGCGGCTGCGCGAGGGCGAGGGCGCGCTGGGCTTCGACGCGGCGCGCAACGTCTATGCGGACCTGATGGAGGCCGGGATCATCGACCCCACCAAGGTGGTGCGCGCGGCGCTGGAGAACGCCGTCTCGATCGCGGGCACGCTGCTTCTGAGCGAGGCGACGATGACCGAGATCGAGGAGGAGAGCGACCGGGCCGCCGCGACGGCGCAGCCCGGATTCTGATGGCGGCCGCGGGCCGCCCGTGAACGGAAGGAGACAGGATGAGCCCGGTTGACGAGAGCGCGAAGGGGCTGGCCGGTGGGCTGACATCGGAGGAGGTGCGCCGGATCTGCGGCGACATCCCGGACTGGAAGCTGGCGCAGATCGTGGCGACGGGGGCGGATGTCACGGAGCTGGAGGAGGCGGTGGCCTGGGCCTCGGGCGACGACGAGACGACGCCGGACCGCCACCTTGCGCCCGGGGGCGCGGCGGCGCGGATCTACGACATCCTGACGGCGGACGAGGAGTACGACGACCGGTACTGAGGGGGCGCGCGCGCTTGAGCGGGGCGTGGCGGCGTGCAACTTTCGCGGGAGTCGTTCCGGTCGGGAAGGGAGGTCCGCCGATGAGAGGGCTCCTCGCCGCGCTGCTCGCTCTCTCGATTCTCGCCGTCCCGGCGTGCCTTCGGGCCGGTCCGATCGAGGTGTGCGACGACGAGACCGAGCTGATGGATTTCGCGCTGCTGCCGGATGCGCCGGAGGGGCGGGCGAACCTGGCGGTCGTCTGCGGCCCGGCGGGGCCGGTGACCGTCGGCGGGCATGTCGAGCTGTGGCGGGTCGAGGCGGCGGAGGGGCCCGGACGGCGGGTCGCGCGGTTCGACGAGGCGCGCAATCCGAGGGAGATCGCGGCGGGCGACCTCGACGGCGACGGCGACATCGACCTTCTGCTGGTCAATGGCGGCCAGCACGAACGCAGCCTCGCCGCGATCCTCGACGAGAGCGACGGGGTCTTCGCGGCGCCGGTCATCGTCCATGCCCGCGGCGGCGACAGCTACGGGCCGGTGATCCACGACGTGAACGACGACGGGCGCATGGACGTCCTGCTTCCCGACGGGCGGGGGTGGGGGCGCTCCGGGGCGTTGATCAACACGGGCGACGGCTTCTCGGGGCCGTTCCGGGAGGGGCCGCTGCCGGGACGCGCGAATGCGCAGGGGCGACGCATCCTGTTCGAGGGCGCGCCGGCGCTGGCCGTGCCTCTGCCGAGGTCTGGGAAGGTGATGCTCTATCCCGCGGGCGCCGGGGAGCAGGTGGAGATCGTTCCGGGCAAGGCCGTTCGCCAGGTGGAGGCGGCGCTGGGGGGCGGCGATCTCGACGGGGACGGGGTTCCTGAGCTTTTCGTCGCCACGCGCCGGGACGCCACGACGCTGGAGACGCGCATCGCGGCCTCCCGCGACGGCGGGGAGTGGCGGATCGGCGAGGCGCTGCCGGGGGCCGACGACGCGCGGGACGTGCTGCTGCCGGAGCTGGACGGGGCGCCGGGCAGGGAGATCCTGATCGTGACCAGGGGAGACCTGCGGCGCGGGGAGCTGGTCGCCCGCCTCTACCAGCCGGCCGGGGAGGGGGCCGCGCCCGTCGGGGTCATCGCCTTCGAGGCCTATCCCGACCGCATCGCGACGGGGGACCTGCTGCCTGCGGAGGGGCCGGAGCTGGTCTACGGGACGCAGGTGGAGAACGCGATCCGGATCATGCCCCTCGGGGATCGCTGAACGATGCGCCCGGCCGCGAGCGGCGCGGCGGCGGTCAGTCGGCGCGCGCGGGCGGGATCGCGAGGACGTCGATCGGCGAGATTCGCAGCACCTGCTCGGTGACGCTTCCGAGGAAGCGCCTGGCGAGGCCGCCCCGGCCATGGGTCGCGATCACGATCAGGTCGGCGCCCTCCTCCTCCGCGGCCGCGAGGATCTCCTGGGCCGGGGCGTTGCCCTCGTAGCGCAGGATCGGCTCGAGGCCGGCGAGATTCGCGGAGGCGAGGAACCGGGCGAGGTCGCGGGCCGCGTCCCTGCCTTCGTCGTCGAGGGCGCGGTCCTGCTCCCGCCTGGGCAGGGAGCGGTCCAGGGCGAGGCGGGGCTCGGGCGGCTCGAAGACATGGAGGATGGAGTTGCGCGCCCCCTCGCCGATGCCGAGCGCGGCGACGCGTTGCAGCGCGGCGCGCGAGGCGCCCGAGAGGTCGGTCGTTCGCAGGACGTGCCGGTAATCGGCGGCCGGCGGGCCGTTGACCATGAGCACGGGGAGGCCGGCCGCGCGGATCGTCCGCTCGGCCGTCGTTCCGATGAAGACGTCCCTGAGCACCTGACGGCGATGGGGGCCGATCACGAGCAGGTCGGGCGCGGCCTCCTCGACGGCCTGCAGGACGCCCAGGAAGGGGGCGGCGGCGATGACGCGCGTCTCGCACGCGACGCCGTCCACGTCGCGCAGGGTGGCGGCCATGCGGAAGAGAAGCGTCTCGGCCTGCGCGCGCTCGTCCTCGACGATGCGGCGCGGCTGGTCGTCGTCGACGACATGCGCGAGGACGATGCGGGCCCCGGAGCGCCGGGCGAGGAGGGTGGCGCGCCGCAGCGCCCGGTCCGACCGTTCGGAGAAGTCCGTGGCGACCAGGATCGTCTTCATCGCGTGCCGTCCCCTTCCGCGGTCCCCGGACGCAGCGCGCAGACAGCGCCATGCGGCGCCGGACCCTGTCCGGATGCGTTCGGCAGACTTATAATACGATATATCACGCCAAACCGAGCGAAAAGGCGGTCAGGATGGCCGGCGAGCACTACCGGACCGTCAGGGAGGTGGCGGAGCTTCTGAAGGTCAGCGAGGCGACCGTCCGGCGCTGGATCCGCGACGGGGAGCTTCGCGCCATCGACATCGGCAAGGGCTGGCGGATCGCCTCCGGCGACCTGGACGCCTTCCTCGAGGATCACGCGACGCGGCCGGCGGACGGGCGCGCCGGAAGGGGCGGCGCGCCGCGCGCCCCCGGCGAAGGACGGAACGGGAGGGACGGCAAGACCTGATGGACATGATCGTGCAGTCCGTGTTCGGGGAGGTCGCGGCGCTTCTGGTGATGGCGGCCGTGATCGGCTTTCTCGGGATCATCCTGAGGCAGCCGCTCATCGTCAGCTTCATCGCCGTGGGGCTGCTCGCAGGCCCCTCGGCGCTGGACGTGGTGAGGTCGGACGAGCAGATCGGCCTTCTCTCGGAGCTCGGGATCGCCGTGCTGCTGTTCCTCGTCGGCATCAAGCTCGACGTGAAGCTGATACGCTCGCTCGGGGCGGTGTCGCTGCTGACCGGGCTGGGCCAGGTCGCCTTCACCTCTGTGTTCGGCTACCTGATCGGGCTGGCGCTGGGGCTGGGGCATGTCACCAGCCTCTATGTCGCGGTGGCGCTGACCTTCTCCTCCACGATCATCATCGTGAAGCTGCTGTCCGACAAGCGCGAGATCGACTCGCTGCACGGGCAGATCGCGCTGGGCTTCCTGATCGTGCAGGACCTCGTCGTGGTGCTGGCGATGATCGTGCTCTCGGCCATCGGCATCGGCGCGGAGGCCGGAGAGGCGGGCGGGCATGGCGGGGGCTCGGTGTTCACGGTGCTGGCCTCCGGCGTGGCGATGGTCGGGCTGGTGGTGGTGTTCGTGCGCTACGCCGCCGACCCGCTGACCGAGCGGCTGGCCCGCGCGCCGGAGCTGCTGGTGATCTTCGCCATCGCGCAGGCGGCCATGTTCGCCGCCATCGGCGACTTCGTCGGGCTAGGCAAGGAGGTCGGGGGCCTGCTGGCCGGCGTCTCGCTGGCCTCCACCCCCTATCGCGAGACCATCGCGGCGCGGCTGGCGCCGCTGCGGGACTTCCTGCTGCTGTTCTTCTTCATCGCGCTGGGCTCGACTCTCGACCTGTCGCTGCTGGGCGCGCATGTCACGGGGGCGGTCGTTTTTTCGGTGTTCGTGCTGATCGGCAACCCGCTGATCGTGCTCGCGATCATGGGGGCGATGGGGTATCGCAGGCGCACCGGGTTCCTCGCCGGGCTGACGGTGGCGCAGATCAGCGAGTTCTCGCTGATCTTCGTGGCCATGGGCGTCTCGCTGGGGCATGTGCAGGAGGATGCGCTGGGGCTGGTCACCTTGGTCGGCCTCGTGACCATCGCGGCCTCGACCTACATGATCACCTATTCCCACCGGCTCTACGCGCTGTGCGAGCCGCTGCTGGGCGTGTTCGAGCGCCGGGGCACGCCGCGCGAGCCGGCCGGCGCGGCCGCGCGCCGCCAGGAAGGCTACGAGGCGATCGTCTTCGGGCTCGGCCGGTTCGGGACCGCCATCGGCATGCGCCTGCGCAAGCGGGGCATCCGGGCGCTGGGGGTGGACTTCAACCCGCTGGCGGTGCGGCGCTGGCGCGAGCTGGGGCTGGAGGCGCGGTTCGGCGACGCGACCGACCCGGAATTCGTCGCCGAGCTGCCGCTGGGGAGGGCGGAATGGATCGTCTCCACGATCCCGATCCACCCGACGGGGCTGAGCCACGAGGACACGCGCGCCACGCTGATCCAGCTCACGCGCAACTCGGGCTTCAGCGGGCGGATCGCGGTGGCCTCGCATCATCCGCGCGACACGGAGGACCTTTTCGGCGCCGGCGCGGACATGGTGCTGGAGCCGTTCCAGGATGCGGCCGACCGGGCGGTGGAGCTTCTGTGCGGCGCGCCCGAGGAGGAGCGCACCGAGATCCCTGTCATCGAGACGGAGGAGAAGGGGGCGTCCTGAGCGGAGCCGGCGGAGGGCGGCGCGCATCCTGCGGCATTTTCGGGCTGCGCAACGGAGAAGGCTGCCGGCGGGGGCGGGATGGAACGCCGCAGGCCGCCGGCCATCTGCATCGGGGGGATCGCGCGGGGGGCGACGATATTGTAAGAGCCTTCCGACAGGGTCGAGACGAGGGGCCAGGCGGCGAAGGATGAGGCTTGCAGGCAGGCGCGAGGGGGCGGCGCGGAGCCCCGGCAGGCGGCGCGGATCCGCCGGGGGGCGGCTGCGGGCCGTCTCTGCGGCCGGACGCGCGCCCGCGCCGGGGCGCGGCGCGCCGCGGCCTGCGCCGCGCGCCCGCCTCGGCCTGGGCCTGGGCGCCCCCCGCCCGCCCGACCCGCGCCCCCGCGAGCCGGCCTTCCGCAGGGCGGGAGGGCGGCGCGGCTGAGGCCGGCCCGGCGCGCGAGGCGCCCCCTCCGGCCCGGAGCCTTCGCGGCGAGGCGCCCTCCGCCCCGCCCCCGTCCGCCCGGACCGTCCCGGGATCGTCAGCCACGGTGTCCGAATGTCCCTTGCCCTGATCGTCGCGCTGCCCTTCCTGGGCGCCTTGCTGCCCGGCCTCATGATCCGCGCCGGGCGCGACGCCTGCGCGCTGGCCACCGGTTCGGCGACGCTGCTGGCGCTGATCGGCCTGCTGGTTAACGCGCCCGCCGTGCTGGGGGGCGAGACGGTGCGCGTGGGCTTCGACTGGCTGCCCGCGCTGGGGCTGCGGGCCAGCTTCATGCTGGACGGGCTGGGGCTGCTCTTCGCCGGGCTGATCCTGGGGATCGGGCTGCTGATCATCCTCTACGCCCGCTATTACCTGTCGCCGCGGGACTCGATGGGGCAGTTCTACACCTACCTGCTGCTCTTCCAGGGGGCGATGGTCGGCATCGTGCTCTCCGACAACATCCTGCTGCTGCTGGTGTTCTGGGAGCTGACCTCGCTCTCCTCCTTCCTGCTGATCGGCTACTGGAAGCATCTGCCCGACGGGCGGCAGGGGGCGCGCATGGCGCTGGCCGTCACGGGGATGGGCGGGCTCGCCATGATCGCGGGGGCGCTGATCCTGGGCGACATCGCGGGCAGCTACGAGCTGAGCGTGATCCTGGAGCACCGGGCGGAGATCCAGGCCTCGCCGCTCTATCTGCCGGCGCTGCTGCTGATCCTGACCGGCTGCTTCGCCAAGTCGGCGCAGTTCCCGTTCCATTTCTGGCTGCCGCACGCCATGGCCGCGCCGACGCCGGTCTCGGCCTATCTGCATTCGGCGACCATGGTGAAGGCCGGGCTGTTCCTGATGGCCCGCCTCTGGCCGGTGCTGTCGGGGACGCCGGAGTGGTTCTACCTCGTCGCCACGACGGGATTGGTCACGATGATCGTCGGGGCGGCGGTGGCGCTGTTCAAGGACGACCTGAAGGCGCTGCTGGCCTTTTCCACCGTCAGCCATCTGGGGCTGATTACGATGCTGCTGGGCTTCGGAACGAAACCCGCGGCGGTGGTGGCGATCTTCCACATCATCAACCATGCGAGCTTCAAGGCCGCGCTCTTCATGACCGCGGGGATCGTGGATCACGAGGCGCATACCCGCGACGTCACGCGCCTGGGCGGGCTGCGGAAGCTGATGCCGGTGACCTTCGCGATCGCGACGGTGGCGGCGCTGTCCATGGCGGGCATCCCGCCGCTCAACGGCTTCCTGTCCAAGGAGATGATGCTGGAGGAGGTCTCCCACACGCCGTGGCTGGGCTCGCCGCTGCTTCTGTCCGCGCTGGTCACGCTGGGGGCGCTGTTCTCGGTGGCCTATTCGCTGCGCTACGTGGCGCATGTGTTCCTCGGCCCCGTGCGCGACGACTATCCGTCGAAGCCGCATGACCCGGGCTTCGGGATGTGGGCGGCCCCGGCCTTCCTGGCGACGCTGGTGGTGATCATCGGGCTGGTGCCGATGGCGACGGTCTCCGGGCTGGTCTCCGCGACAGCCGCGGCGGTGACGGGAGGCGAGGCGCCGAAGGTCTATATCAGCCACTGGCACGGGCTGACGCCGGCGCTGCTGATGTCGGTGATCGCGGTTCTGGGGGGCGCGCTGCTGCTCGCCGGCTACGGCGGCGCCGTCCGCGTCTGGCGCCTGGCGGGCGTGCCGGCGGCCAAGACGATCTACGACGCCATCGTGGAGGCCGTGTCCAGGGGCGCGCGGCGCATGACCGACGGGCTGCATGACGGGGCGCTGACGCGCTATCTGGCGATCTTCACGGTCACGGTCATCGCGGCCGGCGCCGCGGGCTGGCTGGGGGGCGAGGGCGCGGGGCCGGCCCGGCCGATGCTGGAGGTGGAGCTGCTGCCCGTCATCGGCTGGCTGCTGCTGGTCGTCTCCTGCTTCGCGCTGGCCGCCTTCCACCGCAACCGCATCCTGGCGCTGGTGCTGGTGGGGGTGATCGGGCTGATGGTCTCGATGGGCTTCGTCTATCTCTCGGCCCCCGACCTCGCGCTGACCCAGATCTCGGTGGAGGTCGTCACCGTGATCCTGCTGCTGCTGGCGCTGAACTTCCTGCCGAAGGAGACTCCGGTGGAGAGCGGGGCGCCGCGGCGCTTCCGCGACGCCGTGCTGGCGGGCGCCTCGGGCGTCGGCGTGGGCGGGCTGATCTACGCCATCCTGCGCACGGATTTCGCGGAGCCGAGCATCTCCGTCTTCCACCTGGCGAACTCCTACAGGGGAGGCGGCGGCACCAACGTGGTCAACGTGATCCTGGTGGACTTCCGCGGCTACGACACCTTCGGCGAGATCATCGTGCTGGGCATCGCGGCGCTGGTGATTTTCGCGCTGACCGAGGCGATCCTCGACGGGCCGGCGGGCCGCCGCCTGGCCGCCTGGAGGCCGGAGCGGAAGGACGCCGGCGACCGCCACCCGCTGATGATGGTGGTGGGCACGCGTGTGATCCTGCACATCGCGCTGCTGGTCGGGGTCTACATCTTCCTGCGCGGGCACAACCAGCCGGGCGGGGGCTTCATCGCCGGGCTGATCGTGGCGATCGCGCTGGTGATGCAGTACATGGCCAGCGGCTTCGCCTGGGCGGAGGCGCGCCGGCGCTTCCCCTATCACGGCGTGGTCGCCGCCGGGATCCTGGCCGCGGCCTTCACCGGCATCGGGGCCTGGTTCAACGGCATGCCCTTCCTGACCAGCGCCTTCGGCTATGTCCGCATCCCGCCCATGGAGAAGTTCGAGCTGGCCACCGCCATGGCCTTCGACGTGGGCGTGTTCCTGACCGTCGTCGGCGCGGTGATGCTGGCGCTGTCGAGCGTCTCGCGCCTCGCGATCCGGGCGGGGGAGACCGTCAACATCCACCCCATGGAGATCGACCCGTCCCGGGACGGGTCGCGGGAGAGGCCCTGACATGGAGCTGCTTGTCGCCAGCGCCGTCGGCGCGCTCACGGCCGTCGGCGTGTATCTCGTCCTGAGGCTGCGGACCTTTCCCGTGATCCTCGGGATGGCGATCCTGTCCTACGCCGTGAACGTGTTCCTGTTCGCCACGGGGCGGCTGGCGGTGAACCTGCCGCCCGTCCTGCGCGACCACGAGGCGAGCGGCGCCTACACCGACCCGCTGCCCCAGGCGCTGGTGCTGACGGCCATCGTCATCTCCTTCGGGATGACGGCGGTCGTGGTCATGCTGGCGCTGGGGGCGTATCTGTCCTCGGGCACCGACCGCATCGACACGGACGACGAGGCCGCGGAATGAGCCACTGGATCATCGCCCCCGTCGTCCTGCCCGCGCTGACGGCGGCCTTCATCGTCCTGCTGATGCGCAACGACCTGGCCTTGCAGCGGGTCTTCTCCCTCGCCGCCACGGCGGCGCTGGGGCTGATCGCGCTGGGGCTGACGGTCGCCGCGGCGGGCGGGGAGATCGGGGTTTACGAGCTGGGCGACTGGCGGGCGCCCTTCGGGATCGTGCTGGTGGTGGACCGGCTCTCGGCGCTGATGGTGCTGGTGACCTCGCTGCTGGCGCTGGGGGTCGTCCTCTACGCCGTCGGCTCGGGCTGGGACGCGCGGGGGCGGCACTTCCACGCGCTGTTCCAGTTCCAGCTGATGGGCATCACCGGCGCCTTCCTGACGGGCGACGCCTTCAACCTGTTCGTGTTCTTCGAGGTGCTGCTCATCGCCTCCTACGGCCTGATGATCCATGGCGGCGGAACGACCCGCCTGCGCGCCGGGGTGCAGTACGTGGTCTACAACCTCGCGGGCTCGACGTTGTTCCTCTTCGCGCTGGGCACGCTCTACGCCGTGACCGGAACGCTGAACATGGCGGACATGGCCGAGCGGGTGGCGGCCCTGCCGGCGGAGGACGCGGCGCTGCTGCAGACCGGCGCGGCGCTGCTGCTGCTGGTCTTCGCCATCAAGGCGGCGATCGCGCCGCTGCAGTTCTGGCTGCCGGGCGCCTACGCCAACGCGCCCGGGCCGGTCGCCGCCCTGTTCGCGGTGATGACCAAGGTCGGGGCCTACGCGATCCTGCGGATGTACACGCTCGTCTTCGGGCCGGACGTCGCCGCCGTGGGCGGAGGCTTCGGCGACTGGATCCTCGCGGCCGCGCTGGTGACGCTGGTGATCGGGATGGTCGGCGTGCTGGGGGCGGGGCAGCTGTCGCGGCTGGTGGCCTTCTCGGTCATCGGATCCATGGGCACGCTGCTGATCGCGGTGGCGCTGTTCACGGAGCAGGCGACGACCGCGGCGCTCTACTACATGGTCCATTCCACCTTCGCCGCCGCGGCGCTGTTCCTGGCCGCCGACCTCGTGGTCGAGCGGCGGGGGGAGACGGGGGGCGCGCTGCGCCCGGCGGCGCCGATCGCGCAGGGCGGGCTGGTGGCCGGGCTGTTCTTCGCCGCGGCCATCGCCATGGCGGGTCTGCCGCCGCTGTCGGGCTTCCTTGGCAAGCTGCTGATCCTCGACGCTGCGCGCGAGGCGGGCGTCGCGGCGCTGGTCTGGACGGCCATCCTCGTCACCTCGCTGCTGGCCATCATCGGCTTCGCGCGGGCGGGCAGCGCCGTGTTCTGGAAGGCCTGGGAGACGGGCGAGCCCGCCCCGGCGCCCGACCCGGGCGCCGCCCGGCTGCCCTTCGCGGCGGCCGGCGGCGTGATCTCGGCGCTGGTGGCGCTGACCGTGCTGGCGGGGCCGGCGAGCGAGTATTTCGCCGCCACCTCCGCCCAGCTCCACGCCCCCGACGGCTATATCGACGCCGTCATGGGCGACCGCTGAGAGAGGTCCCGCGATGCTGCGCAAGGCCCTTCCCCACCCCTACCTGACGCTGCTGCTGGCGGTCGTCTGGCTGATGCTGCTCAACGACGTCTCGCTGGGCGGCGTCGTCTTCGGCCTGATCCTGGGGCTGGTGATCCCGCAGATCACGGCCCCCTACTGGCCCAACCGCCCGAAGCTGAAGAGCCTGCCGCGCATCGTCGAATACGTGGCGATCGTACTCTGGGACATCGTGACGGCGAACGTGAACGTCGCCTGGATCGTGCTGTTCATGCGCAACGAGCGCATGCGCCCCGCCTGGATCAACGTGCCGCTGGAGCTGCGCACGCCGGAGGCGATCACGGTGCTGGCGGGCACCATCACCATGACGCCGGGCACGGTGACCTCGGACCTGTCGGCCGACGGGCGCAGCCTGCTGGTGCACTGCCTGCACGCCCCCGACCCCGACGCGGTGCGCGAGGAGATCAAGACGCGCTACGAGCGGCGGCTGAAGGAGATATTCGAATGATCCACTACGCCCTGATGTTCGCGCTGGGCTGCTTCGGGCTGGCGCTGCTGTTCAATCTCTGGCGCATCGTGCAGGCGCCGGGCGTGGGCGACCGCATCCTCGCCCTCGACACCATGGTGATCAACTCTCTGGGGGCGCTGATCCTCTACGGGATGCTGAAGGGGACCGCCGTCTATTTCGAGGCCGCCATCCTGATCGCCATGGTCGGCTTCGTGTCCACCGTCGCCTATGCGCGCTTCCTGCTGCGCGGCGACATCATCGAGTGAGGGCGCCATGGAACTTGTTGCCGACGCGCTGTGGGTCGAGATCCTGGTCTCGGTCTTTCTCGTCATCGCCGGCGTCTTCGCGCTGGTGGGCTCCTACGGGCTGATCAAGCTGCCCGATCCGATGACGCGCCTGCACGCGCCCACCAAGGCGACGACGCTCGGGGTCGGGGGGGCGCTGATCGCCTCGATGCTCTATTTCGCGCTGGTCCGGGACGCGTTCAGCTTCCACGAGCTGATGATCACGGTGTTCCTGTTCCTGACCGCCCCGATCACGGCGCATTTCATCGCCAAGGCGCATATCCATCAGAACGTCAAGGAGATGGAGCTGCCGCGGACCGAGACATCGAGCGGCTGGGCGACCCTGTCGGACACCTCGGAGACGGATCGCGCGGAGTTCTGACGGCCCGGCGGCGGCGCCGCGCGCCCTGCCTCCTCAGGATGGTGCCCCCTGCCGGACTCGAACCGGCACGCCTTGCGGCCAGGGATTTTAAGTCCCATGCGTCTACCAGTTCCGCCAAGGGGGCCCCGACCGCCTGACTAGCCGGGGCGGGCGGGGGCGCCAAGGGGGCGGATCAGGTCGGGGGGAGCTCGGTCACGCCCTTGGCGCCGAGGCAGGCGAGCATGTCGCGCAGGGCCTGGGCGGCGACGGCCAGCGCCTCCGGGTCCGGGGACCGGGCGACGAGGACAGCGCCGTAGCCGCCCTGGTAGTAGGGATAGCTGCCGAAGCTGATATGGGGGTGGGCGGCGGCGAGCTCGGCCAGCGGGCCGGCGAGGTCGCCCTCGGCCATCGGCACGCGGAAGGCGTGGGAGCGCACCGGGGGGCCGCCTTGGATCCGCGGCAGCACGCTTTCGACCATGGCGTTGAAGATGGCGGGCACGCCGGCCATGACGAAGACGTTCTCCAGCCGGAAGCCGGGGGCGCCGCTGACGGGGTTGGCGATCAGCTCCGCGCCATGGGGGATGCGGGCCATGCGCAGGCGGGCCTCGGTGAGCTTCGAGGCGTCCCCGTAATGGGCGTGGAGGATGTCGCGGGCGTCCTGGCGCACGTCGATGGGGACGCCGAAGGCGGCGGCGACGCTGTCGGCGGTGATGTCGTCATGGGTGGGGCCGATGCCGCCGGAGGTGAAGACGTAAGTGTACTTCGCGCGCAGGGCGTTGAGAGCCTCGACGATCTCCGCCTGCTCGTCGGGGACCACGCGGGCCTCGCGCAGGGGGGCGCCGGCCTCGGTCAGGACGCCGGCGAGGTGGTGCATGTTGGCGTCGCGGGTGCGGCCCGAGAGGATCTCGTCGCCGATCACCAGCATCGCGGAGCTCGGGGTCCCGGTGTCGCTCATGCCGCGCTTGCCTCCCTTTCGCCCGCGGGCTACGCCGCCGGGCATGCGGTTTCACAGGCCCCTGGTGCGGGGCGTCCTCCTGCGCCGTTATAAGCGCTTCCTCGCCGACGTCACCCTGGAGGACGGGCGGGAGGTCGTCGCGCATTGTCCCAACCCCGGCGCCATGACGGGGCTGGCGGCGCCGGGGGAGGCGGTGTGGCTGGAGCCGGCCGCCGACCCCAGGCGCAAGCTGCGATGGAGCTGGCGGCTGGTGGAGCTGGCGGGCGGAGGCTGGGCGGGGATCGACACCGCGCTGCCCAACCGGGTGGTGGGCGAGGCGCTGGAGGCGGGCGCCATCCCGGAGCTGGCGGGGTATGAACGGGCGCGGCCGGAGGTCCTCTATGGCGCGCGCTCGCGGGTGGATTTCCTGCTGTCGGGCGAGGGGCGGGCGGACTGCTACCTGGAGGTCAAGAACGTGCATCTGCGCCGCGAGGGGCGGCTGGCGGAGTTTCCGGATTCGGTGACCAAGCGCGGGGCGCGGCATCTGGACGAGCTGGGCGACATGGCCGCGCAGGGGGCGCGGGCGGTGACGCTCTACCTCGTGCAGCGGACGGATTGCGACGAGATGGGGCTCGCGGCGGACATCGACCCGGCCTATGCGGCGGCCTTCCTCCGGGCGCGGGAGCGGGGGGTGGAGGCGATCGCGCGATCCGCCTATATCGACCGCGAGGGCGTGCGGATGGGGCCGGCGCTGCCGATCCGCCCGCCCGGGTGACGCGCGGCGCCGCGCCGCGGGCCGTGGCCGCCCCGTCGCGGATCGGCTAGAGTGGGACTGACGCAGGAAACGCAGGGAGAGCGGGCATGGACGCGCCGCAGCCGGAGGTCACGGCCGAGGGCATTCGGATCTATCGCCCCGAGGATTTCGCGGGCATGCGCGCCGCCGGGAAGGTGGCGGCGGAGATTCTCGACGACATCGCCGACCGGGTGAAGCCGGGCGCGAGCACCGAGGAGCTGGACGCCGCGATCGAGGCCGATATCGAGGCGCGCGGGGCGAAGTCCGCCACCATCGGCTACCGCGGCTACCGGCACGCCTCCTGCATTTCGGTCAACCATGTGGTCTGCCACGGGATTCCGGGGCCCAAGAAGCTGCGCGAGGGGGACATCCTGAACATCGACGTCACGGTGATCGTGGACGGCTGGTTCGGGGACACCTCGCGCATGTTCGTGGCCGGAAGGCCCAGCCGCAAGGCGGAGCGGCTGATCGACGTCACCCACGAGGCGCTGATGCGCGGGATCGCGGAGGTGAAGCCCGGGAACACCTTCGGCGACATCGGGGCGGCGATCCAAGCCTATGCGGAGAGCGAGCGCTGCTCGGTCGTGCGGGACTTTTGCGGGCACGGGCTGGGGCGGGAGTTCCACGAGCCGCCCAATGTGCTGCATTTCGGCCGCCCGGGCGCGGGGGCGGAGCTGCGCCCGGGGATGTTCTTCACCATCGAGCCGATGATCAATCTGGGCCGGGCGGAGACCAAGACGCTGTCGGACGGCTGGACGGCGGTGACGCGGGACAAGTCCCTCTCGGCGCAGTTCGAGCATTCGGTGGGGGTGACGGAGGAGGGCGCGGAGATCTTCACGCTGTCGCCGGCGGGGCGGTTCCACCCGACCTGACGGCGCTGAGGGCGTTTACCCCGCATCAACCCCCGGCAGGGAAAGCTGCGCGCACCCGTCTGAACGCGGAGTCGCGCATGGGCCGAAGAGCCTCCGATGAAGATGGTCTGCGCGAGGCGCCGTCGCTGCCGGGCCTCACGCCCGCGCCCTCTGAAGGAGGCGCGGGACGGGCTGCTGGGCAGGACGGCGCCGCCCGCGGGGGGCGGGGGCCGGAGCCGCCGGATCATCTGGAGCATCGCAAGCGGCTGCGGGCGCGCTTCATGCAGGGCGGGCCGGAGGCGCTGCCGGATTACGAACTGCTGGAGCTGGTGCTGTTCCGCGCCATCCCGCGGCGGGACGTCAAGCCGCTCGCCAAGCGGCTGATGAAGGCGTTCGGGGGCTTTGACCGCGTGATCTCGGCGCCGTCGGCGCGGCTGGCGGAGGTGCAGGGGGCGGGCGACGCGGTCGTCCAGGAGCTCAAGATCGTGGAGGCGGCGGCGCATCGGCTGGCGCAGGCGCGGGTGATGGGGCGCGACGCGATCCAGAGCTGGGGGCAGCTGGTGGACTACTGCCGGGCGCGCATGGCCCATGAGCCGACGGAGCAGTTCCGCATCCTGTTCCTCGACCGCAAGAACATGCTGATCGCCGACGAGGCGCAGGGGCGGGGAACGGTGGACCATGTGCCCGTCTATCCGCGCGAGGTGGTCAAGCGGGGGCTGGAGCTGTCGGCCTCGGCCCTGATCCTGGTGCACAACCATCCCTCGGGCGACCCTTCGCCCAGCCGGGCGGATGTGGAGATGACCCGGCGGATCGTGGAGGCCTGCGCGCCGGTGGGGCTCACGGTGCATGACCATGTGATCGTGGGCCGGCGCGAGGTGGCGAGCTTTCACGAGATGGGGCTGCTGGAGGGCTGAAGGCGGAGGCCGCGCGCCGGGCGTCGCCGCCCGTGGCGGACGCCGCGCCCACGCGGCCGGGCTGGCGTCGGCGCGGGTGGCGAGGGCCGGAGGCGGGGCGGGGCCGGGACAGAGCAGGGCTGCGAAAGGCGGGTCGAGGGGCGAGGTCCGGTCCCGTCGGCGTAGGGTTGCGCCGCGGCGCGGCGGGGCGGGAGACGGCGGCCGGTCGTCCCGGCGTGAGCCGGGCCGCGCGGGCGCCTTCCTCGCCGCCGCTCCGCGGCTCGACGCGCGGCCCCGGCCCAACGGGAGGCGCCCCCGAGAGGGGGCGGCGACGGGCGGGAGCGCTCCGCCTGCGGGAGCGCTCCGCCTGCGGGGGCTCAGGCGGGGGCGGTCTTCTCGAGGGAGGGGCGGCGGTGAATGCGCTTGGCCCAGGCGGCGAGGCGGGGGCGGCCGGCGCGCCAGTCCCAATCGGGGAAGCGGAAGTCGAGGTATCCCAGCGCGCAGGCGATGGCGAGGTGGCCCATGTGCGGCTCCTCGGAGGGGCGGCGCTCCTCCAGCATGTCGAGGGCGCGGGCGACCTTGCCCTGCTGGGCGGCGATCCAGGATTCGGAGATCTGGGGGGCCTCGCGCAGGCGGCGCTCGTAGACCGCGAGGACGGCGGCGTCCATCATGGCGTCGGCCGTGGCCTCCAGCGTCAGGACGGGCCAGAGGGCGTCGCCCTCGGGATAGAGGCCGGCCTCGGGGGCGAGGCTGGCGAGGTAGCGTGTGATGACGCGGCTGTCATAGATCGCCAGGCCGTCCTCGCGCACCAGGCAGGGGATCTTGCCGGTCGGGTTGACCTCGATGTTGCCGGGGCTGGGGTCCAGCGGGGAGGTGGTCCCGTCCTCCAGCGTCACCTGGTCGATCAGGCCGGTTTCGTGCAGGGCGACCATGACCTTGCGCACGAAGGGCGAGGCGGGGGCGTGGCGCAGGCGCATCATCGCGTTCGGGCCTGTTTTCGCATGGCGGGCAGGCGGGCGACGCGCAGGCGGGCGAGGCCGGAGAAATCGACGGCGAGGCCGGGGCCGTGATCGCCGAAGCGGAGAATCCCGCGCCAGGCGCCGCGGACGTCGCCGCGGGTGCGGTGCGCGTCGCGGGACCAGCCGACCGCCAGGCCGTGGTCGAGACCGTCGAGCGCGTCCTCGATCCCGGCGGGGCGGGCCTCGGACCAGCGGGCGCGGCGGGCGGCCTGCCACACGAGCGCCGCGGAGGCGGCGCCGAGGGCGGCCTTCATGGCCCAGGGGGCCAGGGCGACGGGCAGGGGCATGTGCTATCTCCTCCAGACGGGGTCGCCGGGCAGGATAAGCGCGGGGAGCGGGAGGCGCAAAGCGGCCATGTCGCTCAGGCGGCGCGTTCGGCGGCGAGGCGGTCGGCGAAGGCGGTGATGCGGGCGAGCGCGGCCGCGAGCTCCTCGTCCGGGCGGGTGAGGGCGATGCGGACATGGCCGGCGGCGGCCTTGCCGAAGCTTTCGCCGGGCATGACCGCGATGCGCTCGCGCTCCAGCAGCGCCTCGGCGAAGGCGAGGCCGGTCAGGCCCGTCTCCCGCAGGTCGAGCATGACATACATGGCGCCCTGGGGCGGGGAGAGGCGGATGCGCTCGGCGCCCTCGACGGCCGCGGCGGCGATGTCGCGGCGGCGGCGGAAGGTCTGCGCGAGCTCGGATTCTATGGCCCCGCCCTGCTCCAGCGCCCAGAGGCCGGCCTTCTGGATGTAGCCGGGCAGGCCGTAGCAGGTCATCAGCGCGAGGTCTTCCATGAGGCAGGTCAGCCCGGCGGGGGCCAGCGCCCAGCCGAGGCGGGAGCCTGTCATGGCGTGGCTCTTGGAGAGGGAGCCGATGACCACGGTGCGCTCCTCCATGCCCGGAAGGGCGCGGGGGGAGAGATGGGGGGCGTCCCAGGCCATGCCGTCATAGACCTCGTCGGAGATCAGCCAGAGATCGTGGCGGCGGCAGATATCGGCGATCCCCTCCAGCGTCTCGCGGGAGTAGAGGGCGCCGGTGGGGTTGTTGGGGGTGTTGATCAGCAGCGCGCGGGCGCCGGCGCAGGCGGCGTCCAGCGCCTCGAGGTCGGGCTGGAAGCCGGCGGAGGCGAGCGCGGGGGTCACGCGCACCTCGCCGCCGCAGGCGCGGATCGTGCCGGGGTAGGTGGGGTACTGGGGGTCGATGATCACCGCGGCGTCGCCGGGGTCGAGTACGGCCTGGAAGGCGTGAAAGAGGGCGGACTGGCCGCCGGCGGTGATGATGACGTTCTCCGGGCCTGCGGGCGCGCCGGAGCGGGCGGCGGCGCGGCGGGCGGCGGCGGCGCGCAGATCGGGGATGCCGGGGATGGCGGAGTAGCCGGTGGCGCCGTCGCGCGCGGCGCGGCTCATTGCGTCGAGGATGGGGGCGGGGGTGGGCTGCTCGTGCTCGCCGATGGTCAGGTTGGTGACCTCGACGCCCTCTCGGGCGAGCTCCCAGGCGCGGAATACGATCTCCCAGCCGCTGGCGCCGCCCTGAAGGATGCTCCGGATGCGGGTTGATGGCTGCATGAGGGGCTCTTGGTGTCTGGGGCGGCGGGGGCGATCACACTCCGCGCGGCGGGCGGGTGCAACCCGGAGCGGGCGGAGTTCTGCGCATGACCGCCATCACGGGGGGCGATGGGCTGAGCCTTCCAGCTTCTTGAGTTTGAGGCGGGTGATCTGGTTGCGCCGGCGCTCGGCCACCTCGAAGCGCATGCCGTGGAAGTTGAAGATCTGGCCGGCGGCGGGGATGGTCTGGGCCTCGTGTATGACGAGGCCGGCCAGCGTGTTGGCCTCCTCGTCCGGCAGCTCCCAGTCGGTGGCGCGGTTGAAGTCGCGGATGGTCATGGCGCCGTCGGCGAGGATGGCGCCGTCGGGCAGGCGGGAGAGGCCCTCGATCTCCACGTCGTGCTCGTCGGTGATGTCGCCCACGATCTCCTCGAGGATGTCCTCCAGCGTGATGAGGCCCTGCAGGGCGCCGTATTCGTCCACCACCAGCGCGAAGTGGGAGCGGCGGGTGAGGAAGGCGCGCAGCTGCTCGTCCAGCGAGGTGGTGTCGGGGACGAACCAGGGCTCCATGGCCACGGAGGGGACGTCGAGTTCGGCGAGCGCGGCCCAGCCCTCGGGCGATTCGGTGGTCAGCTTGTGGACGGCGCGCAGCAGGTCCTTGGCGTGGACGACGCCGACGATGTTCTCGGGATCGTCGCGCCACATGGGGATGCGGGTGTGGGCGGAGTCGAGGCAGAAGGCGAGGATCTCCTCGGCGGGCAGGTCGGCGTTGACCGTCTCGATGTTGCGGCGGTGGCGCATGACCTCGGCCACCTCGCGCTCGCGCAGGTCGAGCGCGGCGAGGAGGCGGTCGCGCTCGGCCTTCTTCACCGCGCCCTCGTAGTGGTGCAGGTCGATGGCGCCGCGGATCTCCTCCAGCGCGAGAACGTGGGTCTCGGGGTCCATCCTCACGCCGAAGAGGCGCAGGAAGAGGCGCACGAGGCGGGAGATGAGGCCGACGACAGGGGCGAAGAGGCGCACCACCACCGCGATGGGGCGCGAGACCAGGGTGGCGGCGCGCTCGGGGCCGGAGATGGCGTAGTTCTTGGGCGCGATCTCGGAGAACATGACCACCAGCGCGGTCATGACCAGGGTGGCCATGGCCACGCCGCTCTCGCCCAGGAGCAGGGTGAAGAACATGGTGGCGAGCGCGGTGCCCAGGATGTTGGCGAGGTTGTTGCCCAGCAGGATGGCGCCGATCAGCCGCTCCCCGTCCTCCTTGAGGCGCAAGGCGACGGCGGCGCCGCGCGAGCCGCGCTCGGCCAGCCCGTGGAGCTTGGGGCGGGAGGAGGCGGTCAGCGCGGTTTCGGAGCCCGAGAAGAAGGCGGAGACCGCCAGAAGGGTGACGATGCCGGCGCCGAGCCAGATGACGGAGGGGTCGAGGCCGGTCTGGGCGAGGGACTCGGCGCCTGACCGGGCGGCTTCGGCGGGGTCGGCTTGTGCGGCGCCCTCGGCGGAGGGGGTCTCGGGCGTCACGGGGCGGGCTCCTTGCAATGGGCGGGCGTCCCGTCCCCTTATGGGGCCGCGCCGGGGCGCCGGCAAGAGTCGGGCGGATAAGGAGGCGGCATGGTCGCGGACTGGGGCGAGATCGCGGGGCCGCTGGTCCTGTTCGGCGGGCCGGTGTCGAACCGGCATGCGCTGGAGGCGCTGGCGGCGGAGGCGGCGCGGCTGGGCGTGGCGCCGGGGGCGATGATCTGCACCGGGGACCTGGCGGCCTATGCCGGGGAGCCGCGGGCCTGCGCGGAGCGCGTGCGGGCGCTGGGCTGCCCGGTCGTGGCCGGCAACATGGAGGAGGCGCTCGGCGCGGGCGCGGGGGACTGCGGCTGCGGCTTCGAGGAGGGGGCGGCCTGCGCGGTGATGGCGGACGCCTGGTACGCGCATGCCGACGGGGAGATGACGCATGAGCTGCGGGCCTGGATGGCCGGGCTGCCGCGGCATGCGGCGTTTCGCCATGCGGGGCGAAGATGGGCGGTCACGCATGGGGGCGGGAGCGCGATCAACCGGTTCCTGTGGCCGGTGACGCCGGCGGCCGAGCTGGAGGCGGAGCTGGCGGCGCTGCAGGCGGAGACCGGGGCGGTGGACGGCGTGATCTCGGGCCATTCGGGGATCGGCTGGGTGCGGGAGGTCGCGGGGCGGGTCTGGGTGAACGCCGGATCCGCGGGACTGCCGCCCAATGACGGGGATCCGCGGACGGAATACGCGGTGATGGAGGACGGACGCGCGGAGCTGCGGCGGCTGGCCTATGACCATGCGGGGGCGGCGGCGGCGATGCGGGCCGCCGGGCTCGCGCAGGGGTATGAGCGGGCGCTGGAGACGGGGTGGTGGCCCTCCGAGGATACGCTGCCGGCGCAGATGCGGCGCGGGGCCGCCTGATGGCGGTGCTGTCGATCCAGTCGCATGTGGTGGCCGGGCAGATCGGGGCCGGGGCGGCGCTGCCGGCGCTGGCGGCCGACGACATCGAGGTCTGGGCGCTGCCCACGGTGATCCTGAGCAACCATGCCGCGGCGCCGGGCGTGCAGGGACGGCGGCTTCCCGGCGAGGAGGTCGCGGCGCTGGCGCGGGGGCTGCGCGAGTCGGGCGCGCTGGGGCGGTGCTCGGCGGCGCTGACGGGGTATCTGGGAAGCGTCGCGGCGGCGGAGGCGGCGGCCGATCTGGTGGCGGAGCTGCGGGCGGCCCGGCCGGAGGCGGCGGTGCTGTGCGATCCGGTGCTGGGGGACGAGGGGCCGGGGCTGTATCTGCCCGAGGGGGTCGGGCGGGTGTATCGCGACCGGCTGCTGGGGATGGCGGACATGGCCTGCCCCAACCGCTTCGAGCTGGGCTGGCTGACGGAGCGCCCGGTGGGGAGCCCGGAGGAGATCCGGGCGGCGGCGGCGGCGCTGCGGGAGATGGGGCCGGAGGCGGTGTTCGTGACCTCCGTGCCGGCGGAGGGGGACCGGGTCGGCATCCTGACGGAGACGGCGGCGGGCGCCTGGCTGTCGGCGGCGCCGCGGGCGCGGGCGCATCTGCACGGGGCGGGGGATTTCGTGGCGGCGCGGCTGCTGGCCGGGCGGCTGGCGGGGCTGGCGCCCGAGCAGGCGGCGGCGCGGGCCGTGGGGGCGGCGAGCGTCCTGGCCGGCGAGGCGGTGCGGCTGGGACGGGACGACCTGCCGGTGACGGCGGGACGGGCGCGCTGGCTGGGGGCGCCGGCGGCGGCGGCGGAGCCTTTGTGAGGGGACGTCAGACCAGCAGGCGGCCGTCCAGATAGGCGCGGGCGGCTTCGGAGCGCGGGCGGCGGAAGAACTCGGCGGCGGGGGTCGTCTCGGCGTCGCGGCCGCGATGGAGGAAGATCACGCGGTCGGCGAGGCGGGCGGCCTGGCCCGGGTCGTGGGTGACGAGGACCGCCTCGGCGCCCTGGGCGACGGCGCGGGCGATGAGCTCTTCCACGGCCGCGGTGGCGCGGGGGTCGAGGCTGGCGGTGGGCTCGTCGAGCAGGAGCAGGCGGGGGCGGGAGGCCAGCGCGCGCACCAGCGCGAGGCGCTGGGCCTCGCCGCCCGAGAGGCTGCGGGCGGGCTGGCGGGCGAGGGGGCCGAGGCCGCCGGTCTCCAGCAGGGCCTGCAGGCGCTCGGCCCGCTCGCGCCGCGGCACGCCGGCCACGCGCAGCGCGTGCAGGAGATTCGCGCGGACCGAGCGGCGCAGCAGGACGGGACGCTGGAAGACCAGCGCGGTGGAGAGGGGCGCGCAGCGCAGGGCGCCGAGATCGGGCGTGACGAGGCCTGCGAGGACGCGCAGGCACAGGCTCTTGCCCGCGCCGTTGGGGCCCATCAGGGCGGTGACGCCGCGGCCGGGCAGGCGCAGGGTGACGCCGTCGAGCAGCCGGCGGCCGCCGCGAAGGAGGACGGCGCCTTCGAGGACGGGGCGGGGCTCGGCCAGCGAGTCGGGCCAGGCCTCGGCCCCGGGCGCGGGGGGGCGCGGGCGCTCGCCGGAGGCGGGGCCGGGGAAGGGGACGACGCGGCGCTCCTCAGCCATGGCGCGGTCTCGGCGCCGGCGGGTGCGCTGGGCGGGAACGCTGCATGAGCTCCTCCGCGGGCGGTCTGTCTGCCCCTGGGGAAAGAGTGCCCTGCGGGGGGCGCGCGCGCACGCGCGGGCCGGGGGCGCGGCCGGGGGTCCGGGCGCCTTGCGGATCGCGGCCCGGCCGCGAGCCGACGCGCCGCCGACCCCGCCCTCTGAGGGCGGGCGAGGCGGGGCGTTCCCCCCGGCCGGGGTCAGGGCATGAGGTCGAGCACGTAGCGCGGCAAGGCGAAGGCGCAGGGGTGGAGCTCGGGGGTGTAGTAGCGGGTGGTCAGGCCCGCGGCCTCGAAGCGGCGGCGCAGGGTCGCAGCGTCCGTCCTGCGGGCCTCGCCGTCCGTGCCCCAGCCGAAGGCCATGGGGCCGCCGGAATAGGTGGGGATGGTGGCCATGTAGCAGCCCCAGTCGGCGAACAGGGCCTTGAAGGCGCGCATCGTGTCGGTGAGCTCCTCGCCCTGCAGGAAGGGGACGCCGTTCTGAGTGACGAGGATGCCGCCGGGATTCAGGCGTTTCCTGGCGTGGCCGTAGAAGGTGTCGGTGAACAGGACCTCGCCGGGGCCGATGGGGTCGGTGCTGTCCACGATGATGACGTCCCAGCCTTGGGGGTGGTCCTGGCGGACGAACTCGGCGCCGTCGGCGATGACGAGCTCAAGGCGCGGGTCGTCGAAGGCGCCGGCGGAGACGCCGGGGAGGTAGGTCTTCGAGAACTCGACGACGCCGGCGTCGATCTCGACCATGGTGACGGTCTCGACCGTCTCGTGGCGCAGGGCCTCGCGCGCCATGCCGCCGTCGCCGCCGCCGATGATCAGCACGCGCTTCGCCGCGCCGTGGGCGAGGATGGGCACATGGGTCATCATCTCGTGGTAGATGAACTCGTCGGCCTCGGTGAGCTGGACGACGCCGTCGAGGGTGAGGATCCGGCCGAAGGTGGGGTTGCGGAAGACGCGCAGGCGCTGGCGGCCGGTCTCGGAGTCGTAGAGCAGGGCGCTCTCGCGCAGGGCCTGGGCGTGGTCCTCGTGCAGGGTCTCCACGGACCAGCCGGGAATCTGACGAAGCTCGTTCATGGCGCGGGCCTCCTTGCCGGGCGGCGGGGGGTCGGGCCTTCCCCTAGCGGGGGGCGGGGGCGCGCGCAAGGCGCGGGGGCGCTTGCCGGCGGCGCGGCGGCGGGGCAGGGTGCGCGGCATGATCGAGAAAAGCCTCACCCTCCCGTCGGGCGCCGTGCTGCCCAACCGCCTGGCCAAGGCGCCGATGACCGAGCGCCTGGCCGACTCCCTCAACCGCGCGACGCCGGAGCTCGTGCGTCTCTACGAAGTCTGGGCGCGGGGCGGGGCCGGCCTTCAGATCACCGGGAACATACAGACCGACCGCCGGCACCTGGAGGCGGCGGGGAACGTGGTGATGGACGCCGACGGCGATGTGGCGGCGCTGCGGCCGATGGCAAAGGCGGCGAAGTCGGGCGGCGCGCCGGCCTGGGCGCAGATCAGCCATGCGGGGCGGCAGACGCCGAAGGTGGTGAACCCGCACCCCAAGGCGCCGAGCGCGGTGGCGCTGACGCGCGGGGGCGTGGGGCATGGCGAGCCGGTGGCGATGACCGAAGGAGAGGTGGAAGCGGCCGTGGCGCGCTTCGGCGTGACGGCGGAGCTTTGCAGGGAAGCCGGCTTCGACGGGGTGCAGATCCACGGGGCGCACGGGTATCTGTTCTCAGCCTTTCTCAATCCGAACGCGAACCGGCGGACGGACCGCTTCGGAGGGTCGCTGGAGAACCGGGCGCGGCCGCTGCTGGCGGCGGTGGCGGCCTGCCGGCGGGCCTGCGGGGACTCGTTTCCCGTCTCGGTGAAGCTGAACTCGGCGGATTTCCAGGAGGGGGGCTTCACGCTGTCGGAGTGCTCGACCGTGGCCGGGTGGCTGGCCGATGCGGGCGTGGACCTGCTGGAGGTGTCGGGGGGCAACTACGAGCAGCCGGCGATGATTGTCGGGCGGCGGGAGAGCACGAAGGCGCGGGAGGCGTTCTTCCTGGACTACGCCGCCGAGTTGAAGGAGAGCCGGACGCCGCCGCTGATGGTCTCGGGCGGGTTCCGCACGAAGGCGGCGATGGAGGAGGCGCTGGCCTCGGGCGCGGCGGACGTGATCGGGCTGGGGCGGCCGCTGGTGCTGGAGCCGGATCTGCCCAGGCGCCTGATCGCGGGCGAGGCGGAGGCGGCGGCGGACTGGGAGAAGGACGTCGAGCCGCGATATGCGGTGATGGCCTGGTATTACGAACAGATCCACCGCATCGCGCATGGGCTGGAGGTGGAGCCCTCGATCACGGGGGAGCAGGCCTGGGCGGCCTTCCGTGCGCGGGAGGATGCGGCGGCGGCGGCGCTGGAGCGTCCGACGGCGGCCTGACCGTCTCGTTTGGCAACGGACCCTTTATGAGCGGGGCTTCGAGGGCTATGTGCAGGCGCGGGACGGAACCGCCGCCCGAGGCTTCGCGTCCCTGAGATGGAGCAGCGGCCCGTGCGCCGCGCCGGGGCGGCGACGACCCGGGACGGAACAACAGCAACTGGGAGAGTCACAAATGGCCTTCGAACTGCCCCCCCTGCCTTACGCCCATGATGCGCTGGCCGACGCCGGCATGTCCAAGGAGACGCTGGAGTACCACCACGACATCCACCACAAGGCCTATGTCGACAACGGCAACAAGGCCATCGCGGGGACCGAGTGGGAAGGCAAACCGGTCGAGGAGATCGTGAAGGGCACGTATCAGCCCGGGGCGGTGGCCCAGAACGGCATCTTCAACAACGCCTCCCAGCACTGGAACCACACCCAGTTCTGGGAGATGATGAGCCCGAAGAAGGTGGCCATGCCCTCCGAGCTGGAGGCGGCGATCAAGGACGCCTTCGGGTCGGTGGACGACTTCAAGCAGAAGTTCGCGGCCGCGGGCGGCGGACAGTTCGGCTCCGGCTGGGCCTGGCTCGTCAAGGACAAGGACGGGTCGCTGAAGGTGACCAGCACCGAGAACGGCGTGAACCCGCTGTGCTTCGGCCAGACCGCGCTGCTGGGCTGCGACGTGTGGGAGCATTCCTACTACATCGACTTCCGCAACAAGCGCCCGGCCTACCTCCAGAACTTCCTGGAGAACCTGGTGAACTGGGAGAACGTGGCGGAGCGGCTTTCCAAGGCCTGATCCGCCCGCTAGAGCAACGCCCCGAGGCCCCGGCGCCCGCGCCGGGGCCTTTTGCGTGAGTTGGGGGAGGGGACGATGAGCGAGGCGCGCTCGGGCGCGGCGGCGGCGCTGGCGGCCTGCGTGATGTGGGGGCTGCTGGGGATCCTCTACAAGCAGCTCGACCACGCCGACCCGGTGGAGGTGGTGGCGCACCGGGCCTTCTGGGGGCTGGTGTTCCTGGGCCTGTTCTGCGCGGCGACGGGGCGGTTGGAGCGCGTGCGCTCGGCGCTGGCGGAGCCGGGCTCGCGCCGGGTGCTGTTCGTGAGCGCCGCGGTGATCTCGACCAACTGGCTGCTGTTCATCTGGGGGGTGACCTCGGGGCACGCGCTGGAGGCATCGCTGGGCTACTACATCTTTCCGCTGATCGCGGCGGCGAGCTCGGCCTTTCTGCTGCGCGAGGGGCTGGGGCCCTGGCAGCGGGCGGCGGTGGCGCTGGCGGCGGCGGCGGTGGGGGTGCTGGGCTGGGGGCTGGGCGTGGGGCCGTGGCTGGCGCTGGCGCTGGCGTTGACCTTCACGGGCTACGGGCTGGCCAAGCGGTCGCTGAGCATCGGGCCGATCTCTTCCGTCGCGGCGGAGGCGGTCCTGATCGCGCCGTTGGCCGGCGGCTTCATCCTCGGCCTGCATCTGGGGTGGTGGACGGGGCCGGTGCGGGGCGGCGGGCCGGCCTTCGGAGGGAGCGCGGCGGACACGGCGCTGATGGTGATCTCGGGGAGCGTGACGGCGATCCCGCTGATCCTGTTCTCGCATGCGGCGCAGCGGCTGAGATATGCGACGCTGGGATTCATCCAGTATCTGAACCCGACCTTGCAGTTCATTGTTGCGGCGCTTGTTTTCGGCGAGGCGGTGACGGTCTGGCACGCGATCGCCTTCCCGATGATCTGGGTGGCGCTGGGGCTCTACTCGGCGGAGGCCTGGCGGCGGGAGCGGGCGGCCTAGGGGCGCAGGGCGTCGAGGCGGGCGAGCAGGGCCTCGGGGGTTTCGGCCCGCTCGAGGCTGTCGCGGAAGCTGGCGTCGCAGAAGCCCTGGGCGACCATGTGGTCGATGAGCGTGAAGAGCGGGCGCCAGTAGCCGGCGATGTCGAGGGCGAGCGCGGGCTTGTCGTGCAGGCGGAGCTGGCGCCAGGTGAGTGCCTCGAAGAGCTCGTCGAGGGTGCCGGGGCCGCCGGGCAGGGCCACGACGGCGTCGGCGTTCATGAACATCACCTTCTTGCGCTCGTGCATCGTCTCGGTGACGACGAGGGTGCCGAGGCCGGGGCGGATCCCCTCGCGGCCCTGGAGATGGGCGGGGATGACGCCCAGCGTGGCGCCGCCGGCGGTCTGGGCGGCGCGGGCGACGGCGCCCATCAGGCCCACATCGCCGGCGCCGTAGACCAGGCGCATACCGCGCTCGGCCAGCCCCCGGCCCAGGGCCTCGGCCGCGGTGCGGAAGGCGGGGTCGGCGCCGTCGCGCGAGCCGCAGTAGACGCAGACGCTGAAGGGGGCGGCGGCGGGCATGGGACCTCCCGGCGACGTCACGGAATCGACAAGATTTGCGCCGGAGCGCGCGAAGGCGCATATATCCGACGGGATTTCACGGGCGCGCAAGCGGAAAAAGGCATGGGCTGGAAGAGCATGATGGCGGTCCTGGCCGGCGGGGCGGCGGTGCTCGTCGCCAGCCTGGTCGCGCTCGTGCTGTTCACCTCGCCGCAGGACCCGGATCGGGAGAATCTGGGGCCGCCGCCGGGGGCGGACGGGACGGCGCCGGGCGCGCCCGGGGCGCCGGAGGCGGAGGCCCCCGCGGCGACGCCCGAGGCGGGCGAGGCACCGCAGGGCGCGCCGGAGGCCGAGGCGCCGCAGGGGCCGAGCTTCGACCTCGTGCGGGTGGCGCCGGACGGTGCGGCGATCGTCGCCGGGCGCGCGGCGCCGGGGGCGCGGGTGCGCGTGCTGCTGGACGGCGAGGAGATCGCGCAGACGCAGGCGGACCGCTCGGGCCAGTTCGTGGCGCTGACGAAGGCGCCGCCCGCGCGCGGAACGCGCGAAATGCGGCTCGCGGCGCGGGCGCCGGGGACGGAGGAGCGGGTCTCGGCCGACGCCATCCTGATCCTGCCCACGCCGGAGGCGGCGGAGACGCCGGAGCCGGAGGCGGCGACGGGGGAGATCCCTGCGCAGGAGGCTGCGCGCGGGGCCGAGGCGGAAGACCCGACGGAGGCGGCGGAGGCCGGGGCGGCGGACGGGGCCGGGGACGGGGGCGGCCCCCCGGAAACCGGGGCGACGCCGGCGCCGGCGGAGGCGCCGCTGGTGCTGCGGGCGCAGGCCGACGGGGGCGTGCGGCCGGTCTCTCCCGAGGCGCTCGGGCCGGCGGAGGCGGTGACGCTGGACACCGTCAGCTACGACGCGCAGGGGGAGGTTCTGCTGACCGGGCGGGGCGAGCCGGGGCGCACGGCGCGCATCTACGCCGACGGGACCCCGCAGGCGGAGGCGCGCATCGGCGTCGAGGGCGGCTGGGAGGCGCGGCTGCCCCGGCTGGTCGCGCCGGGCGACTACACGCTGCGGGTGGACGAGCTGGACGCGGCCGGCGACGTGACCAGCCGCATCGAGGCGCCCTTCCGCCGCGAGCCGGCCGAGGCCGTGGCGGCCGCGCCGGGGCGGGTGGTGGTGCAGCCGGGCTCGAACCTGTGGACGATCGCGCGGCGCAGCTATGGCCGCGGCGTCCGCTACACCCTAATTTACGAGGCCAACCGGGATCGCATCCGCGACCCGGACCTGATCTATCCGGGGCAGGTCTTCGACCTGCCGGAGCCGCCCGACGAGCCCTGAGCCCGCGGCGGCGCGCCCCGGAACGCCGCCACGGAGACGACCGCCGCTCATGACAGACGCCGCCACCCCCGACGACGGGGCCGAAGCCGCCCGCGAGACGCCCCTGAGCGATCTGCGCATCATCGCGCGGGTCGCGCCCTATCTGTGGCCGGAGGGGGAGGGCTGGGCCAAGCGGCGGGTGATCGCGGCGCTGGTCCTGCTGGTCCTGGCCAAGGGGGCGACGGTGGCGACGCCCTTCTTCTACAAGGCGGCCGTGGACGCGCTGGCGCCGAAGGAGGGGGAGGACGTGGCCTCCTACCTGCTGCTGGCCGGGCCGATCGGGCTGGTGGTCGCCTACGGGATGGTCAAGCTGTTCGGGGTGCTGTTCCAGCAGCTTCGCGACGTGGCCTTCGCGCGGGTCGGGCAGCGGGCCCTGCGGCGGCTGGCCATGACGACCTTCGAGCACATCCATGCGCTGAGCCTGCGGTATCACATCGGGCGGCGGACGGGCTCGCTGAGCCGGATCGTGGACCGGGGCGTGAAGGCGGTGGAGTTCCTGCTGCGCTTCCTGCTGTTTTCCATCGCGCCGCTGGCGATCGAGCTGATGCTGGTGGCGGGGATCTTCCTGGTGGAGTTCGACTGGCGGTATTTCCTGGCGCTGGTGGTGGTGATCGCGGGCTATGTGGCCTTCACCTTCAAGATCACCGAGTGGCGCGTGAAGATCCGGCGGAAGATGAACCGGGAGGACCAGGAGGCGAGCCAGAAGGCCGTCGACAGCCTGCTGAACTTCGAGACGGTGAAGTATTTCGGCGCGGAGCGGCGGGAGGCCGACCGCTACGACCGCTCCATGGCCGGCTACGAGGACGCGGCGGTGAAGACGGCGAACTCGCTGGCCTTTCTCAATGGCGGGCAGAGCCTGATCATCACGGTCGGGCTGGTGACGGTGATGGGGATGGCCGCGATGGGGGTGCGGGACGGGACGCTGACCGTGGGCGACTTCGTCATGGTCAACGCCTTCATGCTGCAGATCACCATGCCGCTGAACTTCCTCGGCACCGTCTACCGGGAGATCCGGCAGGCGCTGGTGGACATGGGGGAGATGTTCGGGCTGCTGGAGCAGCCGCCGGAGGTGACGGACCGCCCCGGCGCGCCGGGGCTGCGCGTGGGCGAGGGGCGGGTGGCCTTCGAGGGCGTGCGCTTCGGCTACGAGCCGTCGCGCGAGGTGCTGCGCGGCGTGGACATCGCGGCCGAGGGGGGCGAGACGGTGGCCGTGGTGGGGCCGACGGGGTCGGGCAAGTCCACGCTGGGGCGGCTCCTGTTCCGCTTCTACGACGTCACCGGCGGGCGGGTGACGATCGACGGGCAGGATGTGCGGGACGTGACGCAGGAGAGCCTGCGCGCGGCGATCGGAGTCGTGCCGCAGGACACGGTGCTGTTCAACGACTCGCTCTACTACAACATCGCCTACGGGCGGCCGGAGGCGACGCGCGAGGAGGTGGAGGCGGCGGCGAAGGCGGCGCGCATTCACGACTTCATCGCGCGGCTGCCGGAGGGCTATCAGACCGTCGTGGGCGAGCGGGGGCTGAAGCTGTCGGGCGGGGAGAAGCAGCGCGTGGCGATCGCGCGGGCGATGCTGAAGAACCCGCCGATCCTGATCCTGGACGAGGCGACCTCGGCGCTCGACACGGACACGGAGCGGGAGATCCAGGACAGCCTGAAGCGGCTGGCGCGCAACCGCACGGTGCTGGTGATCGCGCACCGGCTGTCCACGGTGGTGGACGCCGACCGGATCGTGGTGCTGGAGGAGGGGCGCGTGGCCGAGAGCGGGCGGCACTCGGAGCTGCTGGCCCGGCGGGGGCGCTACGCGCAGCTCTGGCGGCGCCAGCAGGAGGCGGACGAGGCGGCCTGAGGCGCCGGCGCGGCGGAGGTCACTCCGCGGCGCGGGGGAGGTCGTCGGGCTCGGCGAAGAGGTTGAGCTGGCGGCGGGGGGCGCCGGGGACGGACTCGTCCTCGTCCCAGACGACGGGGCCGGCGGGGGTGCGGCGGGCCCGGCGGCGCAGGCTGGCGAGATCGGCGGCGTCGCCGGAGCCGCTGAAGAGGCGGGAGAGGGCGGCGCCCAGCCAGGCGAGGAAGGCGCCGGCCCAGACGCGCGCGGCAAGCGCGGAGGGGGTCACCACCAGGGTGAGGACCGTGGCCGTGCCCAGGCCCCAGATTACGGCGGTGGCGAGCTGCTTCCACCACAGGGCGGTCGGGGCGTTCAGGGAATAGCCGCCGTTGAAGAAGTCCACCGAGATGCCGAGCATCATCGGGGCGAGGCCGGCCATGGTGGTGATGGTGGTCAGAAGGACGGGGCGGATGCGCTGCTCGGCCGTGCGGGCGATGGCCTCGAGCCGCGGCATCTGTCGCGCGAACTCTTGGTAGGTGTCGATCAGCACGATGTTGTTGTTCACCACGATGCCGGCGAGCGCGACGATGCCGGTGCCGGTCATGATGATCGAGAAGGGCTGGCCCATGACC
>JBNJGE010000002.1:0-55935 GCA_051747505.1 Pseudomonadota bacterium | reverse complement strand
TCCATGTTGCCGGTCAGGCGCAGCTCGATGGTCCGGGTCGGCTCCCGGTCCTCGTAGCGCGGCTTCTGGGCGCGGAGGTCGGCGTAGGACAGGAACTTCCCGCCATTCGCCGCCTTCGGGATCAGGCCGCTGCCGGGGGCGTAGAACGGGTCGCCGGCCTCGGCCATGCCGTGGCCGGCGTGCTCCGTCCCGGCCATTGCGTCGTCATGGGCGGCGCCCGTCATCCCGAAGCCGTCCGGCATGACATGGCTGTCGCCGCCCTGCGCCATGTCGCCGTGGTCCATGTCCGCGTGGGCGGCACCGGTCATGGTCGAGCCGTCGGCCATCACATGCGTCTCGCCGGCCGTCGCCCCGTGGTCCATGCCGCCGTGGTCCATGCCCATGTCGGCCATTGTCAGCAGCGGCGCCTCGCGCAGCGGCGGGACCTCGGCCTCCATCCCCTCGCGCGGGGCGAGCGTGCCGCGGGCCATGGCCGTGCGGCCCATGGACTCGGCCAGGATGGAATAGGCCTTCGCCTCCGTCGGGCGGACGATGACGTCGTAGGTCTCGGCCACGGCGATGCGCAGCTCGTCCACCGTGACGGGCTGGACGTTGTTGCCGTCGGCCTGCACCACCGTCATCTCCAGCCCCGGGATGCGGATGTCGAAATAGGACATCGCCGAGGAGTTGACGAAGCGCAGGCGCACCCGCTCGCCCGGCTCGAACAGCGCCGTCCAGTTCTGCCCGGGCCCGCGGCCGTTGATCATCGGCGCGTAGCCCTGCACGTCCTCGATGTCGGAGGGCATCATGCGCATGCCGCCCCAGGCGGCCCGGTCGGAGAGGGCGGCGCCCAAGCCCTTCTCCCGCGCGTCGCCCAGCAGGTCGAGCAGGGTGCGCTGCTGGCGGTTGTAGTAGTCCGGCATCATCTTGAGGTTGCGCATGATCCGGCCGCCGGAATGCGGATGGGTGTCGGCCAGCTGCACGACGTAGTCGCGGTCGTAGCGGAAGGGCTCGCGGTCCTTCGGCTCGATCACGATGGCCCCGTAGGCGCCGTCGGGCTCCTGAAAGCCGGAATGGCTGTGGAACCAGTAGGTGCCCGCCTGCACGATCGGAAAGCGGTAGGTGAAGGTCTCGCCCGGCGCGATGCCGTCATAGCTGATGCCCGGCACGCCGTCCTGGTCGTGGGGCAAGATCAGGCCGTGCCAGTGGATCGACGTCTCGTCGGAGAGATTGTTGGTGACGTTGATCGTCACCTCCTCGCCCTCGCGAAAGCGCAGGACCGTGGGGACCTGGCTGCCGTTGTAGCCGATGCCGGAGCGCGTGAACCGGCCCGTGTCGATGGCGATGCGATCGACGGTGATGTCGTAGGTGTCGGCCGCGGCCGCCCCGAAGGCGACCGCGCCGAGCCCCGTTCCGAGCGCGGCGGCCCGGAGAACGGCGGAGAAGCGCATCTGCGTTGTCCTTGTCGAGATAAGAGGGAGGCGGCGGCGCCCCCGCAATGCGGGCGCCGCCGCCGGGGGATCAGCGGCCGTGGCCCAGATGCACCTCGCCGACCATGCCGGCCTCGTAATGGCCGGGCACGTTGCAGGCGAATTCCAGCGTCGTCTCCCCGCCCTCGGGGAAGGTCCAGATCACCTCGGCGCTTTCGCCGGGCTCCAGAAGCGCGCTGTTGGGATCGTCGTGCATGCCGTGGCCCATGGAGGCCTGCATCCGCTTCGCGGCCTCCTCGTCGATGCGATCGGCATGGAGCACGCCGTGCTCCGTCATCATCATCTCGTCCTTGTGGGCCGCGTGCATCGCGGGCGTGCCGAGATTGAACTCGTGGACCAGCTGGCCCGCGTTGCGCACCCTGAAGCGGATGGTCTCGCCCGCCTCAACCTCGAGCGTCTCGGGCTCGTAGTAATTGTCGTGCATGACGACCTCGACGGTGCGGTCGACCTGCGAGGGCTGGCCGGGGCTTCCGTGCATGGCCTCGCCGCCATGGCCGTGGCCGCCGGAGTGCGCGCCTGCGCCAAGCGCGGGCGCGGCGGTGGCAAGGGCGATCGCCGCGGCGATCGCGGGCGAAATCGTCCGGATGGACATGAAACTTCTCCTCGAACTGACGTGTCGTTCCGGCCTCCGGCGGGGCGCGGAGGCCGCGCCGGGGCGCGATGTCGGGAACGGTCCGTCAGGTTCGAGGAGGCGGCGTCTCGGCCTCCGGCCCCCGGCCGGCGACGAGGGTGTCGGAGATCGGCCGCTGCGCGAGGCGCAGGCGCGCCGGCGCGCGCTTCAGCACGAGCTCCGGGGGCGGCAGGACGCCGGTGCAATGCCCCACGATCATCGAGCAGCCCGGCGGATGACCGGCGTTTCGCTCGGACGGGCGCTCGTCGCCCGCCAGCCCGGCCGCCGGGAGCGCGGCGCGGTCATGGTCCATGCCATGATCGGCATGCGCGGATCCGGCGATGGCATGAGGATGCGCGCCGGACGCATGGGCGCCGTTCCCGCCCGGAAGCAGGGCGAGAAGCGTCAGCAGGACGGAAAGGAAGGCGACCGCGCGTCTCATCGCTCGTAGATACAGGGGCGTCGCGGTCCCCCGTCAAGCCTTTCGGCATCTTCGGGATCACGTATGCGTGCGGTGATGCCCGCTTGACCCGCCCTCCTGTCTGGACTTCCTGCTTGTGCGTCCCCGCCTCCGGCCGGGGATCTCGACGGACCCGGTTCCCCTGCCTGTTTCGTCCGCAGCCCCCGCCTGCGCCGGGCCCGCGCCCGTCATGCGAAGCCGACGGAGACTCTCCATGAACCGGTCTTTTTCCGAGCCTCGCGCTCGCGGCCTCCGCCCTTTTTTCCGCCGCGCCCTTCGGGAGCGCCCTCGCCGCCCCGGCCGAACCGATCGTCGTCGCCAGGTCGCCCACCTGCGGCTGCCGCGCCGCCCGGGTCGATCGCATGCGCGAGGCCGGCTTCGAGGTCGAGGTGCAGAACACCGCCCAGAAGTCGCTGGACGACCTCAAGCGCCGCATCGGCCTGAAGCCGGAGCAGATATTCTGCCATGCGGCCGCCATGGGCGGCTGCTTCGTCGAGGGCCACGTCCCCGCCGCGGATATCGCCCGCCTCCTCGACGAGGCGCCGCAGATCCGCCGCCTCGCCGTCCCCGGCATGCCCGCCGGCTCGCCGGGGATGGAGATGGGCGACCGCCGCGACCCCTTCGACACGCTGGCCATCCACCCCGACGGCGGTGTGCGCGTCTTCGCCCAGAATCGCTGATCGCGCGGAGCCCCGGACGGGGGCCCCCTTGACCTTCCAGCAACTGGAATCCCCAGCTCCCTGACGAGGGCTGGAGAAGGAGCGCAGAGATGTCCCACCCCGAGACCGCGCGGACCGGGGCCGCCGACGCGCCGGAAACGGCCCGCGACCCCGTCTGCGGCATGACCGTCACCCCCGGTCCGGACACGCCCTCGGCGGAGTGGGACGGGCGGAGCTGGCATTTCTGCTCCGAAGGCTGCCGGCGGAAGTTCGAGGCGGACCCGTATTTCTACGTCTCCGGCAACGCCGACAAGGTCGGCGACCGGGCGGCGCCGGGGACGCAGTGGACCTGCCCGATGCACCCGGAGATCATCCGCGACGCGCCCGGCGACTGCCCGATCTGCGGCATGGCGCTGGAGCCGATGACGCCGACGGACGAGCCCAGCGCGGAGCTGGCGGACTTCACGCGCCGCATGTGGATCAGCGCCGCGGCCGCCGTGCCGCTGGTGATCCTGACCATGGGCGGCATGGTCGGCCTGCCGGTCGCCGACTGGATCGGGCATCAGCTCGCCCGCTACGTCGAGTTCGCGCTGGCCACCCCGGTCGTGCTCTGGGCCGCGCGGCCCTTCTTCCTCCGCGGCTGGAACTCCATCCGCCGGGTCAGCCCGAACATGTGGACGCTGATCTCGCTGGGCGTCGGGGCGGCCTATGTCTACTCGATCTTCGCGACCTTCCTGCCGGGCGTCTTCCCGGCGGAGTATCGGCAGGGCGCGGGCGTCGCCACCTATTTCGAGGCGGCCGTCGTCATCATCGCCCTGGTCTTCGTCGGCCAGGTGCTGGAGCTGCGCGCGCGCGAGCGCACGGGCGACGCCATCCGGGCGCTGCTGGACCTCGCGCCCAAGACGGCCCGGCGCATCCTGCCCGACGGCACGGAATACGAGGCCCCGCTGGAGAACGTGGTGGAGGGCGACCGCCTGCGCGTGCGCCCGGGCGAGAGCGTGCCGGTGGACGCCGGGGTGATCGAGGGCCGGTCCTCGGTGGACGAGAGCATGATCACCGGGGAGTCCGTGCCGGTGGAAAAGACCGAGGGCGACCGCGTCATCGGCGGGACCATCAACAAGAACGGCTCGCTGGTGATCGAGGCCGCGCGCGTCGGCGCCGACACCGTGCTGTCGCAGATCGTGGACATGGTCTCCCAGGCGAAACGCTCCCGCGCGCCGATCCAGGGCCTCGCGGACCGGGTGTCGAGCGTCTTCGTCCCCGCCGTGGTGGCGGTGGCCGTGGTCGCCTTCGTCGTCTGGCTGTCCTGGGGTCCTCAGCCGTCGCTCGCCTACGCCGTCGTGGCGGGGGTGTCGGTGCTGATCATCGCCTGCCCCTGCGCGCTGGGCCTCGCCACGCCGATCTCGATCACCACCGCCGCCGGGCGCGGCGCCCAGGCGGGCGTGCTGATCCGCGACGCCGAGGCGCTGGAGCGCATGGCCCGCGTGGACACCGTGATCGTGGACAAGACCGGGACGCTGACCGAGGGGCGGCCGAAGCTGACGGACGCGGTCGCCCTGGGCGAGCTGTCGGAGGACGAGGTCCTGCGCCTCGCCGCCGGGCTGGAGAAGGGCTCGGAGCACCCGCTCGCGGAGGCGATCCTGGAGGGGGCCCGGGAGCGCGGCCTCGAGCCCCCGCGCGCCGAGGATTTCGAGGCCGTCACCGGCAAGGGCGTGACGGGCCGCATCGAGGGGCGCGAGGCGGCGCTGGGCAACGCTGCGCTGATGGAGGCGCTGGAAATCGACGCGCAGGCCGCCGAGGCGCGCGCCGACGAGCTGCGCGCGGAGGGCCGCACCGCGATGCTGCTGGCGGTGGACGGCGTCCTGGTCGGCATCGTGGCCGTGGCCGACCCGATCAAGGAGACCACCGGCCCGGCCATCCGCGCGCTGCACGAGCAGGGCATCCGCGTCATTATGGCCACCGGCGACAACCGGCGGACCGCCGAGGCCGTGGCCGGGCGCCTCGGCATCGACGAGGTGCGCGCGGGCGTGCTGCCCGAGGACAAGCAGAAGCTGGTCGAGGAGCTGCGGGCGGCCGGGCGCAAGGTGGCGATGGCCGGCGACGGCGTGAACGACGCCCCCGCCCTGGCCGCGGCCGATGTCGGCCTGGCGATGGGCACCGGCGCGGACGTGGCCATGGAGAGCGCCGGGATCACCCTGATGAGCGGCGATCTCGCCGGCGTCACCCGCGCCCGGCGGCTGGCGCGCGCGACCCTGCGCAACATCCGCCAGAACCTGTTCTTCGCCTTCGTCTACAACGGCGCCGGAGTGCCCATCGCGGCCGGCGTGCTCTACCCGCTGACCGGCACGCTGCTCTCCCCGATGATCGCGGCGGCGGCGATGAGCTTCTCCTCCGTCTCCGTGATCGCGAACGCGCTGCGCCTGCGCCGGCTGGACCTCCGGTGACGCGGGGCCCGGCGGAGACGGACGCCGGACGGCGGCGTCTCCCGGGCAGAGGGCTCCGCCCCTGGACGGTCGCAAGGATCGCGGCGCTCGTCCTCCTGTTCGCGGCGGTCGTCGCCTGGTTCTCGGGCGCGGCCGACCCGCTGCTCGACCGGATCGACGCCGAGGCCGTCGACGCGCTGATCGCGCGGGCGGGCCCGGCGGGGCCGCTGCTCATTGTCGCGCTGATGACGCTGGCGGTCGTGGCCAGCCCCATCCCGAGCGCCCCCATCGCGCTGGCCGCCGGGGCGGCCTACGGCCACTATTTCGGCGCGGCCTATGTCGCCGTCGGCGCCGAGCTGGGGGCCATGGCCGCCTTTCTCATCGCGCGGCATCTGGGCCGGGACGCCGTTCTCCGGCTGCTGGGAGGAAGGGCCGATCGCGGGCTTCTGGGCTCCCAGAACGCCCTGACGCTGACGGTCTTCGCGAGCCGCCTGGCGCCCTTCGTCTCCTTCGACGCGATCAGCTACGCCGCAGGGCTGAGCCGGCTTCACCTGTGGCGTTTCCTGCTCGCCACTCTGGCGGGCATCGCCCCGGCAAGCTTCGCGCTCGCCCATTTCGGAAGCGAGGCGGCGCGCGGCGACCCCGGGCGGGCGGTGTGGTTCGCGCTCGCCCTCGGTCTGCTGACCGCCGGCCCGCTTGTGCTCGTCGCGCTGCGACGGCCTCGGCGTGGATCGGCCGCGCCGGGCCGTCCGGGCGAGAACGCCCCCTCCGACAGGGAGGCGGCGCCTTGAGACGCGAAAGGCGGGCGTCATCGCGCGGGCACTCGGCTCAGCCCCCAGCCGTGTGCAGCGAGGGGGGTTCCGGCTGCGGCCTTTTGGCGACGCTCGAAGCGGTCATTGCCCGTCCAACGGCCAGGATCAACGGTCGCCACTTTCGCGAGCCAGAGCCGCCGACTGCCTCCGACCTTATCGAGCGGCATGACCCACCGGCATCGCATGCTTGACGCCATCACGGGTTTCGCCGATCTCCGGCGTGCCCGGACTTGATCCGGCCCGGACGAGGGAACCTGACGCGCTCGCCCGCGAGTGGAGAGGTCCCGGGAAAGGGAAAGGCCGCGCCGCCGCCCGCCTCCGGAGTGGCGCCGGGCCGAGGGCGCAGGGGCGCCTCCGCTCCTGGATCGACGAGGAGACCTGCACACGGGCGATGCGACGCCCGCAGGTCGAGGGTTGGATGATCAGGGTGATCGCCTTCGAAACGGCGGAGCATCGCAAGCGATCCAGTCCTATCGCCAGCCCGGGCATGGCGACGAGCGGAAGTCCTAGACGCAGGCGCGCCTCATGATGGGGCGTGGAGGCAGGAAAATCGGATCCCGCGGAGCCATCCTTATACAGCCGAGGCGACGCCACTGGACATTCAAGTGGAACGACTCCAACGCTTGCAAAGCTCTGCTGCGGGCCGCGATGACGGCATCGGGATCGGCGCTCCAGACACTTATGCAGCGCGCGCCCGTGCGCCTTCCGGATCTTCTTCACCAGCGAGGCGGCAAGTCCGGCCGTCCCGACCATGGCACGCGTCGTCCAGCGGGTCGCCGCACGTGGCGGCGGTGTCTGGCTCGGGCGGAGCGGCTCGGCGACCCGTTCTCCCGCGACCGGTGTCTTGCCCGGCCGGCGTGTCCTTTACGCAGCAGCCCGTCCTCGCCGTCCGTCATGAACCGTTCGTGCCTGCGCCAGACGAAGGTCTTCGACCGGCCCCTCTCGGCCATGATCGCGCGCTGCCCGGAGCATCAGCGCGAGGCGCGGATCGCTGGGCGCGGCCGCGCCCCCTGGGGCGGAAGGGTCTGTCCCGCTCAGCCCCAGCGCGCCGCGCCCGCGAGGGTCGCCTCGCAGCAATCGCAGCCCAACGCGCGGGGGACCTCGAGGGCGACGAGGCGGCGCTCGCCTTCGCTGCGCGTGCCGTCGGAAAGCGCCCCCTCGGGGGGCATCCCGGCCAGCTCCGCCCGCAGCGCCGCGTCCTCGCCGCTCTCGATGTCGCCGAGGCTCATGCGTCCTCCGCTCCCTTGACATCCCGGCAGCCCCCGCGCGTCACCGCATGGTGATCTCCGGTTCCGCAGGCTGGCGCGGACGCGTGAGCGCGCGAAGGGGTGATTTCCCCGGCGCGCCGCGGCCGGGCAGGATCGGCGCCGCAAGCCCGGACAGCAGGGGGATCGAGATGACACAGGCCGCCAAGCCGGTGAACCTCGCGCTCCAGGGCGGGGGCGCGCATGGCGCCTTCGCCTGGGGCGTCCTGGACCGCATCCTGGAGGACGGTCGGCTGGAGATCGCCGCCATCTCCGGCACCTCGGCCGGCGCCATGAACGCCGTCGCCGTGGCGGACGGCATGACCCGCGCCGGGCCGGAGGGCGCGCGCGCCGCGCTCGACGGCTTCTGGCGGGAGATGAGCCGCGCGGCGCGCTTCAGCCCCGTCCAGCGCGCACCGATCGACCGGCTGATGGGAAACTGGAGTCTCGATCATTCGCCGGCCTTTCACGCCTTCGACACGTTCACGCGCATGGCCTCGCCCTACCAGTTCAACCCGCTCGCCATGAACCCGCTGCGCGACCTGCTCGAGCGCAGCATCGACTTCGAGAGCGTCCGCGCCTGCACGGCCTTCCACCTGTTCGTCTCGGCCACGAACGTGGAGACGGGCAAGGTGAAGATCTTCCCGCGCGAGCGGTTGACCGCGGACATGGTCATGGCTTCGGCTTGCCTGCCCTTCCTGTTCCAGGCGGTGGAGATCGACGGCGTGCCCTACTGGGACGGCGGCTACATGGGCAACCCGGCGCTGTTCCCGTTCCACTCCAATCCGGGCCCGGACGACATCGTGGTCGTCCAGATCAACCCGATCGAGCGCAAGGGCGCGCCGCGCACGCCCGAGGAGATCCGCAACCGGGTCAACGAGATCAGCTTCAACGGCTCCCTGCTCAAGGAGCTGCGCGCCATCGACTTCGTCGACCGGCTGATCGAGCAGGGCAAGCTCTCGCGCGAGGACTACCGCCAGCTGCGCGTCCACATCATCGAGAACCAGGAGGCTCTCAAGTCGCTCGGGGCATCCTCGAAGATGAATGCGGAATGGGCCTTCCTGAAGCATCTGCGCGACATTGGCCGCGAGACCGCGACGCGCTGGCTGGACGCGAATATCGACGCCGTCGGAAATCGCCCCACCGTCGACCTGCGCGAGATGTTCGAGGGCATCGGCGCGGAGCATCAGGGCTGAGCGCGCGGCTCGCGCCCTCGTGAAAATCCGGGAGCCGTCGGTCGGGACAGGCCGGCGGCGCCGCCCGGTTGCCGAGGCTGACAGGCAGGAGACCCGGATGCGCGAGCGCGACGCCCGACAGCCCCCCATCGGCGACTACGCCCTGATCGGCGACTGCCGCGGCGCGGCGCTCGTCTCCCGCGCGGGCGCGATCGACTGGTTCGCGCCGCTGCGCTTCGACGGCGATCCCGTCTTCTTCCGCCTGCTCGACGCCGGGCGCGGCGGCGCCTGGGAGATCCGGGCCGGCGAGGCGCCGCGCATCACGCGCGCCTACCTGCCCCGCAGCAACATCCTGCGCACCCGTTTCGAGACGGAGAGGGGCGTGCTCGAGGTGCTCGACTTCATGCCCGTCGGGCGCTCGCGGGAGGCGGGGGTGCACGACTACGTCTCGCTCGCCGCGCCCGGCTGGCTGGTGCGCCACCTCGAATGCCGCTCGGGCGAGGGCGAGCGCCGCAACGCCGTGCTTACCCGCCTGCCGCCCCTGCGCGATCCGCGCCGGGACGCCGACGCCGCCTTCGAGACCACCCGCGCCTTCTGGGAGGAGTGGTGCGAATACTCGCGCTATCGCGGCCCCTACGCCGACGCCGTGCAGCGCAGCGCGCTGGCGCTCAAGCTGCTGACCTACGCGCCCACAGGGGCGCTGGTCGCCGGCCCCCACCACCTCGCTGCCCGAGACGCCGGGGGGCGGGCGCAACTGGGACTATCGCTTCTGCTGGATGCGTGACGCGAGCTTCGCGCTCTTCGCCCTGTCCTCGATCGGCTACAGCGGCGAGGGCCGGCGCTTCTCGGAATTCCTGGCCCGGCGCTGCCTGCGGCCGGGGGCGCAGATGCGGATCATGTATGGCATCGACGGCGAGGCCTTCCTGCACGAGCGCGAGATCGAGGGGCTGGCGGGCTACCGCGGCGCGCGCCCTGTGCGCGTCGGCAACGCCGCCGCGGAGCAGCGCCAGCTCGACGTCTTCGGCGAGGTGCTGGACTGGGCGCATCTGCGCCGGGCGCTCGGCGGACGGCCGGACCGGGACGAGGCCGCGCTGCTTGCCCGGATCGCCGACCATGTCTGCGAGACCTGGCGGGAGCCCGACCAGGGCCTGTGGGAGATGCGCGGCCCCCCGCGCCACTTCACGCAGGGCAAGGCGATGGCCTTGGTCACGCTGGACCGCGCCGCCAGCCTGCTGGGCGACCGCCCGCGCTGGCGCGACACGCGCGAGGCCATCCTGGCGGCGCTCCGCGAGGAAGGCTGCACGGGCGACCCGCCGGCGCTGGCGCAGGCCTTCGGGTCGGCGGAGACCGACGCGGCGCTGCTGCAGGCGCCGCTGCTCGGCCTGCCCCTGCCCTCGGGCCTTTTCGAGGCGACCGTGCGGCGCATCGAGCGCGACCTGCGGCGCGGCGACTTCGTCTACCGCTACCGCGGCGCAGACGGCCTCGAGGGCGAGGAGGGCGCCTTCCTGATGACAAGCTTCTGGCTGGTGGATGCGCTGCTCGCCACCGGCCGGGCGGAGGAGGCGCGCGCGCTGTTCGAGCGGCTTATCGGGAAGGCCAACGACGTCGGCCTCTTTGCCGAGGAGATCGACCCGGAGAGCGGCGAGTTCCTGGGCAACTTCCCGCAGGCCTTCACCCATCTCGCAGTCATCGCGAGCGCCCAGCTGCTGCACCTGAACGCGCGCAACGGTCCCGACGCCCTGAGAGGGACCAACGCCGACCGCGTCCGCCGGCTGGTCGGCGCCACCGAGGGGCTGCCGGCCCTGCTGCACGCGCTGATCCGAAACCGCGGCGTGCGGCTGCGCAGCTCCCGCGCCTCCGTGCTGCGGATCGCGGAGGCGTGACGGGCGGCCGGAAACGCCCGCAGCCGCACCGGCGTCGCCGCCCGGATTCCTTGCGGAAACGGAGAAAGGACGCCGCCATGAGCGAACTCGGCGTCATCGGCCTCTGACGCACGGGCGGCGCCTTCGCCCTGCGCGCGCTGGAGCCGGGCCACGCCGTCGCCGTCGCCGGCGCCGGGGCGACGGCGACGGATCAGCGTCCGCGGAGCGATGCCGCGCTCTGGTTGAACAGCACCCTGTTGTTGTCCGCCCGGTGCTGGCCGCGGTTCTGCGCATCCTTGCGCAGGTCGATGGCGCGCTGCACCGCCGGGCGGGCCTTGATGCGCGCGCGCCAGTCGGCGACGCGGGGGAACGCCTCCAGCGAGGCGCCGAGGGGCCTGGCGATGAACACCCACGGGAACGCGATCATGTCGGCGATGGAGTAGTCCTCGCCCAGGATCCAGTCCCGGTCGGCCAGCCGGTTCTCCAGCACCCCGAGGTTGCGGTCGTATTCCCCGAGATAGCGCTTGAAGCCGTAATCGCGGTCGCCCTCCGGCGCGTAGTTGCGGAAATGGCTGAGCTGCCCGCCCATCGGCCCCTGATTGCCGGTCTGCCAGAACAGCCACTCCATCAGCTCCTTGCGCGCGCGGCGGTCGGACTCGGGCGGGGCGAAGCGGCCGGTCTTCTCCGCCAGATAGAGCAGGATGGCGCCGGATTCGAAGACCGGGAGCGGGTCGGGTCTGCAGCCCTCCGCCGGCTCGCGGTCGAGGATCGCCGGCATCTTCGCGTTGGGGCAGAGGGCCAGGAATTCCGGCCTGAACTGGTCGCCCTCGGTCAGGCTCATCAGGCGGAGCTCGTAGGGCAGGCCGCACTCCTCCAGCATGATGCCGACCTTCCAGCCGTTGGGCGTGGGGGCGTAGTGGAACTCGATCATGCCTCACTCTCCTGGGGCAGGGCCGCCACCCCCTCGGCGACGAGCGTCGCGATCTGCCCGGGCGTGTAGCCGGCCTCGGCCAGCGCGGCCTCGGTGTCGGCCCCGAGGCGCCGGGCGGGCTTCGGCGGCTCCGCGGGCGTGGCGGAGAAGCGAACGGGCGTGCGGGCCTGCCGGATCCGCCCCGCTTCCGGGTGGTCGGTCTCCAGGACGACGCCGTTGGCTTCCACCTGCGGGTGGCGGAACATCTCGGCGCGGGTGAGGACGGGGGCGCAGGGCACGTCCTCCGCCGTCAGGCGCTCCATCCAGTTTTCGGTGGTGTCGGCCAGCAGCGCCTCCTGCGTCAGCTCCAGCCGCGCGGGCTTGTTGACCTCCCGCAGCTCGGCGGTGGCGAAGCGGGGGTCGTCGCGCCAGTCCGGCCGGCCCACGGCGCGGGTCAGCCCCGCCCAGGTGGCGTCGGTGTGGGCGGAGACCGCCATCCAGCCGTCGGCGGTCTGGTAGATCAGCTCCACGAAGCTCTGCGCCTCGTCCCCGGCCTCCTCCGCCTCGTCGCCCACGAAGGTGTAGCCGGACATGTCGGAGCTCCACAGGAAGTGGACCACCGTGTCGAGCATCGACAGCGTCAGGCTCTGGCCTTCGCCCGTCCGCTCCCGCGCGACGAGGGCGGCGGTGATGGCCTGGCTCGCCTGGATCGCCGTGACCTTGTCCGGCAGGATCGTGCGCACCAGCCGCGGCCGGGCCGAATCCGCCCCGCCCTGCACGGAGGCGAGGCCGGAGAGCGCCTGCACCAGCGGATCGTAGACGGGGCGCTGCGCCCACGGCCCCTCGAAGCCGAAGCCGGCGATGGAAGCATAGACGATGTCCGGCCGCGCGGCGCGGATGGCGGCCTCGCCCAACCCGATGCGCTCCGCCACGCCGGGACGGAAGTTCTGGACGAAGACATCCGCGCCCTCGCACAGGCGCAGCGCGGCCTCGACGCCGCGCGGGTCCTTCAGGTTCAGCGCGACCGAGCGCTTGTTGCGGTTGTTGTTGAGGAAGGAGGCCGAGAAGCCCCCGCGCCGGCCCGCGACCTCGCGCGTGTGGTCGCCGGCGCCGGGCCGCTCGATCTTCACCACATCCGCCCCCTGGTCGGCGAGAATCATGGTGCAGAGCGGGCCGGAGATCATCGTGGTCGCGTCGATGACGCGCAGGCCGTCGAGCGGGCCGGGCATGGGCGCCTCCCCTGTTTTCGCCGGGAACGGTAGGCGGTCCGCACGGCCGGGCCAAGGCGTCGCGTCCCCACGGAATGCGGACGCCGGGAGGCGGGCGGAACCGAGTGCGGATGGCGGGATCGCGGTGACCCGCATCTCGAACGGGCCGCGCGGGCGGATGGACCAGACTATGCAGCGCGGCCCGCTGGAGGCCGCGGAGGCGGTCGAGGCCGGTCCCTCCGTCCGCCCATGCGCGCCGACCGGCGGCGAGCGGAACGTCTTCTTCGCCACCGCGACCTCGGCATCCCGTCGCGTGGGTCCGGCATCAGGGTCGAGCGCGGAATGACCTTCCTCGAGGGCGCGCCTGCGCCGCCGGGACGAATCCACGCCGCCCTGCGGCTGGAAGGCGGGGGCGCTCGACGAAGCCTGCTCCGAGCCCTTGCGCGAGAGAGAGGAGAGATTTTCGTGAGGCCGCTGCCGATCGCGGGCTGCCGATCGCGGGCTGCCGCAGGCGCGCCGCTCGATGCGGCGACTGAATCAATCAGACCCCCTGAACGAGCCCGGATGCGCCGATTCTCGGCGCGGGCGTGTTCCCTGCCAAAAATCCCGAACGACCACTCGTACTGGCGCCCAATGATCAGAACCCATGGGCCCATTCGCGCCGTCCGATGGCCCTGATGCGCCAGGGCTGATCGACGAGCTTGTTCCAGGCGTCGCAGCAGTGGTCGACGATGTCGTCGCAGGATCGGAAGATCCGGTTCGACAGCCAGTTGTCGCGCAGGAACTGCCAGACGTTCTCGACCGGGTTCAGCTCGGCGGAGCGGGGCGGCAGCGGCAGCAGGGTGATGTTGTCGGGCACGACCAGGCGCGCGGAGATGCGCCAGCCCGCCTGGTCGAGCATCAGCACGGCATGGGCGCCGGGCGCGACGGCGCGGCTGATCCCGACGAGATGCGCCTGCATGGCCTCGGTGTCGGCGAAGGGCATGACGAGCCCCGCGGCCTTGCCCCTCGCCGGACAGATCGCGCCGAAGATACAGACCCACTTCGTGCGCTGGTCCTTCTCCGCCCGCGGCCGGGTTCCGCGCCGGGCCCAGCGGCGGGTGATGGGGTTCTTCTGGCCTACGCGAGCGTTCGCGCGCTTACGCGGCCCCACCGGGGCCCACGGTCGCGCTCACTCCTGCCACCAGAGCTCGAGCTCGCTCCCCGCCGGGAGCCGGGCTCGGATCTCCGCCAGCCGGTCGGGGAGCTTTTTTTGAACTCGGCCAGGGCTTCGGGGTCCTGCCCGTAGTGGCGCGGCCGCGCCGACAGCTTGCGCAAGCCCATGGCGCGCAGCTCCCTGCCCAGGGTCTGGCGGCTGACCGAGACGCCGATTTCCTCCCAGATCCACTGCACCAGGTCCACGAGCCGCCAGCGCACCACGCCGTCCAGATCCGGCTTCGGCCCTACCTCGACAGCCCGTGCCAGCGCCGCGCGCTGCGCCTCCGTCAGCAGCGGAGCCTGTCCGGCGTCAGCGCCCATGAGATTCCCGAGTTGATTTCGCAACGGAGGGTTTTCGGCTCATCGTGCCCAAGGAGGCGAGACGATGAGACGGAAGACCGATACGAAGAAGCCGCCGGCCGAGAAGGTGGTGAAGGACATTCGCCGCAGGATCCGCAAGCAGCACTCGGCGGAGGAGAAGATCCGCATCGTGCTGGAGGGTCTGCGCGGCGAGGAGAGCATCGCCGAGCTGTGCCGTCGCGAGGGTATCGCGACAAGCCTCTGCTACGGCTGGTCGAAGGAGTTCCTGGAGGCCGGCAAGCGCCGGCTGTCGGGCGACACGACGCGGCAGGCGTCCGCGCCGGAGGTGAAGGAGCTGCGGGCCGAAACCTCGGCTCTGAAGGAGGCCGTGGCGGACCTCACCCTCGAGAACCGGCTGCTGAAAGAAAGCATGCTCGGGGATGGGGGAGACCAGGAATGAGATGTCCCGCCTCCGAGAAGCTTGAGATCATCCGCCTTCACCTACCTCAAGGTCGTCGGCTGGGGCTGGTACTATCTCAGCACCATCCTCGACGACTTCAGCCGCTACGTCGTGGCCTGGGAGCTCTGCACCACCATGCGGGCGGAGGATGTGACCGACACGCTGGACCTCGCACTGGCGGCCTCGGGTTGCGACCAGCCGACGGTGCTGCACCGGCCGCGCCTGCTCAGCGACAACGGCTCCTCCTGCATCGCCGGCGATCTCGCGGACTTTCTGCAGGACAAGGGCATGGACCACGTCCGAGGGGCGCCGAACCACCCGCAGACCCAGGGCAAGATCGAACGCTGGCATCAGACGCTGAAGAACCGGATCCTGCTGGAGAACCACTACCTGCCCGGCGCGCTCGAGGCTGCCGTCGCCGAGTTCGTGGATCACTACAACCATCGCCGCGTCCATGAGAGCCTGGGCAACGTCACGCCTGCCGACGCCTGCTGCGGACGCGCCGAGGCAATCAGGCGAGAGAGACAGAGCATCAAGGAGGAAACCATCCGGCAGCGCCGCTTGCTCACTCAGAGCTGCGCCGCATAACCTCAACCCAAGCAGCCGAGCCCTCCAAAGCGATCGCGCGCTCGATGTCTCAAATCATCTGGCGACGGACAGCAATCCGCTCCGTAACCACTCCGCCACGTCGCCAGGGTCCTGCGTCGTGTATGTTTTTCGCGGGCCGGGCGTCTAGGGCAGGGGCGTTGGCGTCGCCCGGCGTTCGGTTTTCGTTCCGGGCTTCCCCGACCGCGGCCGGAGGGGGCCTTCCGTCTGCGCGCGGCCGCGCCGCGCTGTCCGGATGAATGGTCGGCGACTGGAGGTTTCCGTGGCGTTATTGTGCTATGCTTCTCCATGAGAGGGTGTGGAGCGGGGGCATGTCGTACGGGGTTCCGCTGCATCAGCACTGGCATGACATCTGGCGCCGTCGCTGGGCGGTGCTGCTGACGGCCGCGTCGGCCGCCGGCTTCGCCTGGCTGCTGAGCGGCTCCTTCGCGCCGGTCTACGAAGCCAAGGCGACCTTCTACCTCGCCGACACCGGCGGGCAGCCGAGCTTCACCGGCCCTGCGGCGCGCGACTCGCTGGCGCCCGAGCCGCTGGTGCCGTTTCCCGAGGAGAAGGCGGCCTCGGTTCATGTCGGCGTCCTGCGCGGGCTCGACGCCATGACCGCCCTGCGCGAGGCGATAGATGGCGCGCGACCGCTCCCGGACCTGCGACGGCGCGTCGACGTGACCGTCAGCAGCGAGTTCATGATCAACGTCTTCGCCCGCGACCGGGACCCGGAGATGGCCGCGCGGATCGCCAACGCGGCGCCGGACATCTACCGGCGTTTCCACGAAACCTCCATGCGCCGGCGCGCGACGGCGATGCGCGAGGCGATGGCCGGGCTGCTGGAGGATCTGGAGGCCCGTCTCGCCGAGGTCCGGACCGAGCAGAGGCGGACGCGCCTGGAAAGCGGGCTGGGGGGCGACGAGGCGGCGCTGGACGCCTTCGCCGACGCCCGGCGCGATGTTCAGGAGAGCCTGGCCGGCAAGCGGGTGGCGCTGGCGGAGACCCGGGCGCGGCTCGCCGCGCTCTCGCAGGCGCTGGCGGAGGAGCGCGAGCTCTACCGCGAAGGCGAGTCGGTGCTGGTCAGCCCGGCGCTGGAGCGCCTGGAGGCGCAGGCGGACGCGCTGCATTTCGAGCTTGCGGCCCTGGACGAAGGGCCGCGCGACCCCCGCCGGCAGGAGCTGGAAGGGCGTCTCGAAAGCGTCGCGGCGGAGCTGAAGGCGGCGCGCGAGCGGCTGACGCAGGCCGTCACCAAGCCGGCGAGCAGCGTTCACGAGGCGCTTCGCAGCGAGATGATGCGCGCCGAGGCCGACCGCGCCGCGGAGGCGGCGGGGCTGGAGGAGCTCGGCCGTCGGCTGCAGGAGTCCGACCGGGCGCTTCAGCGGGCCATCGACACGGCGGCCCGGCTGGGCGCGCTGGAGGGCGAGGCCGCGGGGCTGGCCGCCGAGATCGAGGAGACGCGGGCCTCCCTTCGCGAGGCGGCGCTGCAGAGCGAGCATGCCTCCGCCCCGCTGGTGCTGGTGCAGAGCGCCGTCGCGCCGGATCGCCCGGCCTTCCCGCTGCCGGTGGCGAACGCCGTGGTGGCGGGCTTCGCCGGCCTGCTGGCCGGCGTCTATTACGCCCTGATCCTCGCCTATGTGGAGCGCCTTCGCCTGCGCCGCATCGCGGAGCGGCTCCCCGCGCCGCGCTTCGCGGAGGCGGAGCTGGCGAGGCTGCGCGCGGCGACGGCCGCCGGAGGCGGGGCGTGAGCGCCGGCGCGCCCAGCGTGGCCGAGGCGCTGCCCCCGGAGGCGGCCCGCGCCCTCGCGGCCCGGGCGGACCTTCTGGAACGCCGTCTCGACGGGCCGCCGCCCGCCGTGCCGCGGCCGCTTCGCTGGCTGCAGGAGGCGCTGGGCGCGCTCGCCATCGGCCTGTTCTGCGCGGGGCTGTCGATTCTGGGCGTGTTCGTGCTGCTGACGCTGGTCTTCCACCATGGCGCCGGCTGACGGGTCCGATCCGTCGCCGCGCTCGCTCCCGCACGGGACGGAGGCGGCGCTGCATGCGGCCTTCCTGCACGAGGCCGAGCGCCGCCGCGCCGCCGGGCTGGTGCTGTGGGAGGGCGAATGGGTCGCCCCGCAGGCGCGGGCGCGCCTGCGCCGGCGGCGGCGATGGCTGCTCGCCCTGCGCTGGGTGGAGCTTCTGGGGCTGTGGGCCGCGATCGCGGGGGCGGGTCTGCTATCCGCCCGGCTCGCCGCCATGCTCGCCTGAGCCGCCCGCGCCCCGGCGCCGCGGGCGCGAGAGCACGACCGCGACCGCCTGCACGAAGCCGAGCATCAGCCAGCCGTTGGAGTGGTCGAGCATCGGCTCGGACTGCCACAGCGCGCCGATCCCGAGGGCCACGAGCAGGGCTCGCCGGGCAAGGGCGGCGTCCTCCCCGCCCCGGCGCAGGGCGAGGAGGAGGACCTGGGTCGCGGGAACCAGAAGGGCGGCGAGGATGATGACGGCGCCCGGCGCGCCCAGCTCCGTCGCCGCCTGCATGGGCGTGTTGTGCACGGGCCGGGCCCAGAAGTTTCCGGTGAACTGGGCGAAGCCCTGAAGCCCCGTTCCGATCAGGGGATCGCGCGTCAGCTTCTCGAGCCCGAGGGCGAACAGCGTGTGGCGCTGGTCGATGCCCTTGGCGACGCCGGAGTCGCCGAAGGAGAGGTCCCAGAGGAGCTCGGCGAGACCGGTGTGCCAGGCCGCGACCGCCAGCCCCCCGCCGATGGCGAGAAGGACCGGCGTGAGGGACGGCCAGCGGACGAAGACGAAAAGCGCCCCGAGCGCCGCCGCGGCGAGGATGGCGCCGTAGTTCCAGGAGACGAGAATGCCGCCCCAGATCAGCAGCAGCGCCGCCCCGTCGCGCGCCCGCCAGCGCGTCGAGAACCGCCAGAGGGCCGCGGGCGTGGCCAGCAGCAGGAAGCCGGACATGTGCTGGGCCGTGATGCAGAGCGCCGAGGCGCGCATGACCATGCCCAGCGGCGTCGGCTTCCAGGCGCTCTCGGGCGGATCGATCAGCGTGAACCGGAAGACGCCGGCGTAGGCGAGCGCGAACTGCGCCACGGCGAGCGCGGCGCTGAGGGTCGCGACGGCGATCAGGATCGTCTCCGCCTGGCGGAGGCGACGGCGGTCGGCGCAGACGTTCACGATTAGGAACGCGACGAGCACCGCGCGCGTCATGCTGAACATGCCCAGAGCCCAGCGCACGGGGTTCTGCTCCAGGATGTAGGGCGTCTGCAGCAGGATCAGCGCGCCCCCGAGCAGGACGAGCGGGGGCAGCTCGATCGGGCGGTCGGGGTCGAGGCCGCGGCGCGCGATCCAGACGAGCAGCAGGACGGCGAGCGCCAGATCGAAGACGTCCAGCGGTCCGAGGCGCAGGCCGTTCAGCTGGGCCGCGGCGAAGGCGGCGAAGAGGAAGGCGGTCTCGTAGGCGGGCGGTCGCGCCACGAACGTCAGGAGGGGCAGACCGGCCGCGAGCGCCGCGAGGGCGAGCGGAGCCGCGAGCAGGGGCAGACCCTCCGCCCATCCGGCCCGCCTGAGCCCTTCCGGCAGCAGGCCGCCGAGCCAGGGGTCGGCCAGCGTGAGCGCCGCGGCGGCGGCGGCGAGAAGCGCGAGCTCCGGGAGCGTCGCCGCCGCGCCGGGCCCGCGCGGGCGCGCGCCGCTCACTGCGCGCGCTCGAACAGGATCAGGTGGACGCTGTCGGGGGCCATCTCGAATTCCAGCGTCCCGTCCGGCCGGGACGAGCCGGAGACCGCCAGCCCCGCGGCGCCCGCCCGGCGCGCCTCGGCCATCGCGGCGCGGGCCGGCTCCACCCAGAGCGCGTCGATCTCGGCGAGCCGGCTCGCGAGGGGTCCGGGCGCCGCCGCGAGCGCGGCGCGGCCGTCGAGGCGGGCGTCCACCTCTTCGGCGTAGGTCCGGCCGGGGCCGTCGAGCAGGCCGGCCTCCCGCATGCGTCGCTCGGCGCGCTCCAGCCCCTCGCGCAGGGCGGCGACGACGCGCTCCCCCTGCCGGGCGAGACGGTCGGGGCCGGGCGCGCGCGCGCGGTCCACCGCCTCGTGGAGGCTCGGGCGCCAGCCCGGGCCGGGCGGGGCGAGGCTGACGCGCGCGCCGTCGCTCCAGCGCGCGCGGACGTCGCGGCGGGCGACGAAAGCCTCCCGTCCCGCGCGCAGGGGCGCGGCGAGAGGACCTTCGGGGGGCGCGGCGCCCTCGATCAGGATCCGCTCCAGTCGCGCGGAGCCGAGCGCGTTGATCGCCGCGAAGGTCGCGGGATCCGACCAGGCGAGATCCTCGAAGGCCGCGCGGGCGAGCATCACGTCGGTGGGCAGGAGATGGGCCAGAAGCATGGCGAGCCGTCCGTCATGCCGGAAGGCGGCGGCGTGGAGGAACGGGGCGTCCGCAGTCGCGGAGAGCGCCTGCCCGCGCGCGGCGCGCGCGACGAAGCGGAAGGCGTGGAAGACGGGGCGCGGCACGCCCTGCGCCGTCAGCGCGCCGGCGGAGTAGCCCTCGGTTCCGGGGTCGATCGCCATCTGCCAGGTCTGGCGGGCGATCCCGGCCGCGGCCATCTCCGTCAGGGAGGCGGCTGCGTAGGCGGCGCCGTAGGCCGTGCCGTTGAGATCGCCCTCGGGGTAGGGGGGCGTCGCCACCGCGCTCCACTCGCTGATCCAGATCGGTGCGCCGCCGTAGCCCGCCGCCTCCGCGGCGCGGGACCACGCGTCGTGCAGCCGGCGGAAATGAACGCCGGGGTCGCGGTAGAAGGCGTGGGCGGTCAGCACGTCGACCGGCAGACGCGACAGGCCGAGCTCCGGGATCGGCGTGCGCGCCGCCGCCTCCAGGAAGGCGGCGATCCAGGGCCGCCCGCCGCCCGGGGCGGGCGAGGCCCAGTCGGAGAGCGCGGGGCCGGCCAGCCGCGCTGCGGGATCGGCCCGCCGCGCGCCCAGCGCGCTCGCCCGGTAGAGGGCCACATAGTCGTCCAGAGTCCCGCGGAAGGCGTGGTCCGGCTCGTTCCAGACCTCGTACACCGCGTCGAGCCCGAGGGCGCCGTTGTAATGGCGCACGACCGTCTCCACGACCTCCGCCCAGCCCTCCTGCGAGCGGGGCGGGGCGAGGGCCCAGGCCGGGGCGTCGCCCTGCTTCTCCTCCGAGTCCTCGCGCGAGAGCCAGCGCGGCATGGCGTCGAGCGTGACCAGGACCTCGCCCCCCTCGGCGGCGCGCGCGGCGAGGAAGGCGTTGAGCGGGTGCCGCTCCAGCCGGCGGGCGAGGTCGGCGGGATCGGCGGACGGCGCCAGCGCCTCCCAGGCCAGCGCGACGCGCCAGGTTCCGCCTTTGCCGAGCTCCTCGAGCAGGGGCTCGGCTAGGCGCATGACCTTGGGCACGCGCCACACGCCCCCGCCGAAGGCGTAGACGTCCGGGGCCGCCCCGGCGACGGGCGGGCCGATCTCCACCCGCGCGGGCCGGGGCTCGGCATGCGCGAGGGACGCGGCCGCCAGGACCGCGATTGCCGCGAGGGCGGCGAGCAGGCGCGGGGCGTTCCTCATGCCGGGTCCTCCTGGCGCGGGCCGAGGCGGGGCGCTCCGGAGAGCGCGCGGAGCTTGAGCCGGGCGATGGCCGCGGCGATGATCCAGGCCCGGGCGTAGACGAAGGCGAGACCGGCGAGCACGGCGCGCGGCCGCCCGACCTCGCCGGCCAGGCGCGCGGCGACGCGCCCGATCAGCGGCGCCGCGAGCGCCGCGACCCCGAGGAGCGCCAGAAGCCCGCCCAGCGCCAGCGGCGGCCACAGCAGCCCGGCGAGCAGCAGGGGCGGGGCGGCGAGCGCCAGGGCGAACTGCAGCTTCAGCGACAGCGGCGTCCAGGAATCGTGGCGCCGCTTGTCGGGATGCAGGTCGAACACCTGCATGCGGCCGAGCGCGCGCCGGTGCTTGGTGGCGAGGAACTCCGGCCAGCGGGTCTGATGGGCGTGCGCGACGGGCGCGGAGTCCACGAACACGATGCGCCGGCCGGCGCCGGAGAAGCGGTAGCCGATCTCCACGTCCTCGGCCTGCCGCAGCCGCTCGTCGAACCCGCCGAGGGCGAGGAACACGTCGCGCCGGAAGCCGCAGGCCGGGGCGGCGACGAAATCCAGACGGTCGCGCGCGCGGCGCATCCCCTCGTAGCGCTCCTCGATCTCCAGCTGGACGATTGCGGGGACCACGCCGGAATTGGCGGGCGCGACGGCGCCCATCACGGCGTCCACGGAAGGATCGGCGAAGGGGGCGGTCATCTCGCGCACCCAGTCCGGGGGCGGGCGGCAGTCGGCGTCGAGAAACAGGACGATGGGCGCGCGCGCCTCCCGCGCGCCGCGGTTGCGCGCGGCGCCCGGCCCGGCGTTGGCCTGCCGGACGACCCGCGCCCCGGCCCGGCGGGCGATCTCCGGCCCCGCATCGCGGGAGCCGTCATCGACGACGACGACCTCGAAGGGCGGCGCGCCGGTCTGCGCGGCGAGCGCCTCCAGCGTGGCGCCGATGGTCTCCGCGTCGTCGTAGAGGGGAAGCGCCACGCTGACCGCGGGCGGCGGATCGGGGGGGAGCGGGCCGGTCATGCCGCCGCCCTCCGCGTTTGCGCGCCGGCCCGCGGGCGGGCGGCGGCCTCCAGCGCCGACAGCGTGCGCTCGGCCGCGCGGGTCCAGGAGAACCGGGCGAGGTTGCGCCGGCCGGCCTGCGCCAGGCGGGCGGCCAGATCGGGCGTGTCGGCCAGCCGCTCCATCGCCGCGGCGAGCGCCGCCGGATCGCGCGGCGGGACCAGCAGCGCGGCCTCCCCGGCGACCTCCGGCACGGCCATCGCGCGCGCGGCGATCACCGGCGCGTCATGGGCCATCGCCTCCAGCAGGACGAGGCCGAAGCCTTCGGCCTCGGAGGGAAAGACGAAAGCGCGGCAGCCGCGGTAGAGGCGCTCCAGCTCGGCCTCCGGGAGAAAGCCGCGCCGTCGCACCCGCCCGCCGCAGCCCGCGGCCAGCGCCGCGATGTCCTGCGCGGCGTTGCCGTCGGGTCCGACCAGATCAAGGGTGGCCCCGAGCGCGGCGAGCCGATCCGACCCCGCGAAGGCCCGGAGCAGCGTGTCGACGCCCTTGCTGCGCTCCAGCTTGCCGACGAAGAGGAAGGCGGGCGGTTCGCTCCCGCTCTCGGCGCCGGGCGGACGGGGCCGCGGGGGCGGGCCGCCCTCGGGGATCACCTCGATGCGCGCGCGGGGCACGCCGGCGAAGCGGACCACGTCGCCGGCGGTGAACTCCGAGACCGCGATGACCCGGTCGGCCCGGCGCAGGGCGCGCCGGATGACGGGCCGCAGAAGACGCGCCTTCGCGTGTCCGAACTTCTCCGGCGTGCGGAAATGGGCGAGGTCGTGGGCGCACACGACGCTGGGCGCCGCCAGGCCCGGGGTCCAGATGAGGTTGGGCAGGAACACGACGTCGGGCGCCTCCTCGTCGGCCAGGGCGGCGAAGCGCCGCGCGTGCCAGATCACGCGCTCCGCCGCGCCGCGGGGAGGCGCGACCTCCCTGCAGCGGATGCCCTCGCCGTAGCGCCGGCCGGCGAAGAGCCGCTGCCAGGGCGCGTGCAGGACGGTCGCCCGGTGCGCGGTCCCGAGCTCCGCGACGGCCTGCAGCAGGCTGTCGAGATAGCGGTCCGGCCCGCGCGGGTCGGCGTTGCCGTTCACCGCGTCCACGAGGATCGAGAGGGGGCGCGCGCCGCTCATGCCGCAACCTCCGCCGCGTCCCTCGCCGGGCGGCGTCCTCGGCCCGCGGACGGCGCGGCGGCGAGCATCGCCTCCATCAGCGCGTGCTCGCGCGCCATGACGCGCCCCCAGTCATGGCGCGCGGCCGCCGCCGGGCCGGCCGCGGACATGCGGGCGAAGCGCGCCGGGTCGGCGGTCATGCGAAGGACCGCGTCGGCGAGCGCCCCGGCCGTCGCCGCGCAGGTCTCGCCGCAGCCCGCGGCCTGCACGATGTCGCCGCTCTCCGAGTCCGACAGCGCCGCGACGGGCAGCCCGCAGGCCATGTATTCCAGCAGCTTGAGCGGGCAGGCGTGAACGCGCAGCGGGGTCGGGCGGAACACGGCGAGGCCGATATCCGCGTCCGCCAGCGCCACGGCCACCTCCGCATGGGGGCGCTCGCCGAGGATCTCGACGCGGTCCTCGACGCCGAGGCGCCGGGCTTCTTCCCGGAGGCGGCGGGCCTAGCCGGGGTCCGCCGGGCCGAGCGCGCGCAGGCGGGCCTGCCGCCCGCGAGCGGCGAGCAGGGCGAGCGCGCCGACGGCCTCCTCGACCCCGCTCCAGGGCGCGAGGCGGCCGGTGAAGATCAGCGTGACGGGGCGCCCCGGCGCGGTCCGGGCGCGGGGCCGGAACCGCGCGGGATCCACGCCGGTGGGCGAGAGCTCGATCCGGCGGCCGGACTGGCGGCGGCGCAGGGCGGCGAGGCGGCTGCCGATCGAGATAACGAGATCGGCCTCCCGGGCGGCGCGGGCCTCCATCCGCGCGGCCCAGCGGCGCCGGGCGGCGGAGACGACGAAGCCGGGCTCGTAGTCGCGGTCCACGAAGGCGTAGGCGGGCAGGCGGCCCTCCCGCCGCAGGCGCGCCGCGGCGGCGGCGGCCCAGGGGCCGAGCGCCTGGCAGCGCGCCCCCTGCAGCGGGACATGCCGGCGCGCGGCGGCGGCGAGGGCCGAGATGGTGCGCAGATCCTTGCCGATGGCGGCCATGTCGGCGAGCCGTCCGGCCGCGGCCCGCACGGCGCCGCGGCGCGCCACGCCGTCCGCCTCGACGCCGGAGCGGGCGCGCAGCGCGCCCTCGGGCGGATTGAAGCCGGGGTTCACCGCGATGCGGGTGACCGCGCCCTCCCGCACGACCTCGACCGAGGGGCGGAGCAGGTCGCGCAGCGGGGCCTCGGGGCGGCCCGGGCGGCGGTGGACCACCCATGTCTCGTCGTAGAACGCGCCGAGGCGGGCGATGAGGTGGTGCTCGCGGTTGTTGCGCCGCCCGCCGACGTCGAGCGTCGTGATCAGCAGGAGCCGTTTCACGCCGACCTCCTGGCAGGGGACGGGGGCTGCAGGGCGTCCTCGACCGCGTCGAGCATCGCCGCCTCGGACCAGCGGGTCGCGGCCAGCTCCGCGCCGCGCGCGCCCAGACGGTCGGCGAGGGCGGGATCCTCCAGCAGCCCTCCGATCGCCTCCGCCAGGGCGTCGGGGCCGGGGCGCGCGGGCGCGAGGCCGGTCTCGCCGTGGATCAGCCAGTCCGCCGCGCCGCCGAGCGGGGCGCCCGCGACCGGCCGGCCATGCGCCAGCGCCTCGAGCCCGGAGAGGCCGAGCCCCTCGGGCAGGCGCGTGGGGAAGAGGGCCGCGCGCGCGCCGGCGAGCTCCCTCGACAGGGCCGGCCGGTCCAGCCGCCCGCGGAACGCGACGCGCCCGGCGAGGCCGAGCGCCTGCGCCCGGGCCTGCAGGGCCGGGCGCTCCGGCCCGTCGCCGCACAGCGAGAGGGTCCAGTCCGCGTCGCGCAGCCGGGCCAGCGCCTCCAGCGCCTGCATCGCGCCCTTTTCCGGAACCAGCCGGCCGGCGAGCACGAGCCGGCGGAAGGCCGATGGCGGCGCCGAGGGCGCCTGCGCCGCGGGCGGGACGCCGTGGGGCGCGAGCCTCAGCCGATCGGAGGGCATCCCGGCGGCGGCCGCGAGGTCGCGGAGATAGCGGCTGGGGGCGAGCATGAGGTCGGCCTGCAGGAGCGCCCGCCAGATCGCCGCGCGCCGTCCCGCGAAGACGAGCGCGGCGGCGAAGGCGCGCGCCTCGCCCTGTCTGGCGCAGAGCCCGGCGAAGCAGGCGGGCCCGGAGCGCCGGAGGCAGGGCGCGCCGTCGGACCGGCGCAGCCGCGTGCCCGAGGGGCAGAAGGGCCCCACGTCGTGAAGCGAGACCACGAGGCGCGGCGCCCGGCGAAGGGCTCGCGCGCCGTCCGGCGAGAGGGCGGTGAAGCCCAGATGCAGATGCACCGCGCCGTCCGGGCGCAGCGCCCCGGCCTGCGCGGCGACGTCCAGCAGCGCCTCGCCCTCCCCGCCCTCGCGGAAGCGCGCGGGCAGGACGGCGTCGTCGCCGCCCGGGGCGTCGTCCCCGTCGCGTCGCAGGCGCAGGGTCGAGACGCGCCGGCCCCGGGCGCGGAGGCCGCGGGTCAGCGCCTCGACATGGGCGCGCACGCCTCCGCCGCCCGGAGGCTTGTCGTGGATCAGAAGGACCCCGGCCGGGGTCATGACGCACCGCGCCCGGACAGGCGCAGCCTGTCGGCGAGATCGGCGTAGCGCGCCAGCGTCCCGACATGGAACGCCTCCGCCACGCGCTCCGGGCCCAGCCCGGCGCTGACGGCGCGGAAGCGGTTGAGCGCGCCGGCCCCGGCCACGTAGTCGGTCGTGGCGACCTGCGAGGCGTGGGCGGCGATGGCGCGTCGCTTGATCTCCGCGACCTCGGTGATGTCGAGAACGCCGTTCGCCGCGCAGGGGGACCAGACCTCGAAGCCGAGCGCGGGAAGCGGGCCGAGGCCGAGCGCGCGCGCCGCCCGGCCGGTGATCCGGGCCGCCGCGGCATGGTCGGCGTGCCGGTCGGCGGGAAAGGGCGCGGCCACGACATCGGGCGGATCCCTGCGCCAGAGGTCGGCCAGGCCCTCGGCGAGCGCGGCCTCGCGCCTGTGCAGGCGCCCGTCGCGCCCGCCCAGCCAGTGACCCTGCGCGCCCAGCTCCGCCAGGGCCGCGCGCGCCTCCGCGCGGCGGGCGCAGGCGACGGCCTCGCGCAGTCCGGGCGTCGGGTCGCCCTGCCGCACGCGCCGCGAGCCCGCGTCGCCGTCCGAGAGAAAGGCCACATGAGTTTCGCGCCCCGCCCGACGCCAGAGCGCCGCGAGGCCGCCGCAGCCGATGCTCTCGTCGTCGGGATGCGGGGCCACGATCCACAGACGCCGGCCGGGCGGCAGGTCCAGCCTCGCGAGAGGGGCGAAGGTCTCGACGTCGCCGATGGCATCCACCAGCAGGGCGCGGATCCATTGCGGGCGGAGCCAGGACGCGGCCGATTCCGCAAGCCGCCGCCCCCAGACCGCAGGCCCGCGGCCGGGGGCGGCCGCGGGGGGGCTTTCGATCCGGGTGACCTTCGTCATGCTCGGCTCCACGCGACGTAACGTAAGCATACGCCACTTCGAGGCTCGCGCAAAAGCCATGTGAGCGAGGGCCGGCGCGTTTCGACGTTGCATGAAGCCAAAACTTTCCGTAGCGTAAGCTCCGTGGCGTCGTATTGAGGGGCGCCGGCCCGTCGCGTCGGGGGACGAGGAAAGGGGCCGGCGCGACGCGTTCTGGGGGGTTCCGGCGCTGTCCGTCCGGGGAGCGCGCGGGGCCGCGTGATGCGAGGGGGCGGCGCTCGCGGGCGCCGGAGAGGGGTATGGACAGAATCAGCACTGTCGCGGAGGCGCAGGGCGCGGGGGGCCTTCGCGCGCCGCAGGCGCGTCACGGGTCCCTGCGCGCCAAGGAGAGCCTCGATTTCGTCTGCGCCGCGGCCGCGCTGCTGCTGCTGGCGCCGCTGATGGGTCTGATCGCGCTCGCGATCCGGGTGGAGACGCCCGGCCCGGCGCTGTTTCGCCAGCCCCGTTACGGGCTCGACGGGCGCCGCTTCGACATATTCAAGTTCCGGACCATGCGCTCCGACCTCTGCGACGCCTCGGGCGGCATGCAGACGCTGCGCGAGGATCCCCGGATCACGCGGGTGGGCTGGGTCCTGCGCCGCAGCAGCCTCGACGAGCTGCCCCAGCTTCTCAACGTGCTGCGCGGCGAGATGTCCCTGATCGGGCCGCGGGCCCATCCCTGCGGGATGCGGGTCGACGGGCGGCTCTGCGAGGAGATCTCGCCGGCCTACATGAGCCGGCACCGGATGAAGCCGGGGATCACCGGGCTCGCCCAGGTGAGCGGCTCGCGCGGGCCGGTGGAGACGGAGGCGCAACTCCATCAGCGCGTGGCGCTGGACCTCGAATACATCGAGACCTGGTCTCCGGGGCTCGACATGCGGATCCTGCTGCGGACCCTCGGCGCGTGCGTGCGGACCAGGCAGGCCTATTGAGCGCCGGCGGCCATGCCGCCCGCGAGCCCGAGGCGCCGGATGCGGCGTCCGCCTTCGACGCCGCCTGGCGTCGCCTGGCCGCCGAGGCGCCCGGGGCGACAGCCTTCGCCACGCCCGACTTCCAGAGGGCCCTGCACGCGGCCTTCGGGGCGGCCGGGCCCTTGCCGATCTGGATGGCGGGTCCGCCCTGCGCGCCCCGGGCGCTGATGCCCGCGCGTCTGACCGCGCGTCGGATCGGGCCGCTGGCATGGCGCGAGGCGGGCTTTCCGCGCGACGCGCACACGCTGCGAAACCATCTGCTCGGGGCCCACGAGGCGGCGCTGGCCGAGATGATCGCCGCGTCGGGGCCGGGCCGCGCCTGGGACGAGATGTTTCTGGAAAATCTGCCTGACATGCCCGAGACGCGCGCCGCCGTCGCGGGGGCGGCGCGCCGCCTCGGCCTCGCGCTCGACGGCCCGGAGGCCGGCCGGGTTCTGGAGCGCGCGGACCTCGCCGACGGCTGGGCCGATTACCTGGCCTCGCGCTCGGGCGAACTGCGCCGCCAGCTGCGCAAGCGGCGGCGCGGGATGGAGGCGCGCGGCGTCGTGCGGATACGCCGCCTGGCGGGCGAGGCGCTGGAGGGCGAGGGGCTCGCGGCGATGCGCGCGCTCGCAGGGCGGAGCTGGCAGGGGCGGGCGCTGGATCCGGCCCGGGCGGCGCGCGAACGCGACTTCGACGCCCGCCTCGCGCGCTCCGCCATCGCCGGGGAGCTGTGGCTGCTGGAACTCGACGGGCGGCCCGCGGCGGCGGTGCGGCTGCTGGCCGACGCGCGGGCGCGCTACGTGCACCGGATGATGTACGACCCCGCGCTCGCCGACGCGGCGCCTGGCGTGGTCCTTTTCGGCGCCATGCTCGAGGCGATCGCGGAGTCGGGCCCCGCGCGGGTGGATTTCAACGGCGCCTCTCGGTTCTTCCACCGCTGGGCGACGGGCGCCGCGACGCATGTTCACTACCGGCTGCGCGCCAACGGCGTCCGGGGGCGCGCGCTCGGCCTCGCCCGCGCGGCCCGGCGCGCGGCGGCGGGGGCGATGGGATGACCGTGGCGGGCCTCCTGTCGGCGGAGGAGACGCCGCTCGACTCGATCGACGCCGCGACGCGGCAGGACTGGGCCGCCCTCGCGTCGCGTTCGCGCCCCGGCGCGCTGTTCGCCGCGCCGGGCTTCGCGGACGCCTTCGCGGAGGTCTTCGGGCGCCGCGCCGCGCTCTCCGTCCTGCTGTTCCGGGAGGGGGACGGGACGCTCGCGGGGGTGGCGCCGCTGATGCGCGCGAGGGTGGCGCGCGGGCCCTCGCTGGCGACGCGCTACGCCTATCTGCCGGGCGACGAACGCTTCCTGCAGGGCGACCGAGGCCGGCGGCCGCTGCGCCTTGCGCAGCTTTCGACGCCGCTCGGGCTGGAGGCGACCGCCCTGCGTTCGGAGCTTCTCGCCGCGCCGGGCCGGCGGAGCGCGGTTCTGGACTCGCTGTCCGGCGCGCTCGCCGGGCTCGGGGGGTGGACGACGGGGGTGCTGGCGCTCGACGACTCCGACGCCGCCCGGGTCTCCGCAGGACCGCTGCCCGCCCGGCTGCACAGGCTGGAGCGCGAGCTGAAGTTCCTCGCGCGCCCCCGCCCGGCCGCCGAGATCGTGGCGGAGGGCAGCAAGAAGTTCCGACAGAACATTCGCCGGGCGGAGAAGTTCGCCGGGGAGGCCGGCGCCCGCTTCGACGTGCTGGAGGACCGGGAGGCGGTGCGCGCGGCCCTGCCGGCCTTCGCCGACCTCGCCCGGCGGAGCTGGAAGCGCCCCGAGGCGGGCGGGAAGGCCGAGGCCGCGGATGTGCTGGTGCCCCATACGCCGGACCAGCAGCGATTCATGGCGCGGCTGGCGGCGGCGCCCGAGATCGCGCCGCTGCTGTTTCGCGCGCGGCTGCAGGACCGGCTGGCCGCGGCCATGCTGTGCGCGCGCCTGGGCGCGGAGCTGTTCACGCTGCTGCTCTTCACCGACCAGGAGGCGGGACGTCTGAGCCTGGGCCGCCTGCTTCTGCACCGGGCGATCGATCACGCGGTCGCGACCGGGGTCGAGAGGATCGACTGGAACTCGAACGCGAGCTGGACGGCGCGCTACGCCGATTCGGTCTCGGTCCGGCACAACCTCGTGCTCACGGCGCCGGGTCCGCGCGCCCGGGTCCTGGCGGGGCTCGCCGGCGCGGTCAGGCGGCGATGAGCGGGGCGTCCGCGCGGCTGCTGGACCCGGAGGAGGCCCTGCGCGACCCCGGCCTGCGCGCGGAGCTGGACAGGCTGGCGCAGGGAGACCCGACCCGGACGCTCGCCTGGTTCGCGCTGTGGCGGCGGGCCTTCGCGCCGAAGGCGCCGGCCATCCTGGCGCTGGCCGAGGACGCGGGCGCGGGGCCCTTCGCGGCCCTGGCGGTCGTGGGCCGCCGGCTGGGCGGCCGGCTTGGCGCGCAGGCGCTCGCCGGCGGCGTCAACGGTCACAGCCAGCGCAGCCTCGCCCTCGCCGCCCCGGGCCGGGAGCGCGAGGCGGCGGGCCGCTGGCTGGCCGCGCTGGAGCGCGCGGGGGGCTGGGACCTGCTGCGCCTGCAGGGGCTGGCCGACCCGTCGATCGCCACGCCCCTGGCCGAGGCCGCGCGAGCGGCGGGGCTGTTTCCGCGGGAACGGCACGCCTTCGTCCACGCGTTGCGACGCGCCGGGACCCCCTGGCCGGAGGCCGAAGCGGCGATCACCGCCGGGACCCGGCGCAGCAGGGCCCGGCTCTGGCGTCAGCTGGAGCGCGCGGGCGGACCGGCGCCCGTTCGTCTGCATCGCGGTCGGCGGGATGGGGCCCGGGCGCTCGCCGCCTATGCGGAGGCCGAGCGGCGCAGCTGGAAGGGGGGGCCGGGCGGGGAGACGATTTTCGCCACCCCGGCGCAGCGCCGTTTCTACGAGGGGCTGGCCGAGGTTTTCGACCACGCCTTCGAGGTGCGGCTGGTGGAGCAGGCGGGGCGGGTCCTGGCCGGGCTCGTCTCCGTGCGGGGACCCGACGACGGCCCCGACGCGCGCCTGGCGACGCTGAAGACCTTCTACGCGGCGGAGGCGGCGAAGCATTCGCCCGGCTGGCAGCTGCTGCGAGAGGCGGCGCGGGCGGCGCATGAGAGCGAGGGGATCGCGGCCGTCGACTTCCAGGCGCCGCCGCGGCTGGCGCTGGGCTGGAGCACGCCGGGCGCCGAGGCCGCCTTCCTGGACCTCGACCTGTGGGCCTCGGGCCCTCGCGCCCGGATCCTGCGCGCCGCGCACGCCGCACGGCGCCGGGTTGCGAGCTCCGCTAGGCCGATCGCGCGGCTGGTGTTAGAATAACGCGACGTCAATCGAGGGGGTCGGCGTGACTCGACCGCAATCCGTGACAAGGGTCCTGGCGGCCTGCCTGACGCTTCTGGCCGTCAGCGCGGCCGCGGGCGAGGGGCCGCGCCTCGGGGCCGGCGACGTGCTGCGCCTTTCGGTCCTCGGCCGGTCCGAGATGAGCGGCGATTTCGCCGTTCAGCCCGACGGCCGCGTCTCGCTGCCCCGCCTGGGGCGCCTGCCGGCCGCCGGCGCCGCCCCCGCCGAGCTCGAGGCGCGGATCGAGGCGGCGCTCGCCGAAGCGGGCCTGGACCGGCGCCCCGATGTGACGCTTGAAGTTGCGCGCTGGCGGGAGGTGACCGTCGCCGGAGACGTGGACCGCCCCGGCGGGGTCGACTGGCGGCCGGGCCTGACGGTTTCGCGGGCCGTGGCGCTGGCGGGCGGCGAGCGCGCGCTGCGCGGCGACGAGATGGGCCCGGCGCTGACCGCAATCCGGACCCTGGAGTATTTCGACGCGCTGCGCGCCCGCCTCGCCGCCTGGCGGGCGCGCGAGGCCAGGCTGGCGGAGGAGCTGCGCCTTGCCGAGGCGCCCGGTTTTCCGCGGCTGGAGAATGAGGCGGCCGCGCCGCAGGGGTCGTCCGCCGACGGCAGGCTGTCCGGACTGATCGGCGCGGAGCAGGCGGCGGCCGCGCGATTTCTCGGCATCGAGCAGGCGCGTCAGACCGCCCTGCTGCGCCAGCGCGCCGCGCTGGAGACCCAGCTCGGGACGCTCGAGGAGCGGGCCATGCGGCTCGACGAGGAGGAGGCGCTGCTGCGCGAGGAGCTCGGGACGGTCGAGCGGCTCGAGGGCTCCGGTCTTGCCCGTAGGCCGCGCGTCCTGGCCCTGCGGCGGGAACTGGCGGAGCTCGCCGGGGTGCAGCTCGAGGCCGCGTCCGAGATCGCCGAGGCGCGGCGCCGTCTGGAGGATGCGGAGCTGGCGCTGGCCATCTTCGCGCCGACCCGCGCGCGGGAAACGGCCGAGCGGCTGGCCGATGTCCGACGGGAGATCGTGGAGATGGAGGCCCGGCTCGACCAGGCGGGCCGGGCCGCCGACCTTGCGGCCGAGCAGGCGCCGCGTCGCGTGCCGCCGGAGGCCGCGGCGCGCTTCACCCTGCAGCGGGGCGAGGGAGAGGCGGCCGAGACGCGCCCCGCGCTCGCGGCTGACAGGCTGCTGCCGGGCGACTTCCTGCGCGTCGCCGCGCCGGCGCGGGACTGAAGGCCCGTGAGCGCCTTTGTCGCCTGGCTGCCCTCCGAGGGGCCGCGCGCCGGACGGCCCGCCCCGGATCCGGCGCGCGCGCTTCTCGAAGGCGCGGCGCTCGCCCGTCCCCGGCGGTTCGAGACCGGGGCCGTTCCGGGCCTGGCCTGGGCGGCCGCCGTGCCGCAGGACGCCCCCGGCCTCGCCCCGGCCACGGCGGAGGACGCCGGCGCGGGGCTCGCTCTCGTGCTCTTCGGGGCGATCTTCGCGGTGGACGGCGTCCGCCTTGGCGACGCGCCGGCGCAGGAGGCGGCGGCCCGTCTTCTGGCCCTCGCCGCGAAGGATCCGGGCGGCTGGCCGGCGCGGTTCCGCGGGCACGCGGCCGTTCTCCTCTCCGACGCGGGGCGCGGCCGCGTGATCGCCGCGCGCGATCCCATGGGGGCGCAGCCGCTCTACTGGCGGCGCGGCGAGAGGGGCGTGGCGCTGGCCGCGGCGGGCCGCTTCCTGCTCGATCTCGACGGACGCAGGCCGGGGGCGGACCGGGCGCATGTGGCCGGCTTCCTGGTGCAGGACGTTCTTCGCTCCGACGCATGCGGGACCGAGCGGACCTTCATCGAGGGCGTGAGCCGGGTCCCGCCGGGCGGAACGCTGACGCTCGCCAACGGAGACGCCCGCAGCGAGCGGGTCTTCGACCTCCGCGCGCTCTTCGCCGCGCCGAAGGATCCGGAGCCCGACCCGGCGGCCTACCGCGCCCTGCTGGACCAGGTCATCGGCGACCAGGCCGGGAACGGGCAGGGGGTCGGCGTCACGCTTTCGGGCGGGCTCGACTCCCCGGCCATCGCTCTGCTGCTCGCCGGCCGGCTGGGAAGGGGGCGGCCGCTGCCCACGATCTCGCTGGGCGATCTGGGGCATGGCGCGGACGAAAGCGGCAATGTCCGCTCGGTGCTCGACGACATCGCCGCGCGGCCGGTCTGGGTGACGCCCGACGAAAGCCGCATCTTCGAGACGCTGCGCGAGGCGCATGCGCAGCTCGAGGCGCCGCTGTTCAGCCCTTCGCCGGCGGTGTTCATGCTGCTCAAGCGCGCGGCGGCGGAAGCCGGCGTCGTCCGCGTCTTCGGCGGGCTCGGCGCCGACGAGGCGCTGGGCGGGCTGAACCTGGGCTTTCTGACCGACCTGCTCCGCCGCGGCCGGCTCCTGCGCTTCTGGCGGGAGCTCACGGCCGCCCGCGACGTGGACGCCCTGCGCCAGAACATGTCGCGCGCGAGGCTGGTGCGCGAGCATGTCCTCGATCCGGCGGCGCCGTTCCGCCGCCTCCCGCCGCCGTCCTGGATCCGGCCCGACCTCGCCGCCGAATTCGGCCTGGAGGGCGGGCGCGGGGCGCATCCCCGGCTGCCCGGCCTCGACGTGTTCGACGGGCGGGCGGCGGCGATCCTGGGGCGCACCTTCACCCAGTCCTTCCTGCACTACGAGAGCCACCTCGCCGTGGCCTGGGGGGTGGAGAACCGGTTCCCCTATCTCGACCCGGATCTGCTGGCCTGCGCGGCGCGCCTGCCCTGGCACGCGCGCTTTTCGGAGGGGACCTACAAGCATCACCATCGCCGCGCCTTCGCCGGGCTGTTCCCCGAGAAGGTCGGAATGCAGAAGAAGAAGAGCCTGATCCCGGCGGTCCACGACCACTGGCTGCGCAGCGCCGCCAGGGAGCCGGTGAGCGCCATCGTCGAGCAGGGCGGCGCCTGGACCGATTTCCTCGACGCCGGGGCGGTGCGGCGCGAGCACCGCGCTTATCTGGCCGCGGAGGACGAGGGGACGCGCAACCGGCTGCGCCGGTCCACCTGGCGGGCCGTGACGCTGGAGCTCTTCCTGCAATCGCTGAAGGCATGAGGGCGCAGGCGCGAGGCGTCGCCGGAGGCGCGCGGGGCCTGGCGGGACGGCTGCTCGCCTCGCGTTTCCCCGTCTTCCTGCTGGGCAACGCGGCGGGCGCGGCGCTGGGGCTCGCGCTGCTGGTGGTCGCGACCCGGCTGCTGGGGCCCGAGGGTTTCGGCCGGCTGGCGAGCCTGGTCAACTTCCTGGACATGGGCGTCTTCCTCGTGGACATGGCCATCTTCTCGGGCGCGGTCCACCTGGCCGCCCGCGACCGCGAGGCGGACCCCGCGCGCGCGGCCATGGCGCTCAAGATCGCCTTTCTCGCGCGCCTGGCGCTGGCGGCCGCCTTCGCGGGGGCGGGGGCGCTCGCGGCCCCGGCGATCGCGCGCTTCCTCTTCGGCGAGGCGGCGCATGTTCTCGCGCTGCGCGTGGTTTTCGTCAGCGTGCTGGCGGCGGCGGTCTACACGCAGGCGATCTCGACCCTCCTCTCGCGGGCCAGCTTCGGGCGGGTGGCGCTCGTCACGCCGCTCAAGAACGCGGCGCGGCTTGCGCTGCTCGGGGCGCTGGCGGCCCTGGGGCTCGCCACGCCCGACGGGGCGGCGATGGCCTATGCCGGCGCCGCCGTCGCGGCGGCCGGGCTCGCGCTTCTGGCATGCCGGTTCGATTTCCTCGCCGTTCCCGGCATCGACCGGGGCGTGGCGCGCGAGATGTTCGGCATCAACAAGTGGGCCGTCGTCGCCGCTTTCGGGATGCTGGGCCTGCGTCTCGACATCATCATGCTGGAGCGGCTGGGCGCGCCGGCGGAGGTGGGCTTCTACGCCGCGGCGGCGCAGCTCGTGATCGTGGTGACGCTGGTGAGCCAGTCGCTGGCCAACTATCTGTTCCCCGGAGTCTCCGCCCTGTCCACACGGGCGGAGATGCGGGCCCATGCGCGGCGCTGCCTCGGGCTGGCGCGCTGGGCCGCGGTTCCGGCGCTGCTTCTGCCCCCGCTCGCCGCCTGGGCGGCGCCCCTGGCGCTGGGCGCGGACTACGCCGGCATGACCGGCGCGCTGGGCCTGATGCTGCTTGGCGCCGCGCTCACGCTGGCGATCAATCCGGTGGGGCTGCTGCTCTTCCCGCTGCGGAGGGTGGATGTTCTGGCCAAGGCGGCGCTGGGGCTGCTGGCGCTCAAGGCGCTGCTGAACCTGCTCCTGGCGCCGGAATTCGGCGCGGCGGGAGTCGCGGCGGGGGATCTCGCGTCGAAGGTCGCGGTCAACGGGCTGATGCTCGTCTTCCTGGCGCGCCTGCTGCGGCAGGAGGAGCCGTCCGGGGCAGGGGGCGCGCCGTGATGGAGGCGCTGCTGGTCGCGGGCGACCGCGCCGCCCGCGCGGCGGGCCGGCAGATCGACCGCGCGCGCGTGCCGCTCGTCAACGCGCGTCTGAGGCGGCGGGCCGAGGCCGACCCGGCCGGGCTCGACGCCCGGGTGGAGCGGTCCATCGACCGGGCGGTGGACTGGTTCGCGGCGCTGCCCGGGCTGGAGTTCCCGAGCTTCGTGCTGCTCAAGCCGGCGCTCGACGCCGGGATGGAGCCGCGCCTGGCCTTCGTGGATCACTGGCTGTCGGCCTACGCGGCGCGCTTCAACAATCCCGAGCTCCGCCTCTTCGACCCGGCCTATGACGCCGAGGATCCGGCGCATGCCGGCAAGCCGCGGGTGGGGGCCAATCACCCGATCAACGAGGTCATGCTGCGTTGCGTGACGGCCGACCGCGACGGCGGGACGGAGGCGCTGCTGCGCGACCTGCGGGCGCTGGAGGACGGGGGGATGTACGGGACGACCCACATCATCTGGGGCGCGCTCGTCCTGCGCCGCTTCCGCGCGGCGCCGGAATCGGAGACCGCGGCCCTGATCGAAGCCGCGCTGCCCTCCCTGCTGGCGCGGCAGCGCCGCGACCGGTTCTGCGACCATTTCGCCGAGCGGATGCTGTTCCTGCAATGGATCGGCCGGCCCGACCTGGTGGATCCGGCATGGGTCCTGCGAACGGTCGATGCGCAGGAAGCGGCGGGGGGCTGGCGGCGCCACGGCTCCTGGCTGCCGATGTTCGCGAACCAGCACACGACCGCGCTGGCGCTGGCCAGCCTCGTCATCTTCCGCGCCCACCGGCGCGACGGCTGGCGCGGGCGGTTCTGGGACCCGCCGGACAGGGCGCCGGGAGCGTCCGGGACGTCCGGGGTCAGGCCGCCAGACGCAGGGCCGTCGTGACGAAGGCGATCTCGCGCTCCGGCGCCTCGAGGCGCAGCAGTTCGCGCCGCTCCAGAGGGGTCAGGGAGAAGGGCGGGGCGGTCAGGTCCACCCCGCTTGCCCGGCGCAGCCGGTCGTTGTTGGGGCCGGTCACCTGATCGAGATTGGGGGCGTAGCGCGGCGAGGTGGAGACGTTCTCGCCGACGATCAGCCACTCGTAGCGCCCCGCGATGTTGTCGAGCGCGCGCTGGATGTCGGCGTTGCACAGGTGCTGGAACACCTCGCGGGCGAGGGCGACGCGCGCCGGCGGCAGCGGGTCGTGGCGCAGGTCCGCGACCTCGAAGGCGACGTCCAGATCGGCGAAGACCTCCCGGTTGCGCGCGATGAGGCGGGGGACGACGTCGCAGGCGGTCAAGCGGCCGCAGGCCGGGCGTATGCGCGCCCCGACATTGAAATCGCCGCAGCCGAGATCGCAGACATCCGGCGGCGGGTCGAAGCCGCGCAGGAAGCGCTCCAGCCGCTCGGCATAGGGCTCCACGATGCGCGCGTCATGGGAGCCGGGGCCGGAGTAGAACCGCTCTCCGTCTTCGCCCGGCCGGCCCCAGAGCCCCTCCCGATACACAGTCTCGAAGACCCGCGACGCCGGCTGGTCGCGAAAGCGCTTGCGCGCCCGCCAGGCGCGGAAGCGCCGGCGCGGGCCTTGCAGCGCGCCGGGAAGCAGTCTGAGCAGCCATCGGTGCATCCCGCCCTCGCCCTGGCACGCGGATCCGGCGTCAACAGCGAGTTTGAGCGAATCGGCGACGTAACGTAAAGTTTATTGTATCGAGAAGGGGAAACGTTCCGCCTGTGACTTAAGGCGCTTGGGGGGTGCTGGCATGCATGCAGGTTCGATTGCGTTCGCGAGCATCCGTGTCGAGGGGGGCGGGGCGAGTGCCCGGGGCGCCGCGGGGACTGCTTTGCCGCGCCTTCAGGCCTGAGACGGATGGCCAGAACCCCGCCATGGGTGTCGGCGGGCGCCGTGGCGCTGCCCGACCGCATCCTCGTCACCGGAGGCGCCGGCTTCATAGGCCAGCATCTGTGCCGCAAGCTGGTGGCCGAGGGGCGCGACGTGGTCTGCGTCGACAACTTCTACACCAGTCGGCGGGCCAATGTCGCGGATCTGCTGGATCGGCCCAATTTCGAGCTGATCCGGCACGACATAACGTTTCCGCTCTATCTGGAGATCGACGGCATCTACAATCTCGCCTGCCCGGCGTCTCCGGTTCACTACCAGCATGATCCGGTCCAGACGACCAAGACCAGCGTGCACGGCGTCATCAACATGCTGGGCCTGGCCAAGCGGACGGGCGCGCGCATCCTGCAGGCCTCGACCTCCGAGATATACGGCGATCCGGAGACGCATCCGCAGGTCGAGGAATACTGGGGGCGCGTGAACCCGCTCGGGCCGCGCGCCTGCTACGACGAAGGCAAGCGCTGCGCGGAGACGCTGTTCTTCGACTATCACCGGCAGCACCGGCTGGAGATCAAGGTGGCCCGGATCTTCAACACCTACGGCCCCGGCATGCATCCCGACGACGGGCGCGTGGTCTCCAGCTTCATCGTCCAGGCCCTGCGCAACCGGCCGATCACCCTGTTCGGCGACGGCGAGCAGACGCGCAGCTTCTGTTACGTGGACGATCTCGTCGCAGGGCTCGCCGCGCTGATGGAGGCCGCGCCCGACCTGACCGGACCGGTCAATCTGGGCAATCCGGACGAGTTCACCATTCGCGAGCTGGCCGAGCGGGTGATCGCGACGACGGGGTCGCGCTCGCGCCTGCGCTTCGCGCCGCGACCGCAGGACGACCCGATCCGCCGGCGGCCGGACATCAGCCGGGCGCGCGACACGCTGGGATGGCAGCCCCGCGTGGGTCTCGAGGAGGGGCTGCGGCGAACGATCGAGTGGTTCGACGCCCAGCTCTCGGCCTCCTCCGCGGCGCGGCGCAACGGCCGGCGCAAGGTCGCGAAGGGCGAGGGCATCGGGCGCGCGCCCGCGATGAGCCTGGAGCCGTCCAAGCCGTGACGGACGGCGTTCCGGGTCTGCGAGGCGTATTCGCCGCGCCGCCGGGGTCATGCGTCGCGAAAGCCCCTTGCGAAAGCCTCTGGCCCGGGGAGCGTCGGCGCCGGCGCGCGTCTCACCTTGCGTTCGGCTCCCGCTCCGGCCCGGGCGGAGGGGCGGGGGCGGGCTCGAGCAGGCCGGCGCAGAGGCGGCTGAGGGCGACCAGCAGGGCGGCGACGGCGAGGCAGGCGGGCAGGCCGCCGGCCTGGTAGCTGAGCCCCGACAGGAGGGTTCCGACGAGGCGACCGGCGGCGTTGGCCATGTAGTAGAAGCCGACATCCATGGTCACGCGCTCCGCCCTGGAGAAGGCGAGGATGAGATAGGAGTGGAGCGAGGAGTTGAGGGCGAAGACCGCGCCGAAGGCCAGCAGCCCGGCGACCAGCGTCGCCGTCAGCCAGGGGGCGGGTCCGCCGGCCGCCCAGGCCGCGGCGGCGAGCGCGGCGGGGATCAGCAGCAGCAGGCCGGTCCAGAGCCGGGCGAGGCCGATGGTCTGGGCGAGGCTCTTGTCGCGCGCGCGCAGGAGGCGGGGGGCGAAGGCCTGCACGATCCCGTAGCCGATGATCCAGGCGGCCATGAAGGTTCCGACCTGGAAGAAGGCGGCGCGATTTCCCGCCTCGGTCCCGTCGGAGAGGACGGAGTAGAAGTAGATCGGCACGCCGACGACGAACCAGACGTCGCGGGCGCCGAAGAGGAAGAGGCGGGCCAGCGACAGGCGGTTGATGTCGGGGTCCTTCGAGAAGACCTCGGCGAATGTCGCGCCCTTGCGCCCGCGGGGCAGGCCGGCGGGCATGAACAGGGCGACGGCCAGCAGGACGAGGGCCAGGGCGGCGGCCATGACGGCGACGGAGGCCGTGAAGCCGACAAGGGCCAGAAGGCCCGCGCCGAGGAGGAAGCCCAGGCCCTTCACGGCGTTCTTGGAGCCCGTCAGCGCGGCGACCCAGCGAAAGAGCGCGCCCTGCTCCTCCGCCGGGGCGAGCAGCTTCACCGCGCTCTTGGCCGAGGTCTTGGAGAGGTCCTTGGCCACGCCGGAGACGCCCTGCACGGCCATGACGAAGGCGACGGAGACGGCGACGGACCAGGCGGGGTCGAGCCGGGTCAGCGCGGCCAGCGCCCCGATCTGCAGGGCGAGCCCCGCGTAGAGCGTGGAGGTCATGCCGAAGCGCGCGGCGATCCAGCCGGCGGAGAGGTTCGCGACCATGCCCGCGAACTCGTAGAGCAGGAAGAGGTAGGCGAGCTGGAGGGGCGTGAAGCCCAGCACATGGAAGTGCAGCAGCACCAGCATGCGCAGCGCGCCGTCGGTGAGCATGAAGGCCCAGTAGGCGGCGGTCACCGCCGCGTAGGCGCCGAGGCCCGCGGGGCGCGTCGCGGCGCTCATTCCATGCGCTCCGACACCATGCGGGCCACGTCCAGGAGACGGCAGGCGTAGCCCCATTCGTTGTCGTACCAGGCGTAGACCTTCGCCTGGGTCCCGTTGACCACCATCGTGGAGGGGGCGTCGATGATGGCCGAGCGCGGGTCGTCCGTGTAGTCGGCGGAGACCAGCGGGCGGGTCTCGAAGCCGAGGATGCCGTCGAGGGGGCCCTCGGCGGCGGCCCGGAAGAGGGCGTTGATCTCCTCCGCGTCGGTCTCGCGCGCCATCTCGAACACGCAGTCGGTGAGCGAGGCGTTGAGCAGGGGGACGCGCACGGCGTGGCCGTTCAGGCGGCCCGCGAGCTCGGGGAAGATCAGGCCGATGGCGGCGGCGGAGCCGGTGGTGGTCGGGATCAGGCTGTTGAGCGCGGAGCGGGCGCGGCGGAGGTCCCTGGCGGGGCGATCCACGATGGTCTGGGTGTTGGTGACGTCGTGGAGCGTTGTGATCGAGCCGTGACGGATGCCGATCGCCTCGTGCAGGACCTTCACGACGGGGGCGAGGCAGTTGGTGGTGCAGCTCGCCGCCGTCACCAGGTGGTGCTCGGCGGGGTCGTAGAGGTGGTGGTTGACGCCGTGGACGAGGTTGAGGGCGGGGGCCTCCCTGATCGGGGCGGAGACGACGACCTTGCGGACGCCGGCCTCATGGTAGGGCCGGAGCCTGGCTGGGGTCTTGAAGACGCCGGTGCAGTCGAGGACGAGGTCCACGCCCAGCTCGCGCAGGGGCAGGTCCTCGATCCGCGCGGCGCGGGTCAGGGGCATGCGGGTCCCGTCGACGGTCAGGCTGTCGGCGTCATGTGCGATGTCGGCGGACCAGCGGCCGTGGACGGTGTCGAACTCGAGCAGATGGGCGTGCTGGGCGGGGTCGCCGACGGGGTCGTTGAGCAGGACGAGCTCGCCGGGCAGGCCGCGGTCGAAGGCGGCGCGCAGGAGGAGCTTGCCGATGCGGCCGAGGCCGTTGACGGCGATGCGGGGCATGACGGGCCTCTCGGGATCAGATCGGGAACCAGCCGCGGGTGCGGTTGGCAAGCGCGACGAGGGAGAGCATGACGGGGACCTCCACCAGCACGCCGACCACGGTGGCGAGCGCGGCGCCGGAGCCGAGGCCGAAGAGGCTGATGGCCACGGCCACGGCGAGCTCGAAGAAGTTGGAGGTGCCGATCAGCGCGCAGGGGGCGGCGACCTCGAAGGGGATGCGCAAGGCGCGGGCGGCGGCGTAGGCGAGGATGAAGATGCCGTAGGACTGGATCAGCAGGGGGACGGCGATCAGGGCTATGACCAGCGGGCTTTCCAGGATGCGCGGGGCCTGGAAGCCGAAGAGCAGGACCACGGTGGCCAGAAGGCCGAGGACGGTGGCCGGCTTGACGCGCTCGCGGAAGGCCTCGACGGCCTCCTCCCCGCCCCGGGAGGCGAGACGGCGGCGGGTGAGCAGCCCGGCGGCCAGCGGCAGCGCGACGTAGAGGACGACCGAGAGCAGCAGCGTCTCCCACGGCACGGCGATGTCGGTCACGCCCAGCAGCAGGGCGACGATGGGGGCGAAGGCGAAGACCATCACCACGTCGTTCACGCTGACCTGAACCAGCGTGTAGGTCGGATCCCCGCGGGTGAGCTGGGACCAGACGAACACCATCGCCGTGCAGGGCGCGGCGCCGAGCAGGATCAGCCCGGCCAGGTAGCTCTGCGCGTCGTCGGGCGGGATCAGGCCGGCGAAGACATGCTCGAAGAACAGCACGCCGAGTCCGGCCATGGTGAAAGGCTTGATCAGCCAGTTGACCACGAGCGTGACGGCCAGGCCCTTGGGCTTCTCCCCGGCATGGGAAAGCGCGGCGAAGTCCACGCCGACCATCATGGGATAGACCATCGCCCAGATCAGCACGGCGACGACCAGATTGACCCGCGCGACCTCCAGCCCGGCGAGCGCGGCGAAGACCTCCGGCGCGGCCGTGCCGAGGATCAGCCCGGCGGCGATGGCCGCGGCGACCCAGAGCGAGAGCCATTTCTCGAAGACGCCGAGGCCGCCGGCCGGGGCGCGGGCGGTTTCGCTGCGCGTCATGGGTCAGCCCGCCCGCTCGGCGGCGTCGGCCTGGCCGTCGATGGCGTCGAGGCGGCCCTGAAGGGAGATGCGGTCGAGCGAGTCCAGCGGCAGGGCCATGAAGGCGCTCAGCCGGCGGTGAAGGGCGCGGTAGGCCTGCAGGAAGGCGAGGCCCTTCTCGGCCTCCGTCCCCTCGACCTTCACGGGGTCCGGCACGCCCCAGTGGGCGGAGACGGGCTGGCCGGGCCAGGGCGGGCAGTCTTCGTTGGCGGCCTGGTCGCAGACGGTGAAGACGAAGTCCATCTTCGGCGCGTCCTCGCCCCGGAATTCCGTGACGTTCTTGGCGCGGAGGCCGGAGACGTCGTGGCCCAGGTCCTCCAGCACCGCGACGGCGTGGGGGTTGAGTTCGGAGAAGGGGCGGGTGCCGGCGGAGAAGGCGTTGAAGCGGCCCGCCCCCTCCCTGTTCAGGATGGCCTCCGCGAAGATGGAGCGGGCCGAGTTGCCCGTGCAGACGAAGAGGACGTTGAAGGGACGCTCCGGCATGGCGGGGTCTCCGGCGAGGGGGGCGAGGGCGCGGGCGGCGAGCGGCGTGCAGAGCTCCGGCCGGCCGCGGCAGCAGTCGCTGACCAGGTAGTCGATCAGCTCCGCGGCGCGGTCGAGGGCGATGTGGTAGAAGACGGATTTTCCCCGCCGCTCGGAGGTGACGAGGCCGGCGCGGGCGAGGTTGGAGAGGTGAACGGAGAGGGTGTTGGGCTTCAGGCCCAGGGCGCCGGCGATCTCTCCGGGGCGCACGCCCTGGGGCGCGCGCCGGGCGAGGAGGCGGAAGACGGCGAGGCGGCCGGAGTGGCCGAGGGCGCTGAGGGCGTCGGTGGAGCTGGTCGATTCCATGATTCATGAATACATGAATCGTGAAGGCGGCGCCAGCCGGTCACACGATCCCCGGCCCTGCGGCATCGCCGCGCGCCGGCGTCTCCCGCGTCGTCATTGCGCGGCCTGGAAGAGCAGGCCCGCGGCGAGCGAGCCGGTCAGCGCGAAGCCGAGATAGAGGGCGAAGACGCGGCGCTTCGCCAGCGCCCAGACCGCGATGGCGGCGGGGATCGAGGACACACCGCCGGCCACGAGGAAGGCCAGCCCGGCGCCGGGCGCCATGCCCTGCTGCATCAGCCCCGAGACGAGCGGCAGCGCGGCGTAGCCGTTGAGATAGGCCGGCACGCCGACCAGCGTCGCAAGCGCCACCGAAGCGACGCCGTCGCCGCCGACGGCGCCGGCCACCCACTCCGCCGGGACCCAGGCGAGCATCAGGCTCTCGATCAGGAAGGCCAGCGTCAGCCATTTGCCGAGGAACAGCGAGGTCTTGCGCGCTTCGGCGGCGAAGGTCGCGCGGCGGGCGGGGTCGCGCCAGAAGGTCCAGACGGGGGGCCTGGGATCGCGCATCTTCGCGCCCCCGCAGCCGCCATTGCCCACACCGGGGCGAAGGGGATCGGCCAGCCAGCCGCCCCGGCCCAGCCAGAGCGCGCCGAAGCCGCCCAGCAGGCCCAGCCCGACCGCCGCCGCCGTCTTGGCCAGCGCGAAGTCGAGGCCCAGCGCGCCGGTCGTCATGGCGAACATGGCGGGGTCCATCACCGGAGAGGCCAGCCAGAAGGCCATGACCGGGGCCAGCGGCACGCCCATGGCGAGCAGCGCCGCGATCAGCGGGATGACGCCGCAGGAGCAGAAGGGCGAGAGGGCGCCGAACAGCGCGGCGGTGACGATCATCGCCGCCTGCCGGCCGGAGAAGGCCCGGGCGACGAGGCTGTCGGCGCCGGTCGCCGCCGCGCCGGCCGCCACCGCGATCGAGAGCAGCAGCCAAGGCGCGACGTCGAGCAGCGCGGCGAGGGTGAAGCGCAGGCTCTCCTCCGCCTGCTGCGGGGCCGCCGCGGCGAGCGCGGCGAGGACGAGGAGGATGGCGATCCAGACCCGGTCGAGGCCTGTCAGCGGCGGGGCGAGGCGTCTGCGCGCGGCCAGCAGGAGTTGGGGCATTACGACATTCCTAGGATTGTAGTTGAGTCAGGGCAAAAAGGGGGGCCTGTGGCCTCACGCGGCGTCCTCCCCCGGCGTCTCGACGCCGAGGCAGCATTCCGCCTCGACATGGGCGAAGACCGCGCGCAGGGCCTCGACCCGGGCGCGGTTCAGGACCTCGCGCCCGCGCTTCTCCTGCGTGACGAGGCCGGCGGAGACCAGCGCGCCCAGGTGGTGCGAGAGGGTGGAGGGCGCCATGCCGAGATGCCGCCCGATCTCTCCGATGTTCAGCCCGCCGGGCTCCGCCCGCACCAGCAGGCGGAGGAGGGAGAGGCGGGCCTCGTGCCCGAGGGCCGCGAGGGCGGCGGCGGCGTCCTTGTCGGTCATGAGCCGCTTATATCACTAGTCATGTAGTGATGACAAGACGGCGATGTCCTGCGGGCGGCCGGACGGCCGGGGCCCGGGCCTCAGGGCTGTGTTCCGAGCCACTCCTGATGGGCGCCGGCGCGCAGGTCCTGGAAGCTCGGGCATGTCCACAGGACGCGGCAGGCATGGGCGGCCAGCCGGCGGCCGGCCTCGCTGTCGGAGGGGTAGTGCAGCCCCAGGACCTCCCGGTTGCGGGCGATGCGCCGGGCCATGTCGAGGACGGGGTTGCGGTGGAGCGTCTGACCCTGGGCGTCGGAATGCGTCCGCCACAGCGGCGGCATGACCAGCGGCGGATCGCCGGCGTCGGGATCGCGGGCCTGAAGGAGGCAGAGGGCCACCAGATAGGCCTCCGTCGCGTGGGCGCTGGGCAGGGCCGGGTAGCCGGGGCTGGGCGCCGGCGGCCCCAGCGCGGGCAGAAGCTGGGCCGGGCGCGGGCGCCCCAGCACGCGCTTGTAGTGCTGGGCGACGAACTGGCCGACGCGCAGCGCCGCGGCGACCAGCAGCGTCGTGTTCGGGTGCGAGGTTCGCGAGAAGGGCAGGACCGCGCGGAAATAGTCGCCGATCCGGCGGCGCTGGGCGAGGGCCTCGGCCATGACCCCGCGCCGGTGCTCGGCGAGGGAGAGGAGCTCGATCAGCTCGTCCCTGAGCTTGTAGGGGCCCGCGTTGATCGCGCCCAGGGACCAGTCGTCCGGGCCGCCGGGAAAGGCGATCTCGGGCTGTTCGGGGAAGGTGGTGCTGTCATCGGCGCCCTGCGCGACCTGGGGCAGGGGCCAGGACTCCCAGCCCTTGCCCGCCCCCAGCATGGGGTCGGTGCGCTGGGCGAACTCCGCCAGCACCGTCTGGGCGTAGGCGTCGGTGGACCAGTGACCGAGGGTCCAGTCGGCGCGCGAGAACATCGGGTGGATCTCGTGCAGGCGCACGAAGTCGCCCCCGGCGGCGCGGGCGATGGGATGGGCGGCCGGCCAGGCGTTGCCCGGCCACCACTGGTCGGCCTTGTCGCTGCCGGGGTTGTCGGGCTCGAGATGGGGCGAAAGACCCAGCGGCCGCAAGCCGGCGGCCGGGGCCGCGTCCTGCGCCGCGAGGCCATCGAGGCCATCGAGTCCGTCCAGGCCGTCGAGCCCGTCCAGCCCGTCGAGGCCATCGAGTCCGTCCGCCGGTCCGATGCGCGCTGCCATGGCGATCTCCTTCCTGTCCTGCGGGGGCGGCCCGCCGCGCGGCGGGTCAGTCGGGGACTCCGGCCCTGCGGAGCCTGTCGATGAGCGTCTCGCGGTCGGCCGCCAGCTTGAACGGCCGCGGCCCCTGCCGGTAGGCGGCGAGGCGGAAGCCGGGCTCTCGCCGCATCAGCTCCGCCGCCGCCTCCCGGGCCTCGTCGGCGCGGCCGGCGGCGGAAAGCGCGGCGGCGAGCGTCTTGAGCGTGTGGGTGTAGCGCGGGTTCTCGGCATGGGCGCTGCGGGCCCAGCGGGCGGCCTCCTCGAAATCGCCCGCCACGTAGTGGGCGAGGGCGAGAAAGCCGAAGAAGTGGAAGAGCTGCTGGTCGAAGGGCGACAGGCGCAGGGCGCGCTGGGCGGCGGCCACCGCCTCGGGGCCTCGGGACAGGAAGCTCAGCGTGCCGCTGAGCAGGATATGCGCGAGCGCGTTGCTGGGCGCGGCCTGCACGGCGCGCTCCAGCAGGCCGAGGGCGGTGTCGTAGTCGGCGTGCAGGTAGGATTTCACGTGGCCGGCGGTGGCGAGCGCCATGGCGTTCTGCGGGTCCAGCGCGACCGCCCGCCGGGCGAGCGCCTCGGCCTCGGCGGCGTCCGACGCGCGGTCGCCGGACCAGCCCTGGCCGACCCTGAGCGTGTACCAGCGCGCCGCCCAGGCGCAGGGCATGGCGAAGCCGGGATCGGCCTCCATCGCCTTCTCCAGCCAGGCGCGGGCCTCATCGAAGGCCGCGGGGTCGAGCGTGGTCATCAGGTCCATGCCGTGCAGGCAGCTCTCATAGGCGGAGAAGCTCGCGGGGCGCTTGCGCAGGGCGCGGCGAAGCTCGGTGCGGCGCACGTTGGGCGCGACCTGGGCGACGACGCGCTCCACGATCGCATCCTGGACCTCGAACAGGCCCTCCTCGCGGAACTCGGCGCGCTCGCTGGCGATCACGGCGTCCATCTCGGCGTCGAGCAGGTCGGCCGAGACGCGGATGGCGCCCTCGCGCCGGCGCAGCAGCCCGGTGACGATGTAGGAGACGCCCAGCGCGCGGGCGATCTCGCGGGGGTCGGCGCTGTCGGCGTCGAAGGCGAGGGTGGAGGAGCGCGAGACCACGACCAGCTCCTTCAGCCCCGCCAGGGAGTCCACGATGTCCGCGACCACGCCGTCGCCCAGGAAACGGTCCGCAGGGTCGGCGCGGAAGGGCAGCACGGCGATGGCCGGAAGCCCGTGAGAATCGGCGCGGACCTGCGCGAAGACGCGCGCGTCGGTGGCCAGGCTCCAGGCCTCGACGCGCTCGGGCAGGTTGCGCAGGCGCAGGCGGCCGATGCGGCGCACGTCCAGCTCCGGGTCGCCGGCCACGGCCTCGGCGGCGCTGGCGGTCAGCAGGACGCCGCCCGCGGAGGCGTGCTCCTGCAGCCGGGCGGCGATGTTGACGCCTGTCCCGGCCACGTCGCCGCCGGCATCGATCACCTCGCAGCGGTTGATGGCGATTCGCAGCGACAGGCCGTGGCGGGCCCGGCGCGCGGCGTGCTGGACGTCGCGCGCCCAGAGCGCGGCCTCGCGCGGGTCCTCGAAGGTGGCGAGCACGCCGTCGCCCAGCGACTTGACCAGCATGCCCCCGCGCCGGCGCAGGAGGGGCGCGAGGATGTCGTCGTGAAGGCCCCGCCAGCGGGCGAAGGTGTCGGCTTCGTCGTCGCTCATCAGCCGCGAGTAGCCGACCACATCGGCGAACACGACGCAGAGGCGCCGCCGCGCGACCTCTCCGGCCGCCACGGGGCGGGCGCGCTCGGGCGCCTCGCAGGCCCCCCCGCCTTTCGACGGGCCGTCGGGAGTCATCGTTGCGGCTCCTGCTTCGGTCGCGCCGCGCGGTCGGACCGGCCGATGCGCGGACGCCGGAAAGAGTCTATCATCTGACGCAGGGTAAGCGGAGTCCCGAGAGCTCCGCCGGCCCGCGGAAGGAGGAGGACGCCATGACGGAGGAGGCCGAGGTCGATTTCGTGCTTCTGGCCGAGGCGCGCGACGAGCTGGAGGCGCAGCTCAACTCTGTCGGGCTGACGCTGGAGGGGTTTGCGGCCGCAGGCGGGCTGGAGCCGGTCGACGCGGTCTTCACGCGTCGCGGGCCTGCGCCCGACATGACGGCGCACGGGGACGGCGAGGCGCGGTCCAACAATCCATTCCGGTTCGCCAACCCGCGCAATCCCGACATGCCGCCGGTCGACCCGACCGAACCGCGGTGGAACGGCCCCGAGCTCGGCTTCGGGCGGGCTCTGCGGGGGCCGCGCGGCAGGGTTCGGGAGTGGGGGCTGAACAGGCTCGAGGCGTTCGCCGAGGAGGCTGTGGCAGGGCCGCTGCTCGAGGCGCCGGCCTGGTCGCACTGGGTCCCGGGCGGGGCCTTCGGGTCCCGGGCGCGCGCCGAGCGGCTGATCGGCGCGGAGGCGCTGCCCGAAGGGGCGCGCGGCGTGCATGTGGCGATCGTGGATCAGGGCTTCGACGCGGACTACGCGCAGCGGCTGGGCGGCCAGCCGACCTGGCGGCTCGTGCCGGCTTCCGGCGTCGGGGGAGCGAATCCGCCGGCGGAGCACGGCCCGCGGCGCGGGGGCGCCCCCGCCCGGCACGCCAACATGGTCCTGCGCAACGTGCTTTCGCTGGCGCCCGGCGCCAAGCTGATCGATGCGGGCCTGGTTCCGGGGCGCATCCTCGACCTGGACAGCTTCGTGCTGCGCGCGGCCTGGGGCTGGCTGGCGCTGCGCTGGCTGGAATGGTTCGAGCGCGAGGTGCAGGGCGACCGGGACGCCTGGGTCTTCGTCAACGCCTGGGGCGCCTCCGACAGCAGCCGGGAGAGCCTGGGCGAGAGCTTCCTGACCTCCCGTGATCACCCGCTCAACCGGATCATCGCGGGCATGGCGGAGTCGCATGACGTGGTCTTCGCCGCCGGAAACTGCGGGCAGTTCGCGCCGGACCGCCGTTGCGGGCCCTACGACGAAGGACCGGGGCGGAGCGTGCTGGGGCCCAACGGCCTCGACGAGGTGCTGTCGGTCGGGGCGGTGCGCGCCGACGGGTTGTGGATCGGGGGCGCCTCGCAGGGGCCGGCGCCGCCGGGGCTGGCCCCGCCCGGCTGCGGCCTGAACGAGAAGCCGGACCTCGCGGCCCCGAGCGCCTTCGCCGAGACCCGCGACGCGGGCGTGACGAACGGCGGGACCTCGGCCGCCTGCGGCGTGGCCGCGGGGGCGGTGGCGCAGCTGCGGCGAAGCTGGACGACGGCGCAGGTCTCCCCGGCCGAGATGAGGGGGCGCCTGCGCGAAAGCGCCCGGAAGATCTGGCACGCGGACTGGAACGGCCGGATGGGCGAGGGGGTGCTGGATCTCAGGGCCGCGGTCGCTCGGCTGTCCGAACTCCCGTGATCAGGACCTCGCCCGAGGGGGCGGGGCTGAACTGCATGACGCGGCGCCGGGCGGGGACGCCTCCGGCGGCGGGGGCGTCCTGGCGGGCCGCTTTCGGGGCGGCCGAGCCGGCGTCTCGTCGGGACGCCTCCGGGGCGGCGGGATGTCTCGCGTGAGACGGTCAGACGCCCCGGTTACCTGAAAACGCACGATCCGATCGGTTGGCACGCTGATTGCTACCTGCAGGGCAGGCGCGTCGGAGCGACAAGGCGCGCATGCAGGACGCCTGTGGGGAGGATCAAGCCGTATGAGCGATCACGCGAGGGCATGCGACGCGGCCGAGGCCGATCTCGTTCCGGATTTCCGGCGCGCGATGCGGGGGCTGGCCGCGCCGGTCACCCTGATCACGGTGCGCGACGCGGCCGGCGGATGGCACGGGATGGCGGCCTCCTCGGTCAGCTCGCTGTGCATGGAGCCGCCCTCGGTGCTGGTGGCCCTGAACCGGGGCTCGGCCACGCTGGAGGTCCTGCGCCGGACGGGGCGGTTCTGCGTGAACTGCCTGTCCGGCGCGCAGCAGGAGATCGTCGAGGTCTTCGCGCAGGAGGCCAGGCGGGCGCAGCGCTTTTCCGTCGGCGACTGGCGGGAGGGGCCCAACGGGGCGCCGGCGGTTGAGGGCTGTCTGGCGGCCCTGTTCTGCGAGGTGGACAGGGCGGTCGATTACGGCACGCACACGGTCTTCATGAACCGCGTCGAGGCGGTGCGGCTGTCGCCCTCCGCCCCGCCCGATCCGCTGCTGTGGCTCGACGGCGGCCCCGCGCGCGCGGCGCGCGAAGGGCCCTGAGGAACGCGCGCCCGCGGGCGCGTCGTGGGCGCGGCGGGCAAGGCCGCCGCGCGATCAACAACCCCGAAAGGAAGGGAGGAAGCGACCCATGAAGCTCGGAATGTTCCAGATGCCGCTGCATCCGCCGCACCGGCCGCTCCACGAGACGCTGGACGAGAACGCGGAGAAGATCATCCATGCCGACAGGCTCGGCTTCGACGAGGCCTGGGTGGGCGAGCACTTCACCGCCACCACGGAGCCGATCTCCTCGCCGCTGGCCTTCATGGCCTCGCTGGTGCACCGGACCGAGAACATCAAGTTCGCCACGGGCGTGATCGGGCTGCCCAACCACCATCCGGCCATCGTCGCCTCGGAGGTCGCGCTGTTCGACCACCTGTCCAAGGGCCGCTTCGTGTTCGGCGTCGGGCCCGGCGGGCTGGCCAGCGACATGGAGCTGTTCGACAACCTCGATGCCGACACGCGCAACGAGCGGATGGCGGAGTCGATCCAGACCATCCTGCAGATCTGGTCCCAGGATCCGCCCTACGACATCAAGGGCAAGCACTGGCACATCAAGCTGACCGACAACGTGGTGCCGGAGCTGGGCGTGGGCTACATGGCCAAGCCCTACCAGAAGCCGTTCCCGCCGGTGGCGCTGTCGTCCATGTCGCCGGCCTCGGGCAGCGTCGCCTTCGCGGCGAAACAGGGCTGGCGACCGGTCTCGGCGAACTTCTCGCCCGAGAGCACCATCATCAGCCACTGGGTCAAGTACCAGGAGGGCTGCGAGGCCGCCAACCGCCCCGCCACGGGCGAGGACTGGACGGTGGCGCGCAACATCATCGTGGCCGAGAGCGACGCCCAGGCCGAGGACTGGCTGCTCGATCCCGAAGGGAGCAACCACTACTACTTCAGCTATCTGTGGGAGGTGCTCAAGCGCGCCGACTACACCGCCGTCATCAAGCCCGACCCGCAAATGGCCGATGAGGACGTGACCGTGGAGGACATGATCAAGGCCACGGTCATCTACGGCTCCCCGAAGACGGTGACCGAGCGCATCCTCGATCTGCGGGAGCGCTCCGGCCCGTTCGGCACGCTGCTGATGGCCTCCATGGACGGCTCCGGCGAGAACCGGGAGCGCGAGTGGTCCACCATGACCCGGCTGGCCGAGGAGGTCATGCCCGAGGTGCGGAAGGCCGCGTGAGCGACCGGCCGCGGCGCCCCCGGGGGGCCGCGGCCTCCGCTGCGGGAGGATGAAGGGCCCTGTCATGCTGATGGAATCGAATGTCTGCGCGCTGCTCGACCATGCGCGGCGCTGCCCCTGGCCGCCCGTGGGGGCGACGCGCGTCGAGGAGGCGCTGGAGACGATCGCGGCCGGGGGGATGGTCATCGTCGTCGACGACGAGTCCCGCGAGAACGAGGGCGACCTGATCGCGGCCGCCGATCTCGCGACGCCCGAGACCCTGGCCTTCATGGTCAACCACACCACGGGCATCGTCTGCGTGGCGATGGACGACCGCCGGGCCGACGCGCTGGGGCTTCCCCTGATGGTCGCGGAGAACGCCGATCCGCTGGCGACCGCCTTCACGGTGACCTGCGACGCCGCGGCGGTCGGCACGGGCGTGTCGGCGCAGGAGCGGGCCGCCACGATCCGGCGGCTGGGCGAGCCCGATGCAGGGCCGGGGGATTTCAGGCGCCCCGGGCACATCTTCCCGCTGCGCGCGCGCCGCGCGGGGGTCCATGCCCGGGCGGGGCACACCGAGGCGGCCTACGACCTGGCGCGGCTGGCGCGGCGCGCGCCCGTGGGGATGCTTTCGGAGCTGGTCAGGCCGGACGGCGCCATGATGCGGCGGCCGGACATCGACCGTTTCTCGCAGGAGCACGGGCTGCAGGTGCTCACGATCGAGGAGCTGGTCGCCTGGCGGGTGACGCGCGAGATGGACTGGCTGGGCCGCTGAGCCCGCGCCTCACCGGGCGGACCGGTCCCGCCTGAGGCCCGCCGCCTTGAGCCGGCGGTAGAAGGTCGCCCGGGAGACGCCCAGGTAGCGGGCGGCCTGGGTGGCGTTGCCGTCGAAGCGGTCCAGCGCGGCCTGGAGCCGCCCGCGCTCCGCGTCAGGGCCGGGCGGGGCGTGGGCGGCGATGTCCTCGGGCAGCGCCTCCGTCCCGATCCCGTCGCCCTCGCGCAGGGCGTTGGCGTGACGCGCGGCGTGGCGCAGCTCCCGCAGGTTGCCCGGCCACAGATGCGTCTCCAGGCAGGCGCGTGCGGGCTCCGTCAGGCGGGCGGGGGGCAGGGCGAGACGTTCCGCCTCCTCCGCGAAGACGGCCTCGATCAGCTCGCCGCGGTCGTCGCGGAGCCGCAGGGGCGGCGTCTCCAGCCGGGCGCCGTTGAGGCGGTGGAAGAGGTCCTCGCGGAAGCGCCCCTCCCGCACCAGGGCCGCGATGTCGCGGTGGCTGGCGGAGATCACGGCCACGTCCACCTTGACCGGGCCGCCGCCGCCGAGCGGCGTGAAGGCGCCCTCGGAGAGGACCTGCAGGAGCCGCAGCTGGAGCTCGGGGGGCATGTCGCCGATCTCGTCGAGAAAGAGGACGCCGCCGTCGGCCTCCAGCAGCCGGCCGCGCGCGCCCTGCGGGGAGGCGCCGGTGAAGGCGCCGGGGCGGTAGCCGAAGAGCTCCGCCTCGATCAGGGTCGGCGGGATGGCGGCGCAGTTGAGCGCCTCGAAGGGCTTCGAGGCGCGCCGGCCGAGCCGGTGGAGATGGCGGGCGAGCAGGCTCTTGCCCGTTCCCGTCTCCCCCTGGATGAGGATCGGCAGACCGCTGTCGATGAGCCTGCGGGCGCGGCGCAGGCGCTCCTCCATCACCGGGGAGTCGAGGCGAAGGCGCACGCCGTCGATCACGGCGGGGGCGGGGGGCTGCGCGACGGGCCGCGGGGCGGCGCGCGGGCGGCGGGTCTCGCGCGCGGCGGGCCCGTCCAGCCGCGCCAGGAGGCGCCCGCCGGTCCGGCCGGCGGAGACCCAGGCCGCGTCCACCGGCCGGGCGGGGGCCGGGAGCCGGGGGAACAGGTCGGCGAAGCGCGCGCCGGGGAGGGCGGCGGCCTCCAGGCCCGCCAGCCGGGCGGCCTCGTCGGTGGCCTCGAGGATCCGGCCCTCGTCGTCCAGCGCGAGGCGCGCCTCGCAGGCGGCGTCGAGGAAGTCGCCATGCGCGGTCAGGCGCACGATGCGCCGCCCGCGGTTGCGCGCGCTGAACCAGGCGTTCGCGATCCGCATGGCGGAGCTGGAGACGATGCTGCGCATGATGCGCTGCATGTCGTGATCCGTGCGCCGCGGCGTCGTGACGTTGAGCACGCAGTCGGGGCGGTCCGCGGCGCCGAAGACCGGGGCGACGGTGCAGCTGAGCTTCTTGACGAAGTCCCCGAAATGGTCGTCCGCGACGACGGAGAGCGCCCGGCCCGTTCGCGCGCAGGTGCCGATGCCGTTGGTGCCCTGGCTCTCCTCCCGCCAGATCGTGCCGGGATCGAGGCCGTAGGCGCGCATCTCGGTGCTCAGCTTGCGGTCGCAGCGATAGGAGACGGTGACGCCTTGGGAGGTCGCCAGCGAGACGACGTAGTCGCTGTCCGCGAGCCGGGCGTGGAGGCGCTCCATCTCCGGCTCCGCGATCCTGACGAGCTGCTCGATGGGGGTGAGGATGTCCTTCAGTTCGGCGCCGGTCAGCGTGTCGGGCGGGCCGATCCGGTCCGGCTGGAGGGCGTGCTCCTCCAGACAGCGCCGCCAGGAGGCCAGGATGGCGGGCTCCGCGCCGCGGTCGGCGCCGTGCTCGACGGCGGAAACGATCCGCCGGGAGTGTTCAGCCGTCATGTCGCCCCTCCCCGGTTTTCGCCTGGCGCGATCATCGGACGGGAGACGCCCCTCACGCAAGGTCGCCCGGGCCGGGGCGGGCGACGGGAGGGAGGATTGAATTCAAGATGAAGGACGAACCGGACCGACCTTCATTTGAGGTTCAGGTGATGAACTCCATATTCAGGTTCGAGTGATTCCCGACTCAGTCGTGTTTTCAAGGTCGGGGCGTGGCGTAGAGTGATACCGGTGCGTGTGTGTACGAAACTTGATTTGAATCGGGGCTCCGGCGATGCCGGGGGCCTCCTTGCGCGTGCTGCGAAGCTCGGCTTCGGGCGCAGGCGCGACCGGCGGGCGCCGCTCATGGCGCCGCGCCGTCGCGGCCTTTTCGTGGACGAGACCGGCTCCATCACGGCGGAGGCGCTGCTCTGGCTGCCTCTGCTGATCGAGCTGATCCTCTTCTCCTTCGACACCTTCTGGGCCTACTGGCTCCACGCCGAGATGTGGAACGTGGCCTTCAGCGCCGTGCGCGAGGTCGCCCGGGGCAATTTCGATCTGCAGGCGCTCGACGCCCCGATGGAGACGATCGTGCGGGAGTGGGTCGGCCGCCAGCTCGGCGACGGCTACGCCGTCAGCTATGTCGAGACCGCCGCCTACCACACCGTGACAATCGACGCCGACGCCGAGCGCATGAGCGTGTTCGGCTACCTGTTCGACCCGCTCCAGAACCTTTCCGCAAGCGTCAGCATGGCAAAGGAGCCATGACCATGTCCGTGTTCAAGAGGTCCGCGTTCAGGGGCCGCCCCGGCCTGCGCCGCCTGCGCGACGGCGAGGAGGGCTCGGTGACGGCCGAGTTCGTCATCTGGCTGAGCTTCTTCCTCACCCTCGTCTTCATGGTCACCGACGTCTCCATCGTCGCCTACCGCTACACGCAGATGTGGGACGTCGCCCGCAGCGCCGCGCGGGAGGTGGCCATGGGCGCGATCCCGCGCACCCAGGCGGGGGTGGAGGCCTATGTGCGCGAGCGCCTGTCGGAGGACTACGCCGTCACGCTCACCGGATACTACACCACCTATTTCGAGATCAGCATCGAGGCCGCCCCGCAGGCGACGGGCGTCTTCGGGCTGTTCGAGGCCGCGGCGGGCGGGCTGACCGCGCGCGTCGGCATGGGCAAGGAGCCGATGGCCTCGGCCTGAGGGAGAACCGGCATGACACAGAGATTCATCCGCGACGAGCAGGGGGCGATGACCGTCTGGATGCTCGTCTGGTCCATCGTCTTCCTGGGGCTGGCCGGCGTCGCCGTCGATGTCAGCAACGCCTTCCGCAACAAGGCGATGCTGCAGATCACGGCCGACACGGCCGCCCACGCCGCGATCGGGACCCTGATCGCGCAGGAGGACGAGCAGATGGCCAGGAAGGCGGCCGTGGACACCGCGGCGCGCAACCTCAGCTTCGACGACGCGCCCGATCCGGTCGGCGACGCGGACGTCATCTTCGGGCTGTGGGACCATTCCACCCGCGAGTTCGAGCCCGGCGACCCCTCGCTCGCCTCCGGGATGATCGCCCCGGCGGTGCGGGTGACCGCGCGGCGCGACGAGGCGGCCGGGAACCCGGTGCTGACGACCTTCCTGAGGGTGATGGGCGTGGAGTTCCTCGATGTCGCCGCCAGCTCGGTCGCCGTCACGGCCTTTCCGCCCTGCGCGTATAACGGCATCATCTCCCGCGAATGGGTGACGCTGACCTCGAACGTCGATTTCGGCGACAAGATGTGCGTTCACGGGGAGCGGGGCCTGTCCACCAACAACAACCTGGTGATGGGCGAGAACAGCACCTTCTCCACCCCCGACGTCCGGCATGTGGCCGACGGCGGCAACATCGACGTGCCGACCTCCAACTACCGCTACGTGCTGGACCATTCCGAGCCGGGCACGATGGCGCCGCTGGACGCCGAGCTGGAGAATGTCAGAAACCGGATCGACGGGCTGCGCGAGGAGATAAGGACGAAGCCGCTCTACAAGGCGGTGACGCACGGCAACGGCTCGAACGCCTGGGACATCGAGCAGGACTACCTGGACGGCTACCGCTACTTCGAGCTGACCTGCACCAATTCCAAGGACAGGTTCACGTTTCCCAACTTCAAGAGCATCACGAAGCTGGAGGACGTCTTCATCGTCACCGACTGCGCGCTGAAGAGCAGCGGGTCGGTCTACATGAAGGACATCGTGCTGGCCGTGGACAGGCCCGACGACACCGAGGCGATCTTCCTTACGGGCAAGACGGAGGTGACGACCTCCGCGCTGGACTGCGCGGACGCCGGCAACTTCCTGGCGGTCACGACGGGGGGCATGAAGTTCACCGCCGACCAGTCCTACGCCAACACGCGGCTGATCGCGACGCGCACGCTGCAGTACTCGGCGGCCCCGGACGTGAACTGGAACATCTCCATCCAGTCCTGGGAGAACGTGGACATGACCGCTGGCGGCGACTTCACCAGCTGCCCGACGGACAACCCGTACGTGCTGGGGAACGAGCCCTTCCCCCTTCTCGTCGGCGGCTGAGGGAGCAGGCCGCCCGAGGCGGGCCGCGCTTTTCCTCCCGGGTGCGCGGCCCGCCGGCCCGCCCCCCGCC
>JBNJGE010000001.1:1183-60499 GCA_051747505.1 Pseudomonadota bacterium | reverse complement strand
TCCGTCCATGCTGAGCCGCGCCTCGCCGTCGGCGCCGATGCGCAGCTCCGTCGGGTCCGGGCCTGGGCGCGGGGCGAGGATCTGGCCGGGGCCGCCCGGGGCGCCCTTCGCGCCTGCTTCGCGCAGCTTCGCGCCTCGGGCGGGGCGGCCCCGGACTGCGGCTGCCGGGTGATCGCGGCGGGCGACGCGCTTCTGGGCGAGGCGGAGGACTTCGCCTACGCCACCGGCGTCTCCGCACGGCTGATCTCGGCCGATCTCGACCTGGATCTGGACGCCACCGCGCGGGAGGACACGGCCCCGCAGGGCGGCCGCCGGCTGCTTCTGAGCCCCGTCCCCGGCCCGGACCCGGCGGAGCTGCGCATCGGCGCCGACGGCGAGGCGCGGCTCAGCATGGACGGACAGGTCTGGCGCGGCCGGCGCCTCGCCGACGGGCTCTCGCGCGGGCGCTTCCGCGAGCGGGCCTATCTGGAGCGCGAGGACGGCGCGCGGCTGACCGTCATGGCGGGGTGGCCGCCGGTCGCCTTCGCGCTCGCCCGGCGCGAGCTGCTGCGCTGGCCGGTCGAATGAGCGCGAGGCTTCCCTCCCGCCGGCTTTCGCCCTAGCTTCCCGCCGCGAGATCGACGAGGGGCCATGTTCCAGAGTTTCGACACCCAGGGCGACCGCGCCGCGGGCCCCGCCCGCTTGCAGGCGCTGCGCGAGGCGATGGCGTGGGAGGGAGTGCAGGGCTTCCTCGTGCCGCGCGCCGACGCCCATATGGGCGAGACCGTGGCCCCGCGCGACCAGCGGCTGGCCTGGCTGACGGGCTTCACCGGCTCGGCCGGCCTGTGCGTCGCGCTGGCGGAGCGGGCGGCGGTGTTCGTGGACGGGCGCTACGTCCTGCAGGTGCGCGAGCAGGTGGACGAATCCGCCTTCGAGCTGCTGCAGAGCGAGAAGACGCCGCCGAAGGACTGGCTGGCCGGGGCCGTCTCGCAGGGCGACCGGATCGGCTACGACCCCTGGCTGCACTCGCGCGACTCGCTGCGCCCGCTGCGCGAGGCGGCGGAGGGGGCGGGGGCGGAGCTGGTCCCCGTGCCCAACCTCGTGGACCGGGTATGGTCCGACCAGCCCGGGCCGCCGCGCGGGCCCGTCTCGCCCCATCCCGAGGCGCTGGCCGGGGAGAGCTCCCGGTCCAAGCGCCGGCGGCTGGCCGCCGGACTGCGGGAGGCCGGGCAGGCCGCGGCCGTGATCACGCTGCCCGACAGCCTGGCCTGGCTGCTCAACATCCGGGGCGCGGACGTGCCCCGCCTGCCCGCCCCGCACGCCTTCGGCATCCTGCATGACGACGGGCGCGCGGCGCTGTTCATCGCGCCCGAGAAGCTGGACGAGGACGCCCGGGCCCATCTGGGCGCGGAGGTGGAGGCCGCGCCTCCGGAGGCCTTCGCCCCCGCGCTCGACGCGCTGGGGAGCCGGCGCGTGCTGCTGGACGAGGGGACCGCGCCGCTCTGGGTCGCGCAGCGGCTGGAGGCGGCGGGGGCGGAGATCGCCTGGGGGCGCGACCCCTGCGTGCTGCCCAAGGCGCGCAAGACCGGGGCCGAGCTGGAGGGCGCCCGCGCCGCCCATCGCCGGGACGGGGCGGCGATGGTCCGCTTCCTGCGCTGGCTGGAGGAGACCGCGCCCCGGGGCGGGCTGAGCGAGATCGACGCCGTGCAGGCGCTGGAGGGCTTCCGGCGCGAGACCGGGGAGCTGCGCGACATCTCCTTCGACACGATCTGCGGGGCGGGCCCGCACGGGGCGATCGTCCATTACCGGGTCACGCGGGAGACCGACCGGCGGATCGCGCCCGGCGACCTCGTGCTGGTCGACTCGGGCGGGCAGTATCCGGACGGGACCACCGACATCACCCGCACCGTGGCCACCGGCCCCGCGCCGGAGGAGGCCGCGAGAGTCTTCACGCTTGTGCTCAAGGGCATGATCGCCATCGCCCGCGCCCGCTGGCCCAGGGGGCTGTCGGGGCGGGACCTGGACGCGCTGGCGCGCGCGGCGCTCTGGCGCGCGGGGCTGGACTACGACCACGGCACGGGGCACGGGGTGGGCAGCTATCTGAGCGTGCATGAAGGGCCCGTGGCGCTGTCGCGCCGCAATGCCGTGCCGCTGGAGCCGGGCATGATCCTGTCGGACGAGCCGGGCTGCTACCGCGAGGGCGCGTGGGGCATCCGGATCGAGAACCTGCTGGCCGTGACCCCGGCGGAGATTCCGCCGGGCGGGGAGCGGGAGATGCTGGGTTTCGAGACGCTGACCCTCGCCCCCATCGACCGCCGGCTGATCCGGCCCGGGCTGCTGGACGGGGAGGAGCGCGCCTGGCTCGACGCCTACCACGCGCGGGTGGCGGCGGAGCTTTCGCCCCTCCTGCCCGACCCCGCCGACCGCGCCTGGCTGGAGGCGGCCTGCGCGCCGCTGGCCAAGGCCCCAGAGGAGAGGACTCCCAGATGACCGACGCCCATCCGCGGCCCGAGATCCGCCCCGCCGCCGGAATGCGCGTGGTGCGCGCCGGCGGCGCCGTGCTGGCCGAGAGCCCCAACGCGCTGGAGGTCCTGATTCCGGACGCTGAGGCGCGGGAGGTCTATTTCCCGATGGCCGAGGCGGGGGAGCTGTTTCTCGAGGCCACCGACCGGACCGAGGACATCCCCGGCCTCGGCCGGGCGCGGCGCTACGACATCATGGCCAAGAGCGGCCCGATCGAGGGCGCCGCCTGGGCCATCGAGACGCCCGCGCCGGGGGCCGAGGCGCTGCGCGACCACGTGGCCTTCGACACGGAGCGGGTGGCGGTGGAGCGGCTCTGAGCCCCGCCCGGCGCGGCCGGCGCCTTCGCGGGGTCGTGCTCAGGAATGCTCCTCGCGGTGCGTTTCGATCAGGGCGCGATTGAAGGCCCGCAACGCGTCGATGTGAAAGAGGGCGCCGACGAGTTCGGGCGCGGCGTCGGGACGTTCGTCCACCACGGGGATCATCGCCCGGTCCCCGGACCGCTCGAACAGCGGCAGCGCCGTCTCCAGCGTGGCGTCCCGGCGCAGATAGGCGCCCTGATCGATCAGCGACCAGCAGGCGCTGTCCGAGGCCCCGTTGTCGGCCCCGCGCGGGCGCATCACGTCGCGCACCGAAATCGTGGCCGGAATCCAGCTCTGCGGCCCTCCGGCGATATGGACGTTGTCCATCTCGAGCTGCGTGAGAAAGAAGCTCTTGTCCACGAAGCGGGCGGCCACGAAGGTCGCCAGCGACACGGACGCGAGCACCGCGAGGCCGGTGTGCCAGTCCCCGGTCAGCTCGAACACGATCAGGCCGGTGGAGAGCGGCGCCCCCAGCACCGCCGCGGCGACCGCCCCCATGCCCGCCAGCGCGTAGAGCGTCTCCGACCCCGAGACGGTCGGGAAGGCGGCCACGGCGACATGACCGAAGGCCAGCCCCGTGAGCGCGCCCAGCATCAGCGAGGGCGAGAACACGCCCCCGCCCATCCGCCCGCCGAAGGTGACGGCCACGGCCGCGGCCTTGACCACGGCGAAGAGGATCGCGGTCTCCAGGACGAGATCGCCGGTCAGGGCGCGGGTCGTGGTCTCGTAGCCCACGCCGATGATGTGGGGAAACTGCAGGGCGATGACGCCGAGGACGGCCCCCGCGACGGCGGGGCGGAGCCAGCCGGGAACGCTCAGCCGGGCCTGGAGCCGGTCGCCCGTCCGCTCGGCCAGAAAGATCGCGCGCATCGCCGCCACGGCCACCAGCCCGCAGACCACGCCCAGCAGCAGGAAGGCGGGAAGCTCCTGGTAGAAGGCGAGGGAGGGCTCGGTCAGGCGGAACTCGGTCACGTCGCCCATGTGAAGGCGCGAGACGACCGTGCCCGCGATCGAGGCGATCACGATGGGGGCGAAGGCGTGCAGGGCGAAATGGCGCAGCACGACCTCCAGGGCGAAGACGGCCCCCGCGATCGGAGCGTTGAAGCTGGCCGAAACCGCGGCCGCGACCGCGCAGCCCATCAGGTCGCGCGCGGTCATGGGCGAGGCCTCGATGCGGTTCGAGACCCAGGACGAGAGCCCGGCGGCCATGTGCACCACCGGCCCCTCCCGCCCCGAGGAGCCGCCGGTGGACAGCGTGATGAGCGACGCGACCGCCGAGGCGGCGGCGTGGCGCCCCGGCACGCGCCCGTTGCGCAGGGTCGCGGCCTCGATCACGTGCGTGACCGTGCCCGCGCGCCCGTCCGGGGTGAAGACCCACAGGATCAGCCCCACGGCGAGGCCGCCCAGGATCGGCACGCTGACGACGACCAGCGGGTCGAGCCCCGTGAGCATGGAGTGCAGCCGCTCGTCGTCGGCCCCGTAGATCCAGGTCTGGAGCGTGGAGATCGACAGGCGGAAGGCGATCGCCGCGTAGCCCGCCGCGATGCCCAGAAACAGGGCCATGAACCAGAACTGGAGCTGGGTCGGCCCGTGCCGGAGCAGAGTGACCCTGCCCCGGCGCAGGCTGCCCCTCACCTCCCGCAGGGCAAGGCGGGGCGCCGCCCTCAGACGTCCGGAGATGCGGCCCCGTCCGGGCATCGCGCAGGCCTCCTTCCCCGCCGCGCGCCCGGAGCCGGCCGCCGGGGCGGCCCGCGCCGGCGCGCGCCGCGCATTCAGCTCTTCCGGCGGATGCCGACGGAGGCGCCGACCCGCTCGGGCCGGGGCATCCGCGAATGGGCGGCGTGCAGCGCCTCGATGCGCGCCCAGGCCCAGTCCGGGTAGGGGGCGGAGCGGCGCTTCTCCAGGTCCACGTTGACGGTGAGCGTCTCGGAGATGGCGCAGAGCGAGCCGTCCGAAGCTTTCTTCATCTCCCCGTAGAAGTGCATCTTCTTGGGGTCGCAGTCGATCAGCTGATACTCGCAGAAGAAACGCTCGCCCTCCAGCAGCTCGCCGACATAGTGCAGGCACTGCTGGATGACGTAGGGGCCCATGCGCAGCTTCGCGGCGTATTCCTCGCCCACGCCCAGCACCTCGTCGAAGATCCGGTCGGAGCTCTTGTCGAAGGCCATGGTGTAGTAGGCGACGTTCATGTGCCCGTTGTAGTCGATCCACTCCGGCGGCACGGTCATCTCCGGCGTGATCAGCGGCTTCGCCTCGAAGCTCGGGATCGGGTCGTCGGGAGCGGGAACGGGCATCGGCGTCTCCTCCGTGTCGGTTTCTCGGGCCGCGACTTTATGGGCCATGCGCGCGGCGGCGTCGAGACGGGGGCGGCTTTCCTCGCCCCGGCGCCGGCGTTATCGTCCCGGCCCGGGAGGAGACAGATGACCATTCAGACCGCGATCACGGCCCTTCAGGGCCTGCTGGGCGACCGGCTGAGCACCGCCGAGATCATCCGAGAGCATCACGGCCACGACGAGAGCTGGCACCCCGACGCCCTGCCCGACGCGGTGGCCTTCCCGGAGACGACCGAGGAGGTCTCCGAGATCGTGAAGGTCTGCGCGGCGGAGGGCTGCCCGATCACGCCCTGGGGCGTGGGCACCTCGCTGGAGGGGCACGCGCTGGCGGTGCGCGGCGGCATCAGCCTGGACCTCAGCCGCATGGACAGGGTGCTGGAAGTCCACCCGGAGGACATGGACGCCGTGGTCCAGCCCGGCCTGACGCGCGAGGCGCTGAACGAGCATCTGCGCGACACGGGCCTGTTCTTCTCCGTCGATCCCGGCGCCAACGCGACGCTGGGCGGCATGGCGGCCACGCGCGCCTCGGGCACCAACGCGGTGCGCTACGGGACCATGCGCGACAACGTCATGGCGCTGCAGGCGGTGATGGCGGACGGACGCATCATTCGCACCGGCAGCCGGGCGCGGAAGTCCTCGACGGGCTACGACCTGAAGGGGCTGCTGGTCGGCTCCGAGGGGACGCTGGGGATCATCACGGAGCTGACGGTGCGCCTGTGGGGCGTGCCGGAGGGGATCACGGCCGCCACCTGCGCCTTCGACACGGTGGAGGGCGCGGTGGATTCGGTGATCCAGGCCATCCAGATGGGCGTGCCGGTGGCGCGCATCGAATTCCTGGACGAGGCTTCCATCCGCGCGGTCAACGACTGGGCGGATCTCGGGCTGGCCGACAAGCCCCACCTTTTCCTGGAGTTCCACGGCACGCCGGAGGGCGTGAAGGAGCAGGCCGAGATCTTCGGCGAGATCGCTGAGGATCACGGCGGCCAGGGCTTCCGCTGGACCGCAAACGCCGAGGAGCGGGGGAAGCTCTGGAAGGCCCGGCACAACTTCTTCTACGCCTTCCGCGCCAAGCATCCGGGCCGCAAGGGCATCTCCACCGATGTCTGCGTGCCGATCTCCCGACTGGCGGAGGCGGTGACGACCGCGCGGCGCGACATCGAGGCCTCGGGCGTGGACGGCGCCCTGATCGGCCATGTCGGGGACGGCAACTTCCACGCCGGCCTGCTCTTCACACCCGGCGACGAGGGCGAGCTGGCGGAGGTCAAGCGCCTCTCGGCCAAGTGGGCGGAGCTGGCGCTGGAACTCGGCGGCACCGTCTCGGGAGAGCACGGGATCGGCGTGGGCAAGAAGCCCTACATGGCCGCCGAGCACGGCGAAGCGCTGCATGTGATGGCGGCCGTCAAGCGGGCGCTCGACCCGCTCGACATCCTGAACCCGGGCAAGATGCTCGACCTCAACTGACCGGCCGCGAGGGGAGGAGAGAGATGACCGACGAGCGCTGCGTGGACCCGACCCGCGCCCAGTTCCAGGCCTTCAAGGACCTGCCGCGCGACCATCCCATCGAGATGCTCAACCTCGTGCGCTTCCGCGACAGGGCCGCCTATCCCGACGGCCACCCCTACGCGGCCGAGGGGCTGACCGGCGCCCAGGCCTACGCCCGCTACGGCGCCGAGAGCGGGCCGATCTTCCGCCGCGTGGGCGGGACGATCGTCTGGCGCGGCGACTTCCAGGCCGTTCTGACCGGCCCGGAGGACGAGCGCTGGGACGAGGTCTTCATCGCCCGCTACCCCAGCGCCCATGCCTTCCTGGAGATGGTCACGGATCCTGACTACCAGAAGGCGGTGGTCAACCGGCAGGCGGCCGTCCTGACCTCCCGCCTCATCCGCCACGCCCCCGCGGAGACCGGCGGAACCTTCGGCTGAGGGGCCGCCCCCTGCCTCCTTCGCCGGAACAGGGAGCCGGGCTCCGGGCGGGTCAAGGCTCCGCAGGACCGCGCATAGCGCGGCTTGGCCTTGACGCGCCCGGAGACCGGCGCAGGCTCGGGCAGGTCCGCCTCCGGCGGACCTCTCAGCACAACGCGCCCGCCAGCCGCCCCTCGCGACGCCCGCCCCGCCGGGGGCCCGCGCGAGCGAGCCCCGTCTCGCGAGCGCCCCGGCCCAACGGGAGGGGCGCCCGGCAGGGCGCGCCGACGGGCGGGAGCCCCCCGGGAAGTTTCATGAGGTCAGAAGCGCCCGGGCCGCCTCGCGAGCGGCGTCGGTGACCGTCTCTCCCGCCAGCATCCGTGCGATCTCCGCCTCGCGGGCCTCGGGCGAGAGCGGCGTGACCTCGGTGCGCGTGGCGCCGGCCTCCACCCGCTTTTCGATGTGGAAATGCCGGTCGGCGCGGGCGGCAACCTGCGGGGAGTGCGTGACGACCAGCACCTGCGCCCGATCGGCGAGCGCCGCGAGCCGCCCGCCCACCGCAGCGGCCGTCGCCCCGCCCACGCCCCGGTCGATCTCGTCGAAGATCAGGCTGCGTGGCTCCTCGCCCCCCTGCGCGAGGCAGACCTTCAGGGCCAGCAGGAAGCGCGAGAGCTCCCCGCCCGAGGCGATGCGCATGAGCGGCCCGGGCGCGGCGCCGGGATTCGTCGCCACGCGGAACTCGACGCGGTCGCGACCCTCGGGGCCGGGGTCGGCCTCGGCCACCTGCGTCTCGAACACGGCGCGCTCAAGCTTGAGCGGCGCCAGCTCGGCCATCACCGCCGTATCGAGGCGGGCGGCGGCCTCGCGGCGGATCCTCGACAGCGCCTCCGCCGCGGAGTCGTAGGCGGCGCGCGCCTCGCTGGCGGCGCCCGCCAGCTCCGCGATGCGCTCCTCGGCCGTGTCGATCGCCTCCAGCCGCCCGGCGAAGTCGGCGGCCAGCGCGGGCAGGTCGTCGGTCGTCACCTGGTGCTTGCGCGCCAGCCCGCGCAGGGCGAAGAGGCGCTCCTCCACCTGCTCCAGCCGCGCCGGGTCGAAGGCCAGCGAGTCCAGCGCGGCCTCCACGCCCGACTGGGCCTCCCCCAGCTCGGTCAGCGCCCGCTCCAGCGCCTCCAGCGGCGCTTCAAGCCGGCCCTCCGCATCGCCGGCAGCTCCTTCCAGCCAGCGGGTGGCGTCCGCCATGCGCCCTTCCGCACCCTCGTGGCCGAGGGCCTGGAAGGCGCGAGAGACGTTCTCGCGGATGCGCTCGGCGTTCCTGATCAGCCGCCGCTCGGAATCCAGCGCCTCGTCCTCGCCCGGCTGCGGGTCGAGCGCGGAGAGCTCCTCGCAGGCGTGGCGCAGGAAGTCGGCGTCGCGGGCGGCGGCCTCGGCGGCCTCGCGGGCCCCGGCCATCTCCGCCTCGGCGGCGCGGGCGCGCTCCCAGGCGGCGCGGACTGGCGCGGGGTCGGCGCCGGCGAAGGCGTCGAGGATCGCGCGGTGGCCGCGGGGGTTCATCAGGCCGCGGTCGTCGTGCTGGCCATGGACCTCCAGCAGGGTCTCCCCAAGACGCCGGAGGATCTCGGCCGAGGCGCGCTGGTCGTTGACGAAGCCGGAGGCGCGGGCCGCCGTCAGCCGCCGGCGCAGGATCAACTCGTCGCCGTCGATCTCCAGCCCCGCCTCGTCCAGCACCTCCCGCGCCCGGTGGCCGGGCGGGCAGTCGAAGGCGGCGGTGACCGCCCCCTGCTCCGCCCCCGCGCGCAGCAGCTCGGCGCGACCCGGCGCGCCCAGGGCCAGGCCCAGCGCGTCCAGAAGGATGGACTTGCCGGCCCCTGTCTCCCCCGTCAGCGCGTTGAGACCGGGGCCGAGCTCGAGCGTCAGGCGCTCGATCAGGACGATGTCGCGGATCTCGAGGTGTCGCAGCATGGCGCTCAGGCCGCCCGGTATCCGGGGGCGGCGCGGCTCAGATCGTGTCCCCGGTCACCACGCGGCGGAAGACCTTGGAGATCCAGCTCTCCTTGTCCTCGAAGGGGGCGATGTCCGCGCCCTGCATAAGCGCGTAGGAGGCCTCGTACCACCTGGAGCCGGGGAAGTTGTGGCCCAGCACGGCGGCCGCGGTGCGGGCCTCCGACTCGATGCCGAGGCTCAGATAGGCCTCCACCAGACGGTGCAGCGCCTCGGGCGCGTGCGAGGTCGTCTGGTAGCGCGAGAGGACCTCCTTGAAGCGGTTGATCGCCGCCACGTAGTTGCCTTGCCCCAGATAGTAGCGGCCCACCAGCATCTCCTTGCCCGCCAGCTGGTCGCGTGCGAGGTCGATCTTGAGCTGCGCCTCGCGGGCGTAGTCGGATTCGGGGTAGCGGCGCACGACCTCCTCGAGCTCCTGCAGCGCGCGGCGGGTGGCGGCCTGGTCGCGCTCCACGTCCATGATCTGGTCATAGAAGGACATGCCGACGAGGTACTGGGCGTAGGCCGCGTCCGGGTCGGCGGGGAAGAAGCTGATATAGCGCTCCGCCGCCGCCACGGCCTCGTCAAAAAGGCCGCCCTGATAGTAGGCGAAGGCGGCCATGATCATCGAGCGCTTCGCCCATTCCGAATAGGGGTGGACGCGCTCGAGCTCCTCGAAGGTCTTGGCGGCGTCCTCCTCCTGCCCCTCGTTGAGCAGCGCCTCGCCTTCGGCGAAGAGCTCCGCGGCGCCGCGCCCTGCATAGGGGTCGGCGTAGGGGTCGTCGTCGTCGCTGGAGCAGGCGGTCAGCGCCAGCAGGGCGAAGGCGGCGAGGGCGAGTCGGATCATCGCGCGCATGTCCTTTCGGATGGCGGAACGCCGGGCGCGGCGGCGGCCGCGCCCCCGGTCGGGTTTACGCGCGCAAGCGGGGCGAGAGCAAGGGGCGGGCCGCCCTCAGGCGGCGGCCCGCAGCCCGAGCCCCTCGGCCCGGGCGGAGGGGACGACCTCCAGCCGCCAGGCGTCGGGCCGGGCGAAGAGGGCGCGCAGGATGCGGTTGTTCATCTCGTGCCCGGCGCGCCGGCCGACATAGCGGCCCAGGATCGGCGCGCCCGCCAGCGCCAGATCCCCGACCGCGTCGAGCATCTTGTGGCGCACGAACTCGTCGGGGTGGCGCAGCCCCCCGGGGTTCAGCACCCGCTCGCCGTCGACCACCACGGCGTTGTCCAGCGAGCCGCCCAGCGCGAGGCCGCTTGCGCGCATCGCCTCGACCTCCGCGCGCAGGCAGAAGGTGCGGGAGTCGGCGAGCTGGTCCAGCACGGCGCCGTTGACCAGCGCCAGGCGCTTGGACTGGGCGCCGATGGCCGGGGCGTCGAAATCAATCCCGAAATCGAGCTCGAAACGCTCGGCGGGCTCGAGCCGGGCGAGGCGGCCGGCGTCCTTGACCTCCACGGGGGCGAGGATGCGGATCGCGCGGGACTCCCCGTCCAGGGCCCGAAGCCCGGCGGCGCGGATCGCCTCGGCGAAGGGGCGGGCGGAGCCGTCCATGATCGGGATCTCGGGGCCGTCAATCTCGATCAGCGCGTTGCCGACGCCGCTGCCGGCGAGCGCGGCCATCAGGTGCTCGACGGTGGAGACCGTCACGCCGTCCGCGTTGGCGAGCACGGTGCACAGGCGGGTGTCGGCCACCGCGTCCCAGCGCGCGGGGATGAGCGCGTCGCGATCACGGATGTCGGTGCGCTTGAACCAGATGCCGTAGTTCGCCGAGGCGGGCAGCAGGCGCAGCCGGGCCGGGCGGCCGGAATGGAGGCCGTGGCCACGGAAGTCGATGGGGGATCTGAGGGTCGCCTGCACGGGTCCGTCCTCTCGCCTGCTCGATATATTTTCGTTGAGTTTCGTTTAGGGCAGGGCCGGAGTCCCGGCAAATCAAAGCTTTGCAACGCTTTGCAACACCGAGTCACGCTTCGCCGGAAAAAGGGTTGATAAAGAATGAAAAACCGCCCGGCGCGGAGGCCGGGCGGCAGTGGGAGGGTCGCGAGCGCCGCGAGGCGGTCAGTTTGCCTGGCGCCGCAGGAAGGCCGGGATCTCCCGCTGGCGGTCGGCCTCGGCCGGGTCGTCCTCGCGCCCGTGCAGCGAGGGCTCCCGTTGCGCGGGGCGGCCCGCTTCGGCCTGGCCGGAGCCGGTCATGCGGTGGATCAGACTATTTATGCCGAAGCGGCCGCGGTCCCCCGGCTGGGCCTGGGGCGCCCGGTGCTGCGGCGGCTGCTGCTGCTGTTGGTGCGGCTGCTGCGGCTGGGGCTGGGTCTGAGGCTGCCCGGCCTGCGGCTCGGGACGCGGGGCCGCGTCCTGGACCGGCTCGGGACGCCGCGCGGAGGGATCGCCGGGATGCGACACGGCGGCCTGCAGCCGGCGCAGCGTCTCCGGCGTGGGGTCGCCCGGCGCGGCGCGTGCGGCGGCGGGAGCCTCTGCGGCAGGGGCGATGAAGGCGCCGTTCTGTTCGAACCGGCTGGCGACCGCCGGGGCCTCGGCCTCGACCGGCGGCTGAGCCATGGGAGCGTCGTCCACGTCGAAGAGCGGCGTAGGCTCCGCGGCCGGAGCCTCCGCCCGGACAGGCTCGGCGGGCTCGGGCGCGGGGACGGGCTCGGGCTGCGGGAGCGGGTCCGGCTGTTCGGCCTGCGGCGCGGGCTGGGCCGTGCGGGCGGCGCGCGGGGTCTCGCGCACGCAGTCCTCGGCCTCGATGCCCGTGGCGACCACCGAGACGCGCATGACGCCCTCGACCTCCGGGTCGAGCGTGGAGCCGACGATGATGTTGGCGTCGGGGTCCACCTCCTGGCGGATGCGGTTGGCGGCCTCGTCCAGTTCGAACAGGGTGAGGTCGTAGCCGCCGGTGATGTTGATCAGCACGCCCTTGGCGCCCTTGAGGCTGATCTCGTCCAGCAGCGGGTTGGCGATGGCCTTCTCGGCGGCCTGGACGGCGCGGTCGTCGCCGTCGGCCTCGCCGGTGCCCATCATGGCCTTGCCCATCTCGTCCATCACCGAGCGGACATCGGCGAAGTCGAGGTTGATCAGGCCCGGGCGCACCATCAGGTCGGTCACGCCCTTGACGCCCTGGTAGAGTACGTCGTCGGCCATCATGAAGGCCTCGGCGAAGGTCGTGCGCTCGTTCGCCAGGCGGAAGAGGTTCTGGTTGGGGATGATGATCAGCGTGTCGACGACGCGCTGCAGCTCATCCACGCCCAGATCGGCGAAGCGCATGCGCTTGGAGCCCTCGAACTGGAAGGGCTTCGTCACGACGCCGACGGTCAGCACGCCCATCTCGCGCGCCGCGCGGGCAATGACCGGAGCCGCGCCGGTGCCGGTGCCCCCGCCCATGCCGGCGGTGATGAAGCACATATGGGCGCCGTGCAGGCTCTCGACGATCTCCTCGATCGACTCCTCGGCGGCCGAGCAGCCCACCTCGGGCTTGGCGCCGGCGCCGAGCCCCTGGGTGACGCCGGTCCCCAGCTGGATCCGGCGCGTGGCGCGGGACTGCTGCAGGGCCTGCGAATCGGTGTTCGCCGCGACGAAATCGACGCCCTCGAGGGCCTTGTCGATCATGTTGTTGACGGCATTGCCCCCGGCCCCGCCGACACCGAATACGGTGATGCGCGGCCGGAGCTCCGTCTGCTCCGGAATCGTGAGTTTGAGAGACATGGCCTCCGCCTGTATCCGCCTCGCGCCCCGGAGATTTTTTATGGATTCGGGGCGCCGGTTGCTGCTCGCGTTGCTTTTATTGCTGATCAGGATAACCGATGATTCCGGGCCGGTCACGTCCAAAACGGCGGCCGCCGACGGTTCCTCGCCCCGCCGGCCCGGCCCTCACCAGTTGTCGCGGAACCAGCGCACCGCGCGCCGCAGGCGGGTGCCGCCTGACAGGGTCGAGGGCGCCTCGAAATCCCAGACTTCGTCATGCGGGCGCACGGCATAGGCCGCCAGCCCCACCATGGCGGAGAACGCCGGCCCCGCGGCCGACTGCGGCAGGCCGGCGATGCGCAGCGGCCGGCCGATGCGCACGCGCTGGCCCAGCACGCGGCGGGCGGTGTCCTCCAGCCCGGGAAGCTGCGCGCCGCCCCCGGTGAGCACGATGCGCCGGGAGGGCAGGCTCTGGAACCCGGCCTGGTCGAGGAGCATGCGCACCTCCTCCAGGATCTCCTCAACGCGCGGACGGATCACGCCGATCAGGGCGGAGCGGGTGATGTGGCGCTCGTGCCCCTCGGGCGAGCCGATGGGGGGCGCGGGAATCATCTCTCGGTCGTCGAGACCCGTGGCCATGACGCCGCCATGGAGGGTCTTGATGCGCTCGGCCTGGCTCTGCTCCAGCGAGAAGGCCTCGGCGATGTCGCGGGTCACGTGGCGCCCGCCGACGCGGGCGACGTCGAGATAGATGAGCTGCTTGCGCAGGAAGACCGAGAGGCCGGTGGCCCCGCCCCCGAGATCGACGCAGGCGGCGCCGAGCTCCTGCTCGTCCTCCACCAGGCTCGCGAGTCCGGCGGCGTAGGGGGCGGTGACCACGCCCGCCAGCTCCAGGTCGCAACGGCGCACGCAGCGCGCGAGGTTGCGCAGCGGCGCGGACGCGACGGAGACGACATGCATGTCCACCGACAGGCCGGAGCCGGTCATGCCGCGGGGATCGGAAAGGAAGCTCTGCCCGTCCAGCGTGAAGTTGACGGGCATGGCGTGAAGGATCTCGCGCCCTTCCTCCAGCGGCGGCTCGGGACAGGCGGCCAGCGCGGCGGCGACGTCGCCCTCGGAGACCTCGGCGCCCAGCACCTCGGCGTCGCCGGTGGCGCCGAAGCTGGCGGGCCGGGCGCCGGAGACGGCGCCGATCACCTGGTCCACCCGCACCCCGGCCATCTTCTCGGCCATCTGGAGGGCGGTGCGGATGGCTCGCTCGCACTCCTCCATGTCGGCGATCTCGCCCAGACGCACGCCGCGGGACTGGGTGACGCCCGCCCCGATCACCCGCATGGCGCCGAAACCGCCGAGATGCCCGTGCTCGGCCGTCGAGGCGGCGAGCTTGTTGGGGTCGATCTTCAGGATGAAGCAGGCCGTCTTGGACGTGCCGATGTCGAGCACCCCCAGCAGCCCCCGCTTGAGCGCGGAGCGAAGCTGGTCGCGCATCATGCGCTGCGACGCGAACAGGGCGTGCCTCATGCGTCCTCCCCTTCCATGAAGGCGCGGATGCGCAGCAGCTCGGACACCGCGCGCGGGGTCAGGCGCAGGGTCGGGCGCTGCGGGTCGCGCAGGTCAACCGCCTCGATTTCGCGGTCCAGCAGGTCCTCGGCGGCGTCGAGGCCGATCAGCCGCGCCAGCGCGGCCTCCGGGTCCTGTGCGGGCAGATGCACCCGCAGGCCGGAGCCCATCACAAACGTCCAGCGCCGCTCCCCGACCCGCACGAGGCCGCGCAGGCGGTCATGCAGCGGGGCGGCGCGGCGCCACAGCGCGAGGGCCTCGGGCGCCGCGCGATCGGCGCCCTCGCCCACGATCAGGGGCAGGTCCGGGCGGTCGGCGCGCCGGGCGACGGGGGCGATGACCACGCCGTCGCGGTCAATGAGGTGCAACTGGCCCTCCCACCGCCAGAGGGCGGCGGGGGCGCGCTGGACTAGGTCGAGGCGCAGCACTCCGCCGGCGGCCACCTTGACCTCGGCGGAGGCGACGCCGGGGACGGTCTCCACCTCCCGCTTGAGGGAAGGCAGATCGAGGCTGAGCGAGGAGACCGGCAGGCCGAGATCCAGGCGCAGGGCCACGCGCTTGCGCAGCTCCTCGCTGCCGCCGCGGATGCGCAGCTTGCGCACGGCGAATTCCGGGCGCTCGACCAGGCTGGCGCGCGCGCGCTCCGCCATGTCAGCGGCGGCGGCGCGCAAAGCCGGGTTCTGCCAGGCCCAGGCGCCGATCGCGAGGATCAGCGCGGGGGCGGCGAGGTTGCGCATGACGAAGCGGACATAGCCGCGCCGGCCCAGCCGGTCGAGCCGGTAGCGCAGGCGGGAGGGCGAGGGGTCGCGCCGGCGCGGGGGCGTCTCGAAGGGCGCGGGCGGGGCCGGGCGCAGGCGGCGCAGGGCGCGGGCGGCGGCGCGGGACAGGGCGGTCACGGCGCGGCCCTCCGCGTCAGGGCCGGGGCGGTCAGCGCTCGCATGAGGCGTCCTCCACCAGCCAGCTCACCAGGGCCTCGAAGTCCATGCCGACATGAGCGGCCTGCTCGGGCGACAGCGAGGTCGGGGTCATGCCGGGCTGGGTGTTGACCTCCAGCAGGATCAGCCCGTCGCGGCCGCGCGCCACGTCCCAGCGCAGGTCGGCGCGGCTGAGGCCGCGGCAGCCCAGCGCCCGGTGGGCGCGCAGGGCGATATCGAGGCAGGCGGCCTCGATCTCCGCCGGGATCTCCGCCGGGATGACGTGATCGGAACCGCCGGCGCCGTACTTCGCCTCGTAGTCGTACCAGCCGGTCTTCGAGATGATATCGGTCACCGCCAGCGCCCGGTCGCCGAGCACGGAGACGGTCAGCTCGCGCCCCGGGACGAAAGCCTCGGCCAGCAGCACCTCGGGCGCGTCGGCGGGCAGGCGGGCGGGCGTGTTGGCCCCCTCCTTGACGAAATGCACGCCGACCGAGGAGCCCTCGTTGTAGGGCTTGAGCACATAGGGCGGGGGCAGCGGGTGGGCAGAGGCCGCCTCCTCCCGCGTGACCAGCCGCCCCTCGGCCACGGGCAGGCCGGCGGCGGCGAAGACCTCCCGCGCCCGGGCCTTGTCCATGGCGAGCGCGGAGGCGAGCACGCCGGAATGGGTGTAGGGGATGCGCAGCCATTCCAGCAGCCCCTGCACGCAGCCGTCCTCGCCCCAGCGGCCGTGCAGGGCGTTGAAGACGACGTCCGGGGCGGTCTCCGCCAGGCGCGCGGGCAGGTCGGGGTCGGCGTCGATCTCGACGACGTCCCAGCCGGCCGCCTCCAGCGCACGCGCGCACTTGTCGCCCGAGACGAGCGACACCTCGCGCTCGGCCGAACGGCCGCCCTTGAGCACCGCCACGCGGGTGGAGGCCCTGCCCGACATCAATCGCCTCGTTCCCGCCCCTCTGCCGGGGGCTTCGTCGGCGCCGTTCATGGCGCCTGCCTGTAAGGGTCGCCGCCGGGGTTGGCCCCGGTCATCCGACTGCTCGCACGTCCCGCGCCCAACGGGGCGGCGAAACGCTGGATTCACCATAGCTGCCGAAGCCGGGTTTCGGGAAGCCCCCAAGAGGTTAACCGTGAGAGTTTTCGGCCGGACTCAACTCTCCTCCGGCAGGCCGATGCGCTTGATCTCCCAGTCCAGCGTCACGCCGAAGCGCTCCAGGACCCGGGCGCGGACCTCCTCGCCCAGCCCCTCCAGGTCCGCGGCGGTGGCCCCGCCGGCGTTGATCAGGAAGTTGGCGTGCTTGTCGGAGATGCGCGCGCCCCCCCGGCTCAGCCCGCGACAGCCCGCGCGGTCGATCAGCGACCAGGCCTTCATTTCCATGGGGTCGTCGACCTCCCCGGTGGAGGAGAAGCCGGCCGGGTTGCGGAAGGTGGAGCCGCAGGAGCGGTCCCTGAGCGGCTGGGACGCCTCGCGCCGGGCCACCAGCTCGGCCATGCGCGCCTCGATCTCCGCCGGCTCGCCCGGGCGGCCCTTCAGGATCGCCTCCACCACGATCCAGTCCTCCGGCAGGGTGGTGGAGCGGTAGGCGAAGCCGAGCTCCTCCGGCCCCAGCCGGCGCTCCTCGCCCGTCCGGGTCAGCACGGTGACCTCCTCCAGAACGTCGGCGACGTAGCTGCCGTAGCAGCCCGCGTTCATGCGCACCGCGCCCCCGATGGCGCCGGGGATGGTGCGCAGGAACTCCAGCCTGGCGACGCCGCCCTGCGCGGCCCGCTTCGCGGCCTGGGCGTCGAGCATCGCGGCGCCGAGGCGCAGGCGATGGCCGGGCAGCACCTCCGCCCCGTTGAAGCCGCGGCCGAGGCGGACGGAGACTCCCGGCAGCCCCCCGTCGCGGATGATGAGGTTGGAGCCCACGCCCAGCGGCGTCAGCGGCACATCCGCCGGCAGCCCGCGCAGGAAGGCGGCGAGGTCCGCGCGGTCGGCGGGCTGGAACAGGACCTCCGCCGGCCCGCCCACGCGCAGCCAGCACAGGGGGGCGAGCGGGCGCAGGGGTGACAGCGTCCCGCGCACGGCGGGAAGGCGCGCCATCAGCGCCTCGGCGTCCAGCGCCCGGCTCATACCGACAGACCCACCAGCGAGGTGGCCAGCGTCAGCGCCGAGCCCGCGATCCCCGCCCAGGGGACCCAGCCCGGCGCCGTCCAGGCGCCCGGCGGCGAAGGCGCGCGGCGGCGCAGGACAAGAAGCGTGGCGTTCATGACCATGAAGACCACCAGCAGGACGCTGGCGGATGTCGCGGCGAGCGAGACCAGGGGCACCAGCAGCGACGTGACCGTCAGCAGCGCGGCCACCACCAGCGTCGCCCGCGCCGGCGTGCGGTAGCGCGGATGCGCGACCCCCAGCCATTTCAGCCCCGGCAGACGGCGCGCCAGCCCGTAGAGCATGCGCGAGCCCATCACCAGCTGCGCCAGCACCCCGTTGATCGCCGCCGCGAAGGCCACGACCGAGAGCCCCGCCCCGCCCCCGCCCGGCGCCCCGGCCTCGGCGACCAGCGCCATGGGCTTGTCGGAAAGCGCCAGCGTCTCCGGCGCCACGGCCCGAACGGAAGCCGCGGCGACAAGCGCGTAGAGCACGGCGGTGGCGAGCAGGGCCAGCAGGATCGCCCGTGGCATGACCCGGCCGGGGTCCACCGTCTCCTCGGCCATGTTGACCATGTCCTCGAAGCCGATGAAGGCGAAGAAGGCGAGCAGCGTGGCCCCCGCGATTCCGGCCAGCGCGGCCGCCGGGCCCATCTGGCCCCAGGCGGCCGAGAATCCGGCCGACCAGGCGTCGCTCGGCGGGGCGGAGAAGCCGGCCCAGACGACGAAGAGCAGCCCTCCGACCTCCGCCACCGTCAGGACGGCGGCGAGCGCGAGCGATTCCACCACGCCCGCGATGGCCGCCAGCGTCAGCACCCCCGCGATGACGAGCGTCAGCGGCACGCCCGGCAGCGGGACCAGCGCATCAAGATAACCCACGCCCCCCTGCAGCACCGCCGAGGCCGAAAGGGTCGCGCCCCCCACGATCAGCGCCGCCGCCAGCGCGGGCAGGATGGCGCCCCCGAAGGCCTCGCGCAGATAGGCGGCCTCGCCGCCCGCCTCGGGAATGCGGGCCGAAAGCTCCGCGTAGCTCGCCGCCGTGGGCGCGACCAGCGCTCCGGCCAGCAGGAAGGCGAAAGGCGCCAGCAGCCCCGCCTGCCCCGCCACCGCGCCGGTGAGCACGTAGATGCCGGCGCCGACCATCACGCCGAGGCCGTAGAGGGTCAGCAGGCCGACCCCGATGCGGCGGCTCAGTCCGGCGTCGGGAAGGGTCATCGCGGGCTCCTGGCGGGCGGGCGGTTCACTCCGCCGCCTGCCGGGCCTCCAGCGCCTCGGGCAGCGCATGGGCCCACTGGGTGATGGAGCCGGCGCCGAGGCAGACCACGATGTCCCCGGGCTGCGCGCGGGAGGCGACGTAGTCGGGCAGCGCCTCGGGCCCCTCCAGCGCCTCGGCGTCGCGGTGGCCGTGGCGGCGCAGCCCGGCGACCAGCGCGTCGCGGTCGGCGCCCTCCACCGGCGCCTCGCCCGCGGCGTAGACGGGGGCGATGGCGACCATGTCGGCCTCGTTGAAGCACTTGCAGAAGTCTTCGAAGAGCGAGGCGAGGCGGGAGTAGCGGTGAGGCTGGTGGACGGCGATCACCCGCCCCTCCGGCCCCACGGCCTGGCGCGCGGCGCGCAGAACGGCGGAGATCTCCACCGGGTGGTGGCCGTAGTCGTCGATCAGGGCGGCGCCGTTCCACTCGCCCACGCGGGTGAAGCGGCGGTTGACCCCTTCGAAGCTCGCCAGCGCCCTGCGGATGGCGGCGTCGGGCAGGCCGAGCTCCAGCGCCACGGCGACGGCGCCCAGCGCGTTCTGCACGTTGTGGTCGCCCGGCATGGGCAGGCGGAGGCCCTCCAGCCGCCGCTCCCCCCGCCAGCGGCCGTCGCGCAGGCGGGCGATGACGTCGAAGGTCGCGCCGCCTCCCTCGTGGCGCAGGTTCACCCCGACCACGTCGGCCTGCAGCGAGAAGCCGTAGGTGATGACCCGGCGGTCGTCCACGCGGCCCACCAGGCTCTGCACCTCGGGGTGGTCGATGCAGCAGACGGCGGCGCCGTAGAAGGGGATGTTGGAGACGAAGGCGTCGAAGGCCGCGCGGATGCCGTCGAAGTCGCCGTAGTGGTCCAGGTGCTCGGGGTCGATGTTGGTGATGATCGCCAGTGTCGCGGGCAGCTTGACGAAGGTGCCGTCGCTCTCGTCGGCCTCGACCACCATCCACTCGCCCTCCCCCATGCGGGCGTTGGAGCCGTAGGCGTGAATGATGCCGCCGTTGATCACGGTCGGGTCCACCCCGCCCGCGTCCAGCAGGGCGGCGACCATGGAGGTGGTGGTCGTCTTGCCGTGGGTGCCGGCCACCGCGATGTTCGATTTCAGGCGCATCAGCTCGGCCAGCATCTCCGCCCGGCGGACCACCGGCAGCCCCTGCGCGCGGGCGGCGTCAAGCTCCGGGTTGCCCGGCTTGATGGCCGAGGAGATGACCACGACCTCCGCGCCCGCAAGATTTTCCGCCTTCTGGCCGATCTCGACGCGCGCGCCCAGCGCCCGCAGGCGGGCGACGTTGTCGGATTCCTTCGAGTCCGAGCCCTGCACCACGTAGCCCAGGTTGAGCATCACCTCGGCGATGCCGGACATGCCGATGCCCCCGATGCCGACGAAATGGATCGGGCCGATGTCCTGGGGCAGGCGGGTGGCTGGGCTCATGGGGCTCTCCGAGAGGGCGGCGTCAGGCGCGTCCCGCGACGCGCTCCGCGAGGTCGGCGAGGCGCTCTGCGGCGTCGGGCCGGCCGAGGCCGCGGGCGGCGGCGGCCATGGCCCCGGCGCGGGCCGGGTCGGTCAGGACGTCCCGGATGTGGCCCGAAAGCAACCCGGAGGTCAATGCGGCCTCCGGCGCCAGGATGGCCGCGCCGGCCTCCGCGAGCGGGCGGGCGTTGGCGGTCTGGTGATCGTCCATGGCCGAAGGGTAGGGAACGAGGACGCAGGGGCGGCCGATCGCCGTCAGCTCCGCCACCGTGGAGGCGCCGGCGCGGGAGACGACGAGCTGCGCGCCGGCGATGCGCGCGGGCATGTCGGGAAAGAAGGGGGCGACATCCGCCTCGATCCCGGCCTTTTCATACGTCTCGCGCAGCCCCTCGGCCTCGCCCTCGCGCGCCTGCTGGGTCAGGCGCAGGCGTCCGCGCAGCCCCTTCGGCAGGACGGCGAGCGCCTCGGGCATCAGGCGCGAGAAGACGGAGGCCCCCTGGCTGCCGCCGAACACCAGAAGGCTGAGGGGACCGTCCTCGCCCGGGGCCGCGTAGGGCGTCCCCGCGGCCTCCCGCGCCGCGTCGCGGATCGGGTTGCCGACATGGACGAGCTCCGCGCCCTCGGGCGCGTTGGTCAGCGGCCAGGCCCCGCAGGCCACCGCCACCACACGCGGGGCGAAGAGGCGGTTCACCCGGCCCAGAACCCCGTTCTGCTCGTGGATGATCCGCGGCCGGCCGCCCAGCCAGGCCGCCGCCAGCGCGGGCAGCGAGGGGTAGCCGCCGAAGCCCGCCGCCAGCGCGGGCGGGTCGCGCCGGAACCAGGCCAGCGTCTCCGCGATCCCCGCGGCGATCAGCGCCGGCGCGGCGAGCTTCGCCAGCGCGCCCCCGCGCGCGAAGGTGGCCGAACGCACGGGCTTGCGCGCCACCTCGCCCGGAAAGGCGTCCGCATACCGCGCCCCGCGCGCGTCGGTGGTCAGGCTCACCCGCCAGCCCCGGCGCAGCATCTCCTGCGCCAGCGCCTGGGCGGGAAACATGTGCCCGCCGGTCCCCCCGGCGGCGATGACCAGATGCGGCGCCGTCATGCCCCCGCCCCCGCGCTCCGCCGGGGCCGGCCGGCGGGGCGGGCGGGCGGGGCCGGACGGCGCCGGCGGAGCGCGGGGGCGGCGGGCCTCACCGCCCCTCCAGCGCGTCGGTGACGTCCGTCTGCGGCCGCTTGCGCGTCATGGCCAGCAGAAGCCCCATCCCGATCCCCGCCGCGATCAGCGAGGAGCCGCCATAGGAGATGAAGGGCAGCGTCATCCCCTTGGCCGGCAGCAGCCGGATCGCGACGCCGAGATTGATGAAGGCCTGCAGCCCCACCAGCGCCGCCATCCCCGTCCCGGCCAGCCGCGCGAAGGCGTCGCGCTCCTCCGTCAGGCGCGAGAGCGCGCGCAGGGTGATCAGCAGGAACAGCCCGATGACGGCGAGGCACAGGAGCAGCCCGTACTCCTCCGCCGCCACGGCGATGATGAAGTCCGTATGCGCGTCCGGCAGGATGTTCTTCACCCGCCCCTCGCCCACGCCGACGCCGAAGAAGCCGCCCTCCTGGATGGCGTTCTCCGCGTAGCCGAGCTGCGTGCGCGGATCGACCTCCGAGGCGAGGAAGCCGTCGATGCGCCGGGCGAAATGCGCCGAATGCTGGTAGGCGAAGGTGCCCGCCGCCGCCACGCCCGCGCCCAGGCCGACCAGCAGCGGCACCGAGGCGCCGGCGACGAAATACATCGCCCCCCAGACCGCCAGCAGCAGCGCCGCCTGCCCGAAATCCGGCTGCAGGGCGAGGGTCGTGGCGCAGGCCAGGGCCAGCACGAAGGAGAGCAGCTTGCCCGGCGGCCCGTGCCGGTCGTAGCTGCCCGCCATGATCCAGGCCGCCGTGCCGATGAAGGCGGGCTTGAGGAACTCCGAGGGCTGGACGGAGGCGAAGCCCAGCGAGAACCAGCGCACCGCCCCCTTGCCGAAATCGGTGCCGAAGACCGGCAGCAGCAGCAGCGCGGCGAAAGCGCCGACGAAGCCCAGCGCCGCCCAGCGCCGCACCGTCCGCGGCTCCTGCATCGAGATCGCGACCATCGCGATCAGCCCCATGACCGCGAACACCGCCTGCCGGGCGACGAAGTAGAAGGTCGGCAGCCCCCGCTTCTCGGCCAGCGGCGCCGAGGCCGCCATGCCCACCACAAGTCCGATGACCACCAGCGCCAGAACGGCGCCGACCGTCCAGCGGTCCACCGTGCGCCACCAGCGCAGCAGCTTCGCCTCCCCCGGCACGGCCGGGGCGCCTCCGAACACCATGTCGGTCATGCGGGGGCCTCCTTCAGGCCGGCGGCGCGGCGGGCGAGCCTGCGGAAGGCGTCGCCGCGCGCCTCGAAATCGGGGAACTGGTCGAAGCTCGCGCAGGCGGGGGAGAGCAGGACGGTCTCGCCCGGCTGCGCTTCGGCCGCCGCGCGGGCGACCGCGGTCTCCAGGTCCCCGCACACCACATGCGGCGTCTCGCCCAGCGCCTCCGCAAAGCCCTCCGCCGCCTCGCCGATCAGGTAGGCGCAGGCGATGCGCTCGAAGAGCGGGACGAGCGAGGCGATGCCCCCCGCCTTCGGCCGGCCGCCCGCGATCCAGCGGATGCGCGGGAAGGTCCTGAGCGCCTTCTCCGCCGCATCGGCGTTGGTGGCCTTGGAGTCGTTGACGAAGACCACGCCCTCGCGCTCGGCCACCCGCTCCAGCCTGTGCGGCAGGCCGGGGAAGCTCTTCAGCCCCGCCTCGATCTGGCGCGGCCCCAGCCCCAGCGCCCGGCAGGCCGCCCAGGCGGCGCAGGCGTTCTGGTGGTTGTGCGCGCCCTGAAGCGTCGGCAGCTCCCGCAGATCGGCGGAGGCCGTCTGCTTGCCGCGCCGCGTCTCCGACAGGAAGCCCTTGCGCGCGGCGACCGCCCAGCCCTCGTTCGCCAGCTTGCGGGTGACGGACATCCCGATAACCGGGTCGCCCTCCCCCTCCAGCGCCCGCCCGCGCAGGCGGTCGGCGAGGAAGCGCCCCTCCGGCTCGTCCAGCCCGATCACCGCCCGCTCCGGCGCGCCGAGCTCGAACAGCCGCGCCTTGGCGGCGAAGTAGCCGCCGCGCCCGCCATGCCGGTCCAGGTGGTCGTCGGAGAGGTTGAGGAACACCGCCAGATCCGGCGCCAGCGTGCGCGCCAGCTCGATCTGGTAGGAGCTCAGCTCGAGCACCAGCGTGTCCCCGTCATGCGGCGGGTCGAGCGACAGCGCGCCCCGCCCGATATTGCCGCCGAGTTGCACCATGCGCCCGGCCGATTCCAGCAGATGCCCGATCAGCGCCGTCGTCGTGGACTTGCCGTTGGACCCGGTCACGCAGACCACCCGCGGCGGATGGTCGAACTCCACCGGGTCGAGATCCGCCAGCGCCCGGAACAGCAGGCCCACGTCGTTGTCCACCGGCACGCCCCGCGCCCAGGCCTGCTCGACGGCCGGGTGCGGGGCGGGATAGAGCGCCGGGACGCCGGGGGAGACGATCAGCGCCGCCAGCGCCTCACCGTCCTCCGACCAGGCCCGGTCGCGCGTCAGGTCGGCGACCGCGTGCCCCTCGACCTCCGCCTGCCCGCGCGCGGCCTCCCCGTCGTCCCAGCACACCGGAACCGCCCCGCCCAGCTCCAGCGCCTTTGCGGCGGCGAGGCCGGAGCGGCCCAGCCCCAGCACTCCGACGCGGCGGCCCTCGTATCCGGGAACGGGGATCACCGGCGCCCTCCCCTCACCTCAGCTTCAGCGAGGCCAGCCCGATCAGGGCCAGGATGACGGAGATGATCCAGAACCGGATCACGATGGTGGGCTCCTGCCAGCCCTTCTTCTCGAAATGGTGGTGGATGGGCGCCATCAGGAACACCCGCCGCCCCGTGGCCTTGAAATAGGCCACCTGGATGATGACCGAGAGCGCCTCGACCACGAACAGCCCGCCGATGATCGCCAGCACGATCTCGTGCTTGGTCGCCACCGCGATGGCGCCCAGCGCGCCCCCCAGCGACAGTGATCCGGTGTCGCCCATGAAGACCATCGCAGGGGGCGCGTTGTACCACAGGAAGCCCAGCCCGGCGCCGATCAGGGCCGAGCAGAAGATCAGGATCTCCCCCGTGCCGGGCACGTAGTGCAGGCCGAGATAGTCGGTGAAGTCCGTGCGCCCGACCACGTAGGCGATCACCCCGAAGGCGCCGGCGGCGACCATCACGGGCATGATCGCCAGCCCGTCCAGCCCGTCGGTCAGGTTCACCGCGTTGGCCGCGCCCACGATCACGATCATCGCAAACGGCACGAAGATCAGGCCGAGGTCGATCAGCACGTCCTTGAACACCGGCAGCGCCAGCTGGCCCGAGAGCGGGCCGGGCTGCAGCGCCATCACCGCCAGGCTGGCCAGCGCGGCGATGACGAAGCCGATCCCGAGGCGCAGCCGGCCCGGCACGCCCTTCACGTCGAACTTCGACACCTTCAGGAAGTCGTCGGCGAAGCCGATCGCCCCGAAGCCGGCCGTCACGCCCAGCACGACCCAGACATAGCCCTCGTCCAGCCGCGCCCAGAGCAGCGTGGAGACCAGCAGCGAGAACAGGATCAGCACGCCGCCCATGGTCGGCGTGCCCGCCTTGGTCAGCAGGTGGCCCTCCGGCCCGTCCTCGCGAATCGGCTGGCCCTTCTTCTGCATCCGCCGCAGGCCACGGATGATCGCCGGGCCGAAGGCGAAGCCGAGGAACAGCGCGGTCAGGAAGGCGCCGCCCGCCCGGAAGGTCAGGTAGCGGAAGAGGTTGAACAGGTCCCCGCCCTCGGAGAGGGGCGTGAGCAGGTGGTAGAGCATCAGGAAACGGATCCCTCGTCATCGCCGGCCGGCCCTTCGGGGGAGGCGCGGCCCATCGCCTTGACCGCCTCGACCACCCGGGCCATCCGCGCGCCGAGCGAGCCCTTGACCATGACCACGTCGCCCGCGTCAAGCAGCCGGCGCATCCGGGCGGCCAGCGCGGCGGAATCCGCCTCCCAGACCCCGCGCCGCTCGGCCGGCAGGGCCTCGTGCAGGGCCTTCATGCGCAGCCCGCAGCAATGGACCCTGTCCACGGCGGCCATCGCGGGGTGTTCGGCAAGCTCGGCGTGCATCGCCGCCTCCTGCGGGCCGAGCTCGAGCATGTCGCCCAGAACCGCGATGCGCCGGCCGCGGCTGACCCGGCCGATGCCGTCCTCGGGCCGCGCGGCGGCCAGAACGTCCAGCGCCGCGCCCACGGAGGTGGGGTTGGCGTTGTAGCTGTCGTCGATCAGGCGGATGGCGCCGTCGAGCCCGCCCTCGTCCAGCGCGATGCGCCAGCGCGCCCCGCGCCCCTCCGGCGCATGCCAGCCGCCCAGGGCCACGGCCGCGCGCGCGATGTCGGCGCCCACGGCCTCGGCGGCCAGCAGCACGCCGAGCGCGTTCATGGCGAAGTGCCGCCCCGGCGCGCCGATCTTGATCAGCGCGGGCCGGCCATGCAGCCGCGCGCGCAGGGTGGTCTCGCCCGGTCCGACATCGGCCGAGATCAACCGCGCATGGCAGCGCGGGGCGGCGCCGAAGCGCAGGATGCGGCGCACGCCGAGGCGCCGGGCGCGGCGCAGAAGGCGGGGGTAGTGCGGGTTGTCACGAAACAGGATCGCCGCGCCTCCGGGGACGAGCCCCTCCAGGATCTCGGCCTTGGCGAAGGCGATCCCGGCCTCAGAGTCGAAGTTCTCCAGATGCACCGGCGCCACCGTGGTAATCAGCGCGGCATGGGGGCGGGCGAGCTGGGCCAGCGGCCGGATCTCCCCGGCATGGTTCATGCCGATCTCGATCACGGCGTATTTCGCCTCGCGCGGCATCCGCGCGAGGGTCAGAGGCACGCCCCAGTGGTTGTTGTGGCTCTTCTCCGCCGCATGCGTCGGTCCCTGCCGCGACAGGGCGAGGCGCAGCATCTCCTTGGCCGAGGTCTTGCCGACCGAGCCGGTGATCGCCACCACCTTCGCCCGGCTCCGCGCACGGGCCGCAGCGGCGAGGCCCTCCAGCCCCTTCAGCGTGTCCTCAACGACCAGCAGAGGGGCGGAGTCGCCCACCCCCTCGGGGATGCGCGAGACCATGGCCGCCGCCGCGCCGGCCTCCAGCGCCGCGGCGACGAAGTCGTGCCCGTCCCGCTGGTCCTGCAGGGCCACGAACAGGTCGCCGGGGGCCAGCGTGCGGGAGTCGATCGACACCCCCGTGGCGGCGAAGTCGCGGGTGGCGCGGCCTCCGCTCGCCCGCTCGGCCTCGGCGCGGGTCCAGAGCGGGCCGCTCACGCCTTCGCCCCTTCCAGCTCGGCCACCGCGGCGCGGGCCTGCTCGGCGTCATCGAAGGGCAGGCGGCGGTCGCCGACGATCTGACCGGTCTCGTGGCCCTTGCCGGCGATCAGCAGCCGGTCCCCCGCCTCCAGCCGGGCGACGGCCGCGTGGATCGCCTCCTCCCGGTCCCCGATCTCGGTCGCCCCCGGGCAGCCCTCCAGCACCGCGGCGCGGATGGCGGCGGGATCCTCCGAGCGGGGGTTGTCGTCGGTGACCACGGCGAGGTCGGCGGCGGTCGCGGCCCGGCCCATCAGCGGCCGCTTGCCCGGGTCGCGGTCCCCGCCCGCGCCGAAGACCACCGCCAGCCGGCCCGGCGTGTGCAGGCGCAGCGCGGCGATGGCGGCGGAGAGGGAGTCGGGCGTGTGGGCGTAGTCCACGTAGATGCGCGCGCCGTTCTCGCGGCTCGCCACATGCTCCATGCGCCCGCGCACGCCCGTCAGGCGCGGCAGGGCGCCGAAGACCGCCTGCGCATCCTCGCCGCAGCCGATGGCGAGCGCGGCGGCGAGCAGGGCGTTCTCCCCCTGGAAGCCGCCCACGAGGGGCAGCTCGGCCGTGCGCTCCGCGCCCTCCCAGGCGAAGCGCAGGGTCTGGCCGGTCTCGTGATAGTCGGCCGAGAGCAGGCGCAGATCGGCGCCCTCCGCCCGGCCCACGGCGATCACCCGCTGCCCGCGGGCGCGGGCGAGCGCGGCGGCCTCGGCGAAAACGGGGTCGTCGGCGTTGAGCGCCGCGGTCCCGCCCTGCGGCAGCACGCGGGCGAAGAGGCTCAGCTTGGCGGCGACGTAGTCCGCGTGGGTGGCGTGATAGTCCATGTGGTCGCGGGTGATGTTGGTCAGCCCGGCCGCGCGCAGGCGCACGCAGTCAGGGCGATGCTGGGCGAGGCCGTGGCTGGAGGCCTCCATCGCCGCATGCGTCACCCCCTGCCCGGCCAGATCGGCCAGCAGGGCGTGCAGGGCGAGCGGGTCCGGGGTGGTCAGGACGCCCGGCTTCCCGACCGCGCCCTCCACCCCGGTGGTGCCGATGTTCACGGCGCGCCGGCCCAGAGCCGCCCAGATCTGGCGCAGGAAGCTCGCCACCGAGGTCTTGCCGTTGGTCCCCGTGACGGCGGCCATCACCTCCGGCTGCGCGCCGTGCCAGGCGGCGGCGGCGAGCGCCAGCGCGCGGCGGGGCGCCTCGACGACGATCAGCCACGCGTCCCCCTGCCCGGCCGCGCGGATCGTCTCAGCGCCCTCGGGCGAGCAGACCACCGCCAGCGCCCCCTGCCTGAGGGCGTCGCGCGCGAAGCGGGCGCCGTCGACCGCGCCCTTCAGGGCGAAGAACAGGTCGCCGGGGCCGACGCGCCGGCTGTCCGCCGACAGGCCGCGCACGTCCGCGTCCGGCGACAGGCCGGGCGGGGGCGCAAGGCCGAGGGCGGCGAGGGTCCGGCTCATGGCGTCCTCACCGGCTCGCCACGTGGCGCACGGTCTCGTCGCCCGCGCTGAGGGCCAGAAGCTCGGGACCGCGGCCCGGGCGCAGGCCGAGCGCGGGGGCGATGCGGGTCAGCGCCTCGCGCGTCAGCGGCGCGGCGGTCCAGCCGGCGGAGCGGCGCGGGCCCCATTCCGTCTGGGCGACGGCCTCGTCGAGCGTGATCACGATGACGTATTCCGGGTCATGAATCGGAAAGGCGCCGGCGAAGGTGGCGATCACCTTGTCCTCGGCATAGCGGCCGTTGACCACCTTCTCGGCCGATCCGGTCTTGCCCCCCAGCCAGTAGCCGGGAACCTCGGCGTTGCGGCCCGTCCCTTCCTCGACCACCCCGCGCAGCATCTCGCGAAGCTGAGCGGAGGTGCGGGCGGAGACGACCCGGTCCTCCTCGGTCGGCTCCTTCGCGCCGGCCAGCAGGGTCGGCTCGACCTTCAGCCCGCCATTGACCAGCGTGGCGTAGGCCCCCGCCAGGTGCAGGGGGGAGGCTGAAAGCCCGTGACCGTAGGAGATCGTCACCAGCGAAAGCTCCGTCCATTTCCCGGGCAGCGTCGGCCTGCCGCGCGCCTCGGTCAACTCCACCCCCAGCGGCTCGGTCAGGCCGAGCGATTCCAGCATCTCCTTCTGGCGGCGGATGCCGGCGAGCTCGGCCAGCCGGGCGGTGCCGACATTCGAGCTCTCGACGATCACCTCGCGCAGGGTCATGCGCGGCTCCATCCGGTGGGCGTCGCGGATGGCGTAGCCGAAGCGGCGCAGGGGGCCTTCGGTGTCCACCACCGTCTCGGGCGTTGCAAGCCCGTGCTCGAGCACCATGGCCGCGGTGAAGACCTTGAAGGTGGAGCCGAGCTCGTAGAGGCCCTGGGCGGCGCGGTTGAAGGTGGGGAAGTCCGCCGCCTTCACGCGGCCCGCCGGCACGGGCCGGTCGTTGGGGTCGAAATCGGGCAGCGAGACGAGGGAGACGATCTCGCCCGTGCGCGCCTTCATCAGCACGCCGGCCGCGCCCTTGGCCGAATATTTCGCCATGCCTTCGCGCAGGACCTCCGCGAAGGCGCGCTGAACGCGCAAATCGAGCGAGAGGCGCAGGGGCTCGTCCGCCCGATCCGGATCGCGCAGGCGCGCGTCCAGAGCGTGCTCGATTCCCGCGGCGCCGACGATCTCGGCGGCGCGGACGTCCTCCCTGCCCCAGCCGGCGCCGCCCAGCACATGCGCGGCGGTGCGGCCGGCGGGATAGACGCGCAGGTCGCGCCGGCCGAAGCGCAGGCCCGGCTCGCCGATGTCGTGGACCTGCAGCCGCTCCTCGGGAGTGAGGGTGCGGCGCAGCCACAGGAAACGGCGCCCGTCGGTGAAGCGGCGCTGCAGGGCCTCGGCGTCCATGTCGGGGAAGATCGCGGCCAGCTCGCGCGCAGCCCGGGGCGGATCCACCATCTCGCGGGGATGGGCGTAGAGCGACCAGACCGGCAGGTTGGCCGCCAGCAGGGCGCCGTCGCGGTCGGTGATCTCCGCGCGCAGGGCGTGGACGTCGCGCCCCGCCCAGCCGCGGGGCGGCTCGCGGTCGGAGGCGGCGATGACGCCCATGCGCCCGGCCACCGCCGCATAGGCCAGCAGGAAGGCGAAGGAGAGCAGGCGCAGCCGCCAGCGGGCGCGGGCCCGGCGGGCGGCCTCCGTCTCGGCGCGCTTGCGCTCGCGCCGGCGGGCGGCCTCGGCGTTGGGGTCGAGCCCGTGCTCGCGCGCGGCGATGACGTCGGTCAGCCGCGCGCCCTCGGGGCCGTGGCGGGCGTCGAGGCCCGCGGTCTCGTCGGCGGTCTCCGGCATAAGCTGCGTCATGGGCGCTCGGGTCTCGGGGGCGGAAGGGTCAGACCCAGGGCGAGCCAGTCGCGCCCGGCCAGCGCGAGGATGGTCACCGGGGTCTCGGCGGGGGCCAACTCGGGCGGAAGCGGCGGCGTGCGCAGGCCGGCGGGCAGCGGTCCGCGGCGCGGCCCGGCGACGGCGCGGGCCGGGGCCGCCGCTTCGGCCGTCTCCTCGACGCCGCGCGGCGTCGCCGGCGCGCTGCGGCCCATGAGGCGCAGGGGCGGAGCCGCGTCCTCCCGGGGCGGCGCCGCGCGGCCCGGCGCGCGGCGGGAGGCGCGCGGCGGCGGGGGCTGGTAGACCACCGCGGCGACCTCCGCGAAATGCGCCGGCGCCATGGGGCCGAGGCCGAGGGTCTCCCTGTGCATGTCCGCCAGCCGGGCCAGCCGCTCGGGCCGGTTCAGCCAGGCCCATTCTGCGCGCAGGACGGAGATCGCCTCGCGCTCCTCGGCGATGCGGCCATGGAGTTCAGCCACCTCGGCGCGCAGGTCGCGCGTCCGCTCGATCACCTGGTAGGCCCAGACGGCCACCAGGCAGACCATGCCCAGCGCGGCGACGTAGAGCATCGAGCGCATCATGCCCGCCCCTCCCCCAGACCGGCCAGCGCCAGCCCCGGCAGACCCAGACCGCGCGGATTCACCGGCTGCGCCGGGGCCTGCGTGCGGCGCGCGGCCCGCAGCCGGGCGGAACGGGCGCGGGGGTTGGCGTCGAGCTCGGCCCGCGACGGCGTGGCCGGCCGGCGCAGGATCAGCTCCCAGCGCGGGGCCTCGGGCGCGGGCGCGGCGGGCGCATGGCGCGAGCCGCCCTCGCCCCGACCCGAGCGACGGGCGAAGAAGCGCTTGACCAGGCGGTCCTCCAGCGAATGGAAGGTGACGACGGCCAGCGCCGCGCCGGGGGCCAGCGCCCGCTCGGCCGCGCCCAGGGCGCGGACCAGCTCGCCCAGCTCGTCGTTCACGGCGATGCGCAGGGCCTGGAAGCTGCGCGTGGCCGGGCGCGGCTGGCCCGGCCGGGCGGAGGGCAGCGCGGCCTCGATCACTTCGGCCAGCCGGCCCGTTGTCTCGATCGGGGCTTCGGCCCGGGCCGCGACGATGGCCTTCGCGATGCGCCGCGCGGCGCGCTCCTCGCCATACTGGAAGAGGATGTCGGAGAGCGCCCGCTCATCCAGCCCGTTGACCAGGTCGGCGGCCGAGGGCCCCTGCCCCTCCATGCGCATGTCCAGCGGCCCGTCGCGCTGGAAGGAGAAGCCGCGCTCCGCCTCGTCGAGCTGCATGGAGCTCACCCCGATGTCGAGCGCGGCGCCCGACAGCGTGCCCGCGGGCGCGCCGTGGGCCTCGGCGATCTCGTCGAGCTCCCCGAACCGGCCCCGGGCGAGGGTCAGGCGGCCTTCCCAGCCCCCGGCCCAGGCCCGCGCGCGGGCCAGCGCGTCGGGGTCGCGGTCTATGGCGATCACCCGCTCCGCCCCGGCCTCGAGCAGCGCGCGGGTGTAGCCGCCGTCGCCCAGCGTGCCGTCGAGCCAGACGCCGGGGCCGGGCGAGAGGACGGAAAGCACCTCGTCGAGCAGGACCGGGACATGCCCGGGGTCGGGCTGGGCGCCGGGCGCGGTCACGCCAGGGCCTCCCCGCCGGGCGGCGGCCAGGGCATGTCCTCCAGCGGGTCGCCCTCCTCGTCGTCCATGAGCGGGCCGATCACCTCCTCGTAGGCGCTCTTCTCCCAGATCTGGAAGCTGTCGCCGAGGCCGACGAAGACGACGTCGCGCTTGTCGATGTCGAAGGCCGCGCGCATGTCGCCCGGCAGGGCGAGGCGCCCGTTCTCGTCCACCTGCAGCGGCACGGCGCGGCCCATCAGCCGGTATTCCAGCTTCTTGCGCTTGGGATCGGAGGGGTGCATCGCGGCGAGGGCGGCGGCGAAGCGCTCGTAGACGTCGGGCGAGTAGCCCTCGATGCAGCGCCTGTCGCGAAAGCCGGGGACAAGGATGACGGCGCCCTCGGCCTTCCGCGCGTCCAGAGCCTTGCGGAACGGCGCAGGGAGGGAGACGCGGCCCTTCGCGTCCACCTTGTTGGTGAAGTTCGAAGTGAACCGCTGCCACATGGGCGGTCACTCCCCTCTCTGGACCCCCGGTCCCGAAAGACAAGGCGGGCCGCGCCTGCCTCGCTGCGCGGCCCGCCCGCCGTCCCTCGGGTCACTTTCCGACTTCGCGCCGTGCTTTTCTCGCGACGTGTCACGAGTCGGCTGGACTTTTTCTTCGGGCGTTTTGGAGCGCCTGTATGAAACCTGCTCGTTTGCTTTCGGGCTCTCCGCCTCTTCGGTTATTTTCTAGCATGGGCGAAGCTGGGCCGCAATGGGAAAATGTGGGGAAAGCCGCCACCCTGCGACCCGGGCATGGGAGCGCCAGTCATTGGGGCGCGGGCGGGCGCAACCACAAGATGCGGGCCCGGAGCCTGCCGGCGCGGGGCCGGGGAGGGGCGCCCGGCCCATGCCGGGCCATGCGCGCCCACGCCCGCCCCGGGGCGAATCCCGGCCACGATTCGGCCCGGGGCGGGGCAGAGGGAACGGGATGCGGACGGCCTGTAAGCCGGGTTCTGTCCAGGGCCCGCGGGCCCCTGGGCGGCCATTCGTCTGGAGCCGGGGTCGCCCCCGGCTTCTCGCGATCCACCACGGCCGGCGGGGCGGAGGCGGCCCCTCGCGCCGCGAAGGCGCGGCCGGCCCAACTTGATCTTGCTCCCGGCGGGGCTTGCCGTGCCGCCCCCGTCGCCGGGGGCGCGGTGAGCTCTTGCCTCACCGTTTCACCCTTGCCGCCCGCGCGCGGGCGGCGGTCTGTTCTCTGTGGCGCTTTCCCTCGGGTTTCCCCGGCCGGGCGTTACCCGGCGCCGTGCCTCCGTGGAGCCCGGACTTTCCTCGCCGCCCCGACGGGCGGCGCGGCCGCCCGGCCATCCGCATCAGGGGTCAATAAAGGCGCGCGCAGGGGCGGACGCAAGCCTCACTCGGTGTCGAGGTCGAGGTCCGGGTGCAGACCGTCGCCCGACAGCGGCGGCTCGCGGCGGCCGTCATCGACCGGATGCCGGGCCGCGAGGTCGGCGACGCGGGCGGCGAGCCTGGGCGAGGCCGGCCCGCCCGTCTCCTCGGGCGCGAAGCGCATCTGCAGGGCGCGCAGCAGCGCCTCCCAGCCGCCCTGCCCCTCCGGCATGCGGTAGCCCAGCTTCAGCGCGCCCATGGCGATGGCGGCCTCCGGCGGGCCCGGGGGCGCGGCGTCGGCCTCGGCGCCGGAGGTCACGGCCAGCCCCCGCGCGGCGAGGCGGGGCCAGTCGAACCGCTCCCCGGGGTCGTCCTTCCGCCCCACGGCGACGTCCGAGTGGCCCAGGATGCGCTCGGGCGGCACGCCCCAGCGCAGCTTGATCTGGAAGAGCAGCGCCTCCAGCGCCGCCATCTGGGGCTCCGGGAACTCCGGCAGGCCGCCCTCGTGGCCGGGATTGGCCAGCTCCACGCCGATGGAGTGGGAGTTGACGTCCTCGACCGGCCCCCAGCCGGCCACGCCGGCATGCCAGGCCCGCCGGACCTCGGAGACCAGGCGATAGACCTGCCCCCCCTCGTCGATGAGGTAGTGGGCGGAGACCTCGCTCTCGGCGCTGCACAGCCGGGCGAGCGCCAGCGCGGCCGAGGGCATGCCGGTGTAGTGGAGGACCACCATGTCGGGGCCGGGCGCGCCGCGGCGGGGCCCGTGATTGGGCGAGGGGAAATCGACGATCTCAGGCGCCTCGCGCAGCCCCGGCTTGGCGTCCTCGCGGTCCTGATCCATTCTGCGCTCCCGGATGTCGCGGGGTCGTTTACTGTCCGAGGAAGCCGCATGTCGAGGCCGCTGCGCAACCGCGTCTCTCCCTTCGGCGCCATCGAGGCCGTCGCCGCGCGCGGAACCCTGATGGGCAATCGCGGCGGGCGGCTGCATGACGCGGAGCGGCGGCTGGGACGGCGGCGCTGGGTCTCCGCCCGCTGGATCAGTTGCGAGCTGACTTTCCGGGGCCGGCGGCGCGAGGTGATGGGGACGGGCTACACGGAGCTGTTCTTCCTGGACGACGCCGTCGCGCTGGCGGCCGGCCATCGCCCCTGCTTCGAGTGCCGCCGCGCGGAGGCGCGGGCCTTCGCGGAGGCCTGGGCGGAGGCGGCGGGCGCGCCCGCGCCCCCGAAGGCCGGCGAGATGGACGCGCGCCTTCACGCCCAGCGGCTGGGTCCGCGCGCTGAGGCGCGTGCCTCGGCGCTGCCCGACGGGGCGATGTTCGCCCGGGACGGCGCGGCCTTCCTGAAGCTGGCCGACGCCGCCCGGCCCTGGGGCTGGGCCGGCTACGGGCCGCCCGCCCCCCTGCCCCGAGAGACTGTGGAGGTCCTGACCCCGGCCGCCGCCCTCGCCGCGCTGTCGGCGGGCTGGCGGCCGCGGCTGCACCCTTCGGCGGCGGGAGACTGAGACCTTCAGCGCCGGCGCGGCGCGCGAGGCTTGCGGCCCTGCCCCGGCCGCCGGTCGGGGCGCGGCTTTGCCTTCGCGGCGCCGCCTGCGCCGGGCCTGCCGCCGGCGCCGGCCGCCGCGCCGTCGCCCCGGGCCTCCTTCGGCGCAGGGCCGAGGCCGAGCTGGTCGCGCAGCACCTTCGGGCGGATCTCCTCGACCTCGCCGGGCTTGAGATCGCCGAGCAGGAAGGGGCCGTAGCTGATGCGGATCAGGCGCAGCACCTCCAGCCCCAGCGCGGCGAGGGCGCGGCGGACCTCCCGGTTTCGGCCCTCGCGCAGGCCGACGGTCAGCCACGCGTTGGCGCCCTGCTGGCGGTCGAGGGTCGCGGTCATGGGCTGGAAGCGCTCGCCCTCCACCACGAGTCCGCGGCGCAGGGGGGCCAGCGTCTCGTCAGTGGGTCGGCCATGGACGCGGACGCGGTACTTGCGCAGCCAGCCGGTGGAGGGGAGCTCCAGCCGGCGCTTGAGCGCGCCGTCGTTGGTCAGCAGCAGCAGGCCCTCGGAGTTGAGGTCCAGCCGGCCAACGGAGACGACGCGGGGCATGCCCTCGGGCAGGCGCTGGAAGACGGTGGGGCGGCCCTTCTCGTCGGACTCGGTGGTCACGAGGCCGGCGGGCTTGTGGTAGCGCCACATGCGCGATGGCTCGGGCGCCGGCAGGGGCTGGCCGTCGAGCTCGACGCGGTCGGCCTCGGTGACGTTGAAGGCCGGCGTGGTCACGAGGCGGCCGTTCACGCGGACCCGGCCGGCCTCGATGATCGCCTCGGCCGCGCGGCGCGAGGCGACGCCGGCGCGGGCGAGGCGGCGGGCGAGGCGCTCGCCCGGGGGCGAGTCGGGGGGCTCGGAGCGGGTCATGGGGCCTGCATAGGCCCTGCCGGAGGCGGGGAAAAGGCGGGCTTGGCGGGAGGGCGCGGGGCGGGCGATAAGCGGGGCATGACGGTGATCCGGACGGAAAGGCTGAGGGGACGGCCGGTGACGGCGCGGGACGGGCGTTTTGCGGCCGACCTGTTCGGACGCGCGGAGGTGGGGCCGGCGGCCGGGGAGGCGGGCGTGCTGGACCGGCGGGCGGCGGCCGAGCGCGCCCGGGCCTGGGCCGCGCACTGGCGGGCGCATGGCTTCGGGCTGCGGGTCTGGGAGGCGGAGGGGCGGCCTATCGCCTTGGCAGGCTTGCATTTTTGCGTGATGGGCGGGCGCGGGGCCGTGGAGGCCTCCTTCGCGGTGCTGCCGGAGCGCTGGGGGCAGGGCCTGGCGCGGGAGGCGATGGGCGCGGCGCTGGGGGAGGCGCCGGGGATCTGCCAGGAGGTGGAGGCGGTGGTGCGGGAGGAGAATGTCCAGGCGGCGGGGGTTCTGCGCGCCCTGGGCTTTCGGGAGACGGCCGCGCCGCCGGGCTGCGGGCGGCGGCGTTTCCTTCTCAGGGTCAACGGGTTATGAGCGGCTTCCGGTCCTGGATGGGGGCCGCGCTGGGGCATGCGCGGGCGGCCGGGGCGCGGGGGGAGACGCCGGTGGGGGCGGTGGTGGTTGACCCAGCGGCAGGAAGGGTGCTGGGGGCGGCGGGGAACCGGGTGCGGGAGCTGGCGGACCCCACGGCGCATGCGGAGATCCTGGCGCTGCGGGAGGCCTGCCGGAAGGCGGGCTCGGAACGGCTGCCGGGGATGGATCTGTGGGTGACGCTGGAGCCCTGCGCGATGTGCGCGGGCGCGCTGGCGATCGCAAGAATTTCAAGGGTTTACTACGGGGCGCCGGATCCGAAATCGGGCGGCGTGGAGCACGGGGCGCGGGTCTTCGACCGGCCCCAGGCGCATCACCGGCCGGAGGTCTATGGCGGCATCGGGGAGGCCGAGGCGGCGGCGGTGCTGCGCGCCTTCTTTGCAGGGCGGAGGGAGCGTTAACCCGGAAAGGGGCTGTGCACGACCCATGCACGGGACGTGCACAGGCCGTATGCACAGCGAAGGAGTCGGGAATTCGGGGTTATGGGCCGCCGCTGGCCCTGGCGAACCGGCAACCCGGGTTTCGGAAGAATGAAAACAAGAGAACAAGCGGGAGGAGACGGCATGAGCGAGGACCTCGCACAGACGTTGCGCGTGGCGCGGCAGCATTCGATCGGGGATCTGCCGCGGCGGGCGGCGGCGCGGTATCCGGACAAGGCGGCCATCCGCTGCGGCGGGGTGAGCTGGAGCTGGGCGGAGTTCGACGCGCTGTGCGAGCGGCTGGCGCGCGGGCTGCGGGCGCGGGGCGTCGAGGTCGGGGACCGGGTGGCGGTGGTCTCGCGCAACTTCCACGCCTTCGCGGCGCTGCGCTACGCGGTGGCGAAGGCGGGGGCGGTGTTCGTGCCGGTCAACTTCATGCTGGGGGCGGACGAGATCGCCTACATCCTGAAGAGTTCGGGCGCGGAGACGCTGGCCTACGGGCCGGGCTTCGGGGAGGTCTGCCGGGAGGCGGCCGAAGGGACCGCGGTGACGCGGCTGATGGCGCTGCCCGGCGAGGACGCGGAGGCGGAGCCGGGGGACGATGCGGAGGCGTTCGAGGACTGGCTGGAGGCCGACGACTCGCCGCTGCTGCTGGGCCTCGACGAGTCGATGCTGGCGCAGATCGTCTACACCTCGGGCACGGAGAGCCGGCCGAAGGGGGCGATGCTCACCCACGGGGCGGTGATGTGGCAGTACGTGGCCTGCATCGTGGAGGCGGAGATGCGGCCCGAGGACGTGATGCTGCACGCCCTGCCCCTCTATCACTGCGCGCAGCTCGACGCGCTGCTGGGGCCGGCGGTGTATCTGGGGATGACGAACGTGATCACGGGGGACCCGTCGGCGGAGAACGTGCTGGGGCTGCTGGAGCGTCACCGGGCGAGCTATTTCTTCGCGCCGCCCTCGGTCTGGATCTCGCTGCTTCGCTCGCCGCGGATGGATGAGACGGACCTGTCGGCGCTGAGGAAGGGGATCTACGGGGCCTCGATCATGCCGGTGGAGGTGCTGCGGGAGATGCAGGAGCGGCTGCCGCAGGTGCGGCTGTGGAACCTCTACGGGCAGACGGAGATCGCGCCGGTGGCGACCTCGCTGCCGCCGGAGGAGCAGCTTCGCAAGGCGGGCTCGGCGGGCAAGCCGACGCTGAACGTGGAGACGCGGGTGGTGGACGAGGCGATGCGCGACGTGGCCCCCGGCGAGGTGGGGGAGGTGGTGCACCGCTCCCCCCAGCTTCTGAGCGGCTACTGGAACGACCCGGAGCGGACGGCGGAGGCCTTCGCGGGCGGCTGGTTCCACTCCGGCGACCTGGCGGTGGTGGACGAGGAGGGGTTCATCACCATCGTCGATCGCAAGAAGGACATGATCAACACGGGCGGCGAGAACGTCGCCAGCCGGGAGGTCGAGGAGGTGATCTACCGGCTGGAGGGGGTTTCGGAGGTGGCGGTGATCGGGCTGCCGCATGAGCGGTGGATCGAGGCGGTGACCGCGGTGGTCGTGTCGAAGGCGGGGGCGGTGATCACGGAGGACGCGGTGATCGAGCACTGCCGGGCGCATCTGGCGCATTTCAAGGCGCCCAAGCGGGTCATCTTCGCCGAGGGGCTGCCGAAGAACCCCAGCGGCAAGGTGCTCAAGCGCGATCTGCGGATGCGCCACGGGGACGGGTGAGGGCCGCGCCGGGGCGCGCGCGGCCCCAGGGGATGCGGTCCCAGACCCGCTCGTGCAGGATGTAGGTGATCACGCTGGTTCCGGCGCTGACGGCGGCGATGGCGCCGCCGGCGGCGGCGGAGCCGGTGACGAGCCAGCCGATGCCGGTCATGGTGACGAGGCCCATGCCCTGCCAGGTGAGGGCCTTGGCGACGGACCGGAAAGGCGTGTCCATCCTCTGAAATCCTCCTTTTCTCATGGGGTTCGGTGGGAACGGGGCCTGTATGGGGCGGCGGCGCGGCGTTGTGAATTCCGGGCTTACGCTGCATAAAGGCCCGAATGTTGGGGAAATTCAGCAAGCGGGGATGAAATGGACAAGCGGGCGCGGGCGCAGCTTTTCCGCCAGCGGATGGCGGCGGCGATGGAGCGGGCGGAGCTGACGCGCTCGGGGCTGGCGCGGGCGACGGGGGTGGACCGCTCGACGGTGGGGCAGTTGCTGGCGGAGGAGGAGACGCGGCTGCCGAACGCGCAGTTCGTGGCCGAGGCGGCGGCGGCGCTGCGGGTGAGCGCGGACTGGCTGCTGGGGTTGAGCGAGCGGCCGGAGCGGCCGGGGGACCTGATCGCGGCGGCGATGACGGTCTCGGAGGCGGCGCGGAGCTCGGCGGACGCGACGCTGATGGAATGGCACCGGGAGGCGGCGGGCTACAAGATCCGGCATGTGCCGGCGACGCTGCCGGACATCCTGAAGACGGAAGCCGTGATGCGGTGGGAGTACGCGGATCACCTGGGGCGCACGCCGGACCAGGCGATCCGCGACATGCGCGACAAGGTGGAGTGGCTGCTGGCCGGGGATTCCGACTACGAGATCGCCATGCCGCTCTACGAGCTGGACTCGCTTGCGGAGGGGTCGGGGTATTACGGGAGCCTGCCGCGGGAGGTGCGCGCGGACCAGCTGGACGAGCTGGCGCGGTTCTGCCGGGAGGCCTACCCCTCGCTGCGGCTGTTCCTGTTCGACCGGAAGCGGGTCTATTCGGCGCCGATCACTGTGTTCGGGCCGGTGGTGGCGGCGGTCTATGTGGGGCGCTTCTTCCTCGCCTTCCGCGAGCGGGAGCGGGTGCGCTCGCTGGCGCGGCACTTCGACTGGCTGGTGCGCGAGGCGGCGGTGGATGCGCGGGAGGCGGCGGACCACGTGGCGCGGCTGCGCGACCGGGTGTGAGGGGATTCGTGGGGCCGCCGGGGACGGCGGCGCCGCGGGATGGCCGCGTGCCGCCGCCTCCGCCGAGCGATCAGAGCTCGATCGGCTTCATCACCTCGGGCTCCACCACGTTGACGCCGGGCAGGCCGGCCTGCAGCTCCTTCGCGTCCTGGGCCAGGAGCGGGAAGGTCCTGTAGTGGCAGGGGATCACCGTCTTGAAGTCGAAGAACTTCGTCGCGGCGTAGGCGGCGCGCTTCATGTCCATGGTGAAGTGGCCGCCCGCCGAGAGGATGCCGATCTCCGGGCTGTGGAGGTCGTTGAACAGGGCCATGTCGGCCATGACGTCGGTGTCGCCGGAGAAGTAGATGGTCCGGCCCCCATGCTCGATCATGAAGCCGGCCTCGGTGCCGCCGTAGCCGAGCCCCGGCATGGAGGAGGAGTGGCGGGCGCCGACCAGGGTGACGTTGACGTCGCCCAGCGCGATCGTGCCGCCGAGGTTGAAACCGACGGTCTCCAGCCCCTCCTTCTCGCCGAAATGGCTGGCGAGCTCGAAGATGCCGGCGACCTTCGCGCCGGTGGCCCTGGCGACCTCGGCGATCGTGTTGGTGTGGTCGAAATGGCCGTGGCTGACGAGGATGGCGGTGGTCCCCGCGACGGCGGCGTCGAAGTTCGATTCGTCGAACATCGGGTTGCCGCGCAGCCAGGGGTCGATCAGCAGGACCTGGTCCCCGATCTCGATGCGGAAGCCCGAATGGCCGAGCCAGGTGATCTTCATTTGCGCCTCCCGTTGACGTGAGCCGCGCGCCGGACGGGCGCGCGGCGGATCGGCCCGAGTTCTGCCCTACGGGAAAGGTGGAATAAAGGATGATCCCGCAGCTTGGCGCCGGCGCGCGGGCCTGTATTGTCCCGCGATCAGAAACGCATCCCGGGGGGCGCGAGAGGATCACGAGATGGACGAGCTTGCCCGGCAGGTGGACGCCTATTGCGAGCGGCTGGGCCCGGGGTTCTGGGCCGAGCCGATCAACGCGCTCAGCAACGCGGCCTTCCTGATCGGCGCGCTGGTCGCCTGGGGCTACGCCCGGCGGCTGGGGCGGACGGACGACTGGGGGGTGGTGGCGCTGACCGGCGTGCTGGCGGCGATCGGGACCGGGTCCTTCCTGTTCCACACCTTCGCCACGCGCTGGGCGTCGATGGCGGACGTGATTCCCATCATGATCTTCATCCTGCTCTACCTCTACCTGACGCTGCGGCGGTATCTCGGGCTGCCGGTTCTGGTCTGCGCGGCGCTGACGGCGGGGTGGATGGTGGCTTCGCCCGTCGTCGGGAACTGGCTGCAGGCGGGAATCGGGGCGCTCAACGGCTCCATCATGTATGTGCCGACCTGGGGGCTGATGGCGCTGTTCGCGGCGCTGCTGGCGCTGCGCCCGCATCCGGCCTGGAAGGGCGTGGCCGGGGCGACGGGCCTGCTGACCGTCTCGCTGGTCTTCCGCACCCTGGACGATCAGCACGGGCCGGTCTGCGCGGCCTTCCCCTGGGGGCTGCACTGGGGCTGGCACCTGTTCAACGGGACCCTGCTGGGGCTGCTGATCGGCGTCTTCGCCGCGCATGGCGCGCGGGAGGGCGCCGGCGGCCGGGTTGCGCGGGCGCAAGCGGCGGGCTAAGCCGCCCGCTGCGCGGGGACGAGGCCCCGCGCGCCCGTCACACGGCAGGGAGACCGGCGTCATGTCCATCGACAAGGCCACCGCCGCGCGCGTCGCGCAGCTCGCCCGAATCCGGGTTCCGGAGGCGGAGCTGGAGGGGCTGGCGAAGGATCTGAGCGGCATTCTCGACTGGGTCGAGCAGCTGCAGGAGGTCGATGTGGAGGGCGTGGAGCCCATGACCTCCGTCAGCCCGATGAGCCTGCGCCGCCGGCCCGACGAGGTGACGGCCGGCAACATCCGCGAGCGGATCCTGGCCAACGCGCCGGAGACGCGCGAGGGCTTCTTCACCGTGCCCAAGGTGGTGGAGTGAGCCGCCCCCTGCCCCTTTCCGACCGCTGACCGCGCCGCCCGGAGCCGCCTTTGATGTCCGACGAGCTGACCAGACTGACCATCGCCGAGGCCCGCGACAGGCTGCGCGGGCGGGAGATCACCTCCGAAGAGCTGACGCAGGCCTGCCTGATGGCCATGGAGAACGCCGGGGCGCTGAACGCGGTGAGCGCGGCGCTGCCCGAGCGGGCCGTGGAGATGGCGAAGGCCGCGGACCGGCGGCTGGAGGCGGGCGAGGCGCCGGCGCTGTGCGGCGTGCCGCTGGGGGTCAAGGACCTGTTCTGCACCGAAGACGCGCCGAGCCAGGCGGCCTCGCGCATCCTCGACGGGTTCCGGCCGCCCTATGAGAGCACGGTGACCGCGCGGCTGTGGGAGCGCGGCGCGGTGATGCTGGGCAAGCTGAACATGGACGAGTTCGCCATGGGCTCGTCCAACGAGCATTCGGTCTACGGGCCGGCGGTGAACCCCTGGCGCGCGGAGGGGTCGGAGGCGAGGCTGACGCCCGGGGGGTCCTCGGGCGGGTCGGCCTCGGCGGTGGCCGCCGATCTGTGCCTGGGGGCGACGGGGACGGACACGGGCGGGTCGATCCGCCAGCCTGCGGCCTTCACCGGGATTGTGGGGGCGAAGCCGACCTACGGGCGGTGCTCGCGCTGGGGGATCGTGGCGTTCGCGTCCTCGCTGGACCAGGCGGGGCCGATGGCGAAGTCGGTGCGCGACGCGGCGATCCTGCTGGAGGGCATGGCCGGGTTCGACGAGAAGGATTCGACCTCCGCCGACTTCCCGGTGCCGGATTTCGAGGCGGCGCTGGTCGGGGACATGCGGGGCAAGCGCATCGGCATTCCCAGCGAGTATCGCGTGGAGGGGATGCCGGAGGAGATCGAGACGCTCTGGGCGCGGGGCGCGGAGATGCTGCGCGACGCGGGGGCGGAGGTCGTGGACATCTCCCTGCCGCACACGAAGTATGCGCTTCCCGCCTACTACGTGATCGCTCCCGCGGAGGCGTCCTCGAACCTCGCGCGGTATGACGGGGTGCGCTACGGGCGCCGGGCGAAGCTGGGCGCGGATGACGGGATCGTCGATCTCTACGAAAAGACGCGCGCGGAGGGCTTCGGGGACGAGGTCAAGCGGCGGGTGATGATCGGGACCTATGTGCTGTCCGCGGGCTATTACGACGCCTATTACCTGCGCGCGCAGAAGGTGCGCACCCTGATCAAGCGGGACTTCGACGCGGCCTTCGAGACGGTGGACGCGATCCTGACGCCGGCCACGCCCTCGGCCGCCTTCGAGATCGGGGCGATGGCGGAGGCGGACCCGGTGCAGATGTATCTCAACGACGTCTTCACCGTGCCGGTGAACCTGGCGGGGCTGCCCGGCGTGTCGGTCCCCGCGGGGCTGAACGCGAAGGGCCTGCCGCTGGGGCTGCAGGTGATCGGCAAGCCCTGGGGCGAGGCGGAGATGCTGGACGTGGCCTTCGCGCTGGAGCGCGCGGCCGTGTTCGAGGCGAAGCCCGAGCGCTGGTGGTGAGGACCGCGAGTCGCGGCGCGGTTCGCGCCTGAGGGGCGGGGGCGGGCGTGGATTTCGCCCGCTGGTGGCCGCAACCGACAGCTTTCGTTCATAGTGACGCCAGGTCGGGCCGCGAGACTTGACCGCAGCCGGGCGCCGGGGGCTAGGTGCGCGCGCGCGGCCGTCCGAAGCGGCGGCCGGGGGGCGCGCAGCGGACCAGGGAGGCGCGGCATGATGGCGGCGAAGGAGCGGAGCATTCCCGACAGCGCGGGCGAGCCCCGCGTCGAGCGCGAGCGGATCGACCCGTGGAAGGCGGCGGCGCTGCATGTCAGCCTCGACCGGCCGGGGCCGCCACCCGCCGAGGGGGACCCGCTGCCGCCGCTGTGGCATTTCCTCTATTTCGCGGAGGTGGAGCGGCCGGGCGAGCTGGGCGAGGACGGCCATCCCCGGCCCGGCGGCTTCCTGCCCGACACCGGCCTGCCCCGGCGGATGCGCGCGGGCGGGCGACTGGAGTTCCACGCCCCGCTGCCGCTGGGGGCGGAGGCGGAGCGCGTCTTGGTCCTGCAGAACGTGGCGCTGAAGCAGGGGGGCTCGGGGCCGCTGGCGATCGTGACCGTGCGCCACGAGATCAGCGGGCCGGAGGGGCTGGCGATCCGGGAGGAGGAGGATCTGGTCTATCGGCCGGCGCCCTCGCCTGACGAGCCGCCGCGGGCGGAGCCGCCCGAGAAGGAGGAGCGGCCGGCCTTCTCGCGCGAGGCGACGGCGGACCCGGTGCTGCTGTTCCGGTATTCGGCGCTGACCTTCAACGGGCATCGGATCCATTACGACCACCCGTATGTCACGGAAGTGGAAGGCTACCCGGAGCGGGTGGTGCACGGGCCGCTGATGGCCCAGCTGCTGGCCGACCTGCTGCGCGACGAGACCGGCAAGGCGATCCGGAAGCTGGACTACCGGGCGGTCTCGCCGGTGTTCTGCAATCAGGGCTTCCGACTGTGCGGGCGCACCTTCGGCAAGGAGGCGCAGCTGTGGGTGCTGAACCCGGAGGGGCGGCTGGCGCTGGAGGCGCGGGCCGAGATCTGAGGGCGCCGGTCGGCGCAGGGACGCGGCCGAGGCGGGGCGGGCGACTTGACGGGGCGCGCCGGGGCGTGGAAAGCCCGCGCAACCGCGAAGATCCGGAGGACGCCCATGACCCGCCCCCGCCTGACGCCGCTGGTCGAGCGGCTGCCCGCCTCCATTCCCTTCGTCGGCCCGGAGCAGCTGGAGCGCGAGCTGGGCCGGCCCTTCGACGCGCGGCTGGGCGCGAACGAGAGCGTGTTCGGCCCCTCGCCGGCGGCGGTGGAGGCGATGCGCGAGGCGGCGGCGGAAGCGTGGATGTATGCGGATGCGCAGCACCACGATCTGAAAGCGGCGCTGGCGGAGACGCATGGCGTGCCCGAGAGCAACATCGCCATCGGCGAGGGGATCGACGGGCTGCTGGGGCTGATGGTGCGGGCGCTGGTTCCCGAGGGGGCGCCGGTGGTGACCTCGGCGGGGGCCTATCCGACCTTCAACTACCATGTGAACGCCTTCGGGGGGCGGCTGGTCACGGTCCCCTACCGGGACGACCACGAGGACCCGGAGGCGCTGCTGGCGGCGGCGGCGCGGGAGGACGCGCCGCTGGTCTATTTCTCCAACCCCGACAACCCGATGGGCACGGTGCATCCGGCGAATGTCGTGCGCGACATGATCGAGGCGATGCCCGGCGACTCGGTGATGTGCCTGGACGAGGCCTATGTGGAGTTCGCGCCGGAGGGCACGGCGCCGGAGATCGACCCGGAGGACAGCCGGGTGGTGCGGATGCGGACCTTCTCCAAGGCGCACGGGCTGGCGGGCGCGCGGGTGGGTTACGCCATCGGGCCGCGGCGCATGGTCGAGGCCTTCGACAAGGTGAAGAACCACTTCGCCATGACGCGGATCGGGGTGGCGGGGGCCACGGCCTCGGCCCGCGACGCGGAATGGATCGCGCAGGTGGTCGAGCAGGCGGAGGCGGCGAAGGCGCGGATCGGGAAGATCGCGGCGGCGAACGGGCTGCGGGCCCTGCCCTCGGCGACCAATTTCGTGGCGGTGGATTGCCGGCGGGACGGGGACTTCGCGCGGGCGGTGCTGGCGGCGCTGGTCGAGCGGGGGGTGTTCGTGCGCATGCCGGGCGTGGCGCCGCTGGACCGCTGCATCCGGATCTCGGCGGGGACGCCGGAGATGCTGGACGCGCTGGAGGCGGCGCTGCCCGAGGCGCTGGAGGCCGCGCGGGAGGCGACGGCGGCCTGACCGGCGGCCGGGGGCGAGCCCGTTGCGGCGGCGTGCGGGCCTGGCGCCATCGATGGCTCTTCCCGGCGGCTGCCGCCGCCTTTCGCGAACGATGACGGCAGTGACGGCGCGCCAGAAATTGGCGCGCGGGCGCCGGTGGATCTGAATTTCACCTTTGATTGGAAGTATACTTGGGGAAGTATTTTACGCGTGCGCTAAAAGCGTCCCATTGGCGATGAAGTTTGAATTTTTTCCAGGAAAGTCCTGTGCGGGCTGAACGCGATTTCTTCACGAGGGCGTCGTGATCGGTGCTCGATCATGCCCGCGGGCGCCCCGGTCTGATCCCGCGTCGCAGGACCGCGCGGATTTGGCGGATGGTCTTCGGCGCATCGGGGCTATGTTCTGGGAGTCGAGATCGCAGCCGCGCCGGGAGCGCCCATGAGCCGCCGCCTGCCCGCCCAGCACGAGAACCGCCTCTCGCTCGCGCTCGAGCTGCATGCGCGGCCGTTTCCGGAGGTGATCTGCCCGGGGCGGGCGGCGCATCTGGCCTTCAAGCGGCCAAAGGGCGCGGCGGACCGCGACCCGGAGCAGGACCGGGCGCATCTGCGCGCGCTGCTGGACCTGCACGGGGCGGCGCATCCGCCGCCGGGGGCGGATCACTATGTCGGGCCGCTGGGGCGCGGCACGCTGAAATGGGAGCGGCACACCGAGTTCGTCACCTACACGCTGTTCCTGCCCGACATGCCCGGGGAGGCCCCCTTCGACCCCGGCGCGCTGTCGCTGTTTCCGGAGGACTGGCTGGAGCAGGCGCCGGGGGTGGTGATCGCCGCCGCGCTGGTGAGGCTGGAGGCCGTGGAAAGCCCCGAGGCGGCGGAGGCCCAGCTCAATGACGGGCTGGGGCGGTGTTTCGTGGGGGAGAGCCTGGCGGCCTCCCACGCCGGGGACCGGCTGGCGACGGTGGCGAGCGATTTCCGCATCCACGAGGACGGGTTCACGCGGATCGCGGTGCTGATCCAGCCGGGGCTGGGACCGCGCCGGCTGGGGCGGCTGGTGCAGCGGCTGCTGGAGATCGAGACCTACCGGGCGATGTCGATGCTCGCCCTGCCCATCGCGCGCGGGGCGATCCGGCGGCTGGCGGTGATTGACCGGGAGCTCGCTGAGCTGATGCGCGGGATCGCGGAGGAGGAGAGCGAGCCGCGGGCGACGCTGGACCAGCTGACGAAACTGTCGGCGGAGGTGGAGAAGATGGCCACCGACTCCGCCTTCCGCTTCGGCGCGGCGCGGGCCTACGAGGCGATCGTCAAGGAGCGGATCGAGGCGCTGCGCGAGACGCGGCTGGGGGGCCGGCAGACCATCGGCGAGTTCATGCAGCGCCGGTATGATCCGGCGATGCGGACCTGCCGGGCGGCGGAGGGGCGCATGGGCGAGCTCTCGGGCCGCGCCGCGCGCATCGCGGACCTGCTGCGCACGCGGGTGGACGTGGCGATCAGCGTGCAGAACCGCTCGCTGCTGGAAAGCATGGACCGGCGGGCGGACCTGCAGCTGCGGTTGCAGCAGACGGTCGAGGGGCTGTCGGTGGTGGCGATCAGCTACTACGCGGTGAGCCTCGGGGGCTACCTGCTGCAGCCATTTGCGGGGCCAATGGGCGTCTCCAAGGGCTGGGTGCTGGCGGCGCTGACGCCGGCGGTGGTGCTGGCGGTCTGGGCCTTTGTCCGCCGCATCCGGCGCAGGCTGGAGAAGTAGGGGCTCAGCCGGCGGTCAGGGCGAGGGCGGTGATGCCGGCGACGACAAGGGCGACGCCGGAGAGTTCGCGCATGGTGATGCGCTCTCCGAACAGGAGGACGGAGGCGGCGACCATGAACACCACGTCGATCTGGCCGACGGCGCGGACATGAGCGGCGGTCTCGAGGGAAAAGGCCGCATACCAGCCGAAGGTTGCCAGCGCGCCCGAGAGGCCGACAAGGGCCGCGGGGCGGGCGGCGGCCATCAGGCGCGTGGTCTGGCCGGGCTCGCGCCAGCGCAGCCAGGCGAACATGAGGGCGGCCTGGAAGAGGGTGACGAAGGTCGCCGCCAGCACGACGCGCAGGACCGGGTCGGGGGAGTCGAGGGCGAGCGTGGCGCCGCGATAGGCGACCGCAGAGTAGCCGAACAGGCCCCCGGCGGCGATGCCGATCAGGGCGTTGCGGTCGAGCAGCAGCTCCCCCCGCGCGCGGCCGGGGGGCGTGGAGATCAGCAGAACGCCGGTGAGGGAGACGAGAATCGCAAGCGTGGCGGGCGCGGAGAGGCGGTCGCCCAGCAGGACGACGCCGATGAGGGCCGTCTGGATCGGCTCGGTCTTGGTGAAGGCGCCCGCGACGGTGAAGTTGCGGAAGGAGAAGAGGTGGACCAGCAGCGCGGTCGCCCCGATCTGGGCGAGGCCGCCGGAGATCGACCAGGCGAGGAAGTCCGCGCCGGGGGCCGGCGGCAGGGGGCCGCGCAGGGCGAGGGCCGTGGCGCAGGCGGCCAGCGCCAGCGGCGCGGCGAAGACGAAGCGCGCGGCGGTGGCGCCCCAGACGGAGAGGCGGTCCCGCAGGCGCTTCTGAAGGGCCGAGCGCAGGTTCTGGAAGAAGGCCGCTGCGATGGCGAGGGGGATCCAGAGCTCCATGTCGGGGAGCGTTGGAGCGCAGACGAGGCAGGAAGTCCAGAGCGGGCGCGAAAACGAGAGCGGGCCGGCGCTGGGGCCGGCCCGGGTCTCTGTCACGCCGTCATGTCAGCGAAGTCGTGTCTGGGGGGCGGGTGGTGGAGCCAGGGGGAGTCGAACCCCCGACCTCTTGAATGCCATTCAAGCGCTCTCCCAACTGAGCTATGGCCCCGGTCCCCCGGATCGCCTGCGGGCGGCTCCGCCCGCCGGCGCGTGGCGGTGTCTAAGGCGGCGGCGGGCGGGTTGCAAGGGGTAAAATCGCGGCCCCCGGCCCTTCCGTCGCGGAGACGCGCCTCAGGTCTCCTCCTCGTCGGAGTCCTTGGCGACGCCGATGTCGCCGAGGTCCTCGTCCTCGCCCTCCTCGGCCAGCAGGACGTCCTCGGAGACGGTGTCGTCGTCGTCGATGATCTCCTCGGCCTCCTCGACCTCGGGCGCCTCGGGCTCGGCCGCCTTCTTGCGCTCGGGCTTCTCCCGGGCGCGTACGGCCTGGGTCGGTCGGCGCTCGGACAGCGATGCGAGCTCGTAGGCGGAGCCGCAATACGGGCAGGTGACCGGATCTCTCTGCAGGTCGTAGAAACGCCCGCCGCAGTTCGGGCAGCTGCGTTTCGCGCCCCATTCAGGTTTGCCCATTCGGGACCCCCGGACAGCTTGTTGCTCGACCCCTCGGGTCGTCGAAGACGCGCCCGATGCCACAGCTTCGCGCCGCTGGCAAGAGGGGGTTGCGGGGCCGGGGGAGCAGGCTTCCGCGGTTGCGAAAAATGTTCGCAAGTGCGAAATGAACTTGTAGGGGGCGCCGGGCGCGGCTACCGTCCGGCCTTCGGGCCGGCCGGCGGCGGCGGGTCCGGTATGTCGCAGCGCGCGCCGCCCGGCTTCGCGGCGCGCCCCGCCCGTGAGAGGGAGTCGAAAGGCGCCATGCTCTACCACGCCTACGAATACACCCACGCCGCGATCGGCCCCTGGCGCGCCGCGGCGCAGCTCGGGCGACAGGCGCTGTCCAACCCGTTCAACCCGGCCTCGATGGCCTTCCCCGCGCGGGTGACCGCGGCGGGGCTGGAGATGTTCGTCAACGCCACGCGGCGCTACGGCAAGCCGGAATGGGGGATCGAGGAGACCGAGGTCGCGGGCGAGAGCGTGCCGATCGAGGAGCGGGTGGTGGCCTCGAAACCGTTCTGCGACCTGCTGCATTTCCGCCGCGACGCCCCGGTGGCCGACGCGCGCAACGACCCGAAGGTGCTGATCGTGGCGCCGCTGTCGGGGCATTTCGCGACGCTGCTGCGCGGCACGGTGGAGGCGATGCTGCCCGAGCACGACGTCTACATCACCGACTGGCAGGACGCGCGCAACGTGCCCCTGACCGACGGGCCTTTCGACCTCGACGACTACATCGACTATGTGCGCGACTTCTGCCGCGTCCTGTCGAAGGACGGGGAGCGGGTGTCGGTGATGGCGGTGTGCCAGCCCGGCGTGCCGGTGCTGGCGGCCGCGGCGATGATGGCCGAGGACGGGGAGGCGGCGCGGCCGTCCTCCGTCACGCTGATGGGCTCGCCCATCGACACGGCGCGCAACCCCAAGCAGCCCAACGACCTGGCCACCACGCATCCGCTGAGTTGGTTCGAGCGCAACGTGATCGTGACCGTGCCCTGGCCGAATCTCGGCTTCCTGCGGCGGGTGTATCCGGGGTTCCTGCAGCTTTCGGGCTTCATGCAGATGAATCTGGACCGGCACGTGGACGCGCATGTGAAGCATTTCCGCCACCTGGTGCGGGGCGACGGCGATTCGGCCGCGGCGCACCGGGCCTTCTACGACGAGTATCTGGCGGTGATGGACCTGGACGCCTCCTTCTACCTGCAGACGATCGAACGGGTGTTCCAGAAGCGGCTGCTGGCGGTGGGCGAGTTCCGGTACCGCGACGAGCGGCTGGTGAAGCCGGAGGCGATCCGCGACATCGCGCTGCTGACGGTCGAGGGCGAGAAGGACGACATCACCGGCCTCGGCCAGACCGAGGCGGCGCACGACCTGTGCGCGAACCTGCCCGACGCGAAGAAGGACCACTACATCCAGGAGAAGGTCGGGCATTACGGGGTCTTCAACGGCTCGCGCTGGCGCAACTTCATCCAGCCGCGCGTGCGCAAGTTCGTCCGGGCCCATCGCTCCATGCTGCGGGGCGAGCCGGCCGAGCAGGCGGCCGGCTGAGGCGATGTTCGGGCGGCCGCGCCGCGAGGCGGAGGCGGCGGAGCTTTTCCTCGACCCGCCGGGGGTGACGGTGCGCCTGCGGCGCAGCGCGCAGGCGCGGCGCTTCACCCTGTCGGTGAGCCGCGTGGACGGGCGGCCGAACCTGACCCTGCCCGCCCGGGCGCGGGTGGCGGAGGCGCAGGCTTTCCTGGAACGGCAGGCCGGGTGGCTGGAGGGGGCGCTGACGCGCGTGCCGCCGGCGCGGCCCGTTCGGGCGGGGCGCGCCCTGCCCTACCAGGGGCTTTCCGTGGTGCTGGAGGCCGAGCCGGGGCGCGGGGCGCCGCGGCTGGAGGACGGGCGGCTGATCGTGCGCGGGGCCGAGGCCGAGGCGCCGGGGCGGGCGCTGGCCTTTCTGAAGGCGCGGGCGCGCGATGCGCTGGTTCCCGCCGCGCGGGGCTACGCCGAGGCGGTGGGGCGCGAGGCGGGGCGGATCAGCCTGCGCGACACGCGCTCCCGCTGGGGGTCCTGCAGCTCCAACGGGAGCCTGAGCTTCTGCTGGCGGCTGATCATGGCGCCGCCGGAGGTGCTGGACTACGTGGCCGCCCACGAGGCGGCGCATCTGGCCGAGATGAACCACGGGCCGCGCTTCTGGGCGCTGGTGGAGCGGCTGCGGCCGGACTGGCGCGACAGCCGGGACTGGCTGCGCCGGCACGGGGCGGATCTGCAGCGGGTGGATTTCGGGGGCTGAGAGGCCCCCGCGGCCTCCGCGCGCGCTCAGAGGGCCAGCGCGAAGAGCACCACCACGATGACCAGCCAGACGGCCATGCCGGCATAGATGATCAGCCGCGCGCCGCTGCGGGTGCGCCGCCAGAGCAGGAAGCGCTGGACGGCGAAGAGGACCGGGGTGCCGAAAAGATAGGCCCAGATCATGAACTGGAGCGGGCCGGCGCCGCGGGCGACCGCGCCGGAGGGCGCGCCGGGGAGGTTGAGGTCGTCCAGCGAGCGGTCGCGCGCGCTGTCGAGCGCGAGGTCGCCGCCCATCTGGGTGGCCTGGAAAAGCGCGAGGACGAAGGCGGCGGCGAGCCCGACGAAGCCCAGAGCCACGAGATGGGCCAGGGAGAAGAGCGGGCGGCTGTACTTGCTCTTGCGCCGGCGATGGCGGCGCTTTTCGCTGCGCTTGGGGCGGATCACGGCCTTGGGCCGGGCCTGCTCCTCGGTTTCGGTCATTGCGCGTTCCGTCCCCTCATGCGGCTCACGGCTCGGGCTCACGCCGGGGTCCCGGCCGCTCGGGACCCGTCCGCGCGGGGCCCGTCATATCATTCCCGCCGCCCGTGAACAGCCCGACCACGCCGGAGACGACGCGGCCGACCGCCCCGCCGACCGCGCGCAGGCCCTCGCCAACGGACTCGGCGGCGGCCCCGGGTTCGGCGCCGGCGACGCGCTCGCCCTCGGGGGGGCCGAGGGGGGCGGAGTCCAGCGGGCGCGGGGCGAGGCCGCGATGCAGGCGGGTCATCGTCTCGCGCCAGATCTCGGCGGGCAGGCCGCCGCCGGTGACGCCGGTCAGGGGGGTGTTGTCGTCGTAGCCCATCCAGACCCCGGCGACGTAGTCGGCGGTGAAGCCGACGAACCAGGCGTCGCGGGCCTCCTGGGTGGTGCCGGTCTTGCCCGCGGCGGGGCGGTCGGCCAGCGCGGCGCGGGTTCCGGTGCCGGAGCGGACGACCTCGCGCAGCATGGCGGTGAGCCGGCGGGCGACCTGCGGCGGGATCGCCTGGTCGTCCGCGCCGCCGGCATGCGTCATCAGGGGCGTGGGGTCGTCGCGCAGGGCGACGCGGCGGATGCCGAAGGGCTCCGCGCGCCGGCCGGCCGAGGCGATTGAGGCGTAGACGCCGGAGAGGTCGAGCAGCGTGGTCTCGGAGGCGCCGAGCGCGATTGCGGGGACGGGAGGCAGGTCGGAGTCGAGGCCGAGCGCGCGGGCGGCGCCGCGGACGCGGTCGAGGCCGGTGTCGAGCGCGAGACGCACGGCGACGGTGTTGACGGACTGCGCCAGGGCCTCGGTCAGCGTCAGCAGGCCGTGCTGCTTTCCGGCGTAGTTCGCGGGGCGCCAGCCGTCGAGGTCGATGGGGCGGTCCTCGACGACCTCGGAGGGGTCGCGGCCGGCGGCCAGCGCGGCGGCGTAGACGACGGGCTTGAAGGCGGAGCCGGGCTGGCGCAGGGCCTGGGCGGCGCGGTTGAACTGGCCGCCGGCGGCGGCGGGGTCGCGCCCCCCGACCATGGCGCGCACGGCGCCGTCATGGGAGAGGATGACGACCGCCGCCTGGGCGTCGGAGCCCTCGCGCACCCGGGTGTCGAAGACATGGGCCACGGCGTCCTCCGCGGCGCGCTGGGCGACCGGGTCGAAGGTGGTGGCGATGGTCACGTCCTCGGTGGTCTCGCGGGTGAGCCATTCGGGGCCGGATTCCATCACCCAGTCGGCAAAGGCGCCCCCGGCGCGGGCCTGGGCGGCCTTCGACAGGCGGGCGGGGTTGGCGCGTGCGCGGGCGAGCTGGTCGCGCTCGAGATAGCCCTGATCGGCCATCAGGCCGAGGATGATGTCGGCCCGGCCCTGGGCGGCGGCGAGGTCGGTGGTGGGGGCGTAGCGCGAGGGGGCCTTCAGGAGGCCGGCGAGCATGGCGGCCTCGGCGGGCGTGACGGCGCGGGCGGACTTGCCGAAATAGCGCTGGGCCGCGGCCTCGAACCCCCAGGCGCCGGCGCCGAGATAGACGCGGTTGAGGTAGATCGAGAGGATCTCGTCCTTGGAGTATTTCAGCTCCATGGCGAGCGCCATGGGCAGCTCCTTGAGCTTGCGCTCCAGGCTGCGCTCATGGGTCAGGAAGACGTTCTTGGCGGTCTGCTGCGTCAGCGTGGAGCCGCCCTGCACCAGGGCGCCTGCGCGGAGATTGGCGATCATGGCGCGGGCGAGGCCGATGGGGTCGACGCCCCAGTGGGACCAGAAGCGGCGGTCCTCGGTCGCGACGACGGCGTGGACGAGATGGGGGGAGATGTCGGAGGCGCGCACGGCGCCGCCATACTGGTCGCCGCGCCAGGCGAAGACCTCGTCGTTGGCGTCCAGAAGGATGACGGAGCCGCGGTCGCGCCCGTCCAGCAGGGCGGAGGCGGGCGGCAGGCTCTGGTAATACCAGGCGGTGAAGGCGGCGAGGATCACCGCGAGGCCGAGGCCGAAGCGCCAGCCGAGCCGCCAGGTCCAGCGGACGACGAAGAGCAGGACGGCGCGCACGGCGCGGTCCGCCGGGCCCGGGCGTGCGCGGCGGCGCTTTTCCGCGCGCGGGGCGCGCGCGGACTCTCGCGCCCCGCCGCGGCGGGTCACGGGCGGCTCTCGCCGGCCCTGCGGGGATGTCTTTCGCCTCACGCCTGCGCGCCCGGTTTCCTGCTCTTGTCATGGCCCGCGCGGCCCTGCCTGCCGATCCTGCGCGGGAACCGGCATCATAGGGGAGCGCGGCGGGTTTGTGGAGGGCGGCGGCGCGGGGGCGGCGGATTTCGCCGCGGCTGTATGCGCAAAAATTGGGCAGATAAACGCCCAGCCGGTTTGCACATGAAATAGGCAATCAGCGGCGCCACCCTCGCAGAGGGCGGGCGGACCGGCGTTTCTGCGCGCCGAATCGGAGTTGGCACGCCTCCTGCATGGAGATGGGCGATGCAACCGACCAGCAAAGCGGGGACGCAGATGAAGCTGATCATCGCCGTCATCAAGCCCTTCAAGCTCGAGGAGGTGCGCGAGGCGCTGACCTCCTCGGGCGTGCAGGGGCTCATGGTCTCGGAAGTGAAGGGATACGGGCGCCAGTCCGGCCACACCGAGATCTACCGGGGCGCGGAGTACGTCGTGAACTTCGTGCCCAAGATCAGGCTGGAGATCGTCGTGCCCGACGCCGCCGTCGAGAAGACGGTGGAGACGATCGCCGACACCGCCAAGACCGGGAAGATCGGCGACGGGAAGATCTTCGTGCTCGACGTGGAGCAGGCCGTGCGCGTGCGCACCGGCGAGACCGGCGAGGACGCGCTGTGAGCCCGGCCCGGATCATCGCAGACAACGCAGAGGGATCGAGACAGATGAAGCGACCCATCGTTCTGACCGCGGGCCTGGCCGCCGCGACGGCCGCGCTGGCGGCCCTGCCGGCCATGGCCCAGGAGACCGAGGCCGGGGCGGCGGCCGCGACCGCCGTGCCCGAGCACTCCGTCTTCGTGTTCAACACGCTCCTGTTCCTGATCGGCGGCTTCCTGGTGATGTGGATGGCCGCGGGCTTCGCCATGCTCGAGGCCGGGCTGGTGCGCTCCAAGAACGTCACCATCCAGCTGACGAAGAACATCTCGCTGTTCTCCATCGCGGCCATCGCCTACTACGTCGTCGGCTACGTGATCATGTATCCGGGCGACGCCTGGATCATCCCGAGCTGGTTCGGCAATATCGGCATGGCGGTTCTGGAGCCGGTCGGCGTGGCCGCGGGCGACGCGGACGCGCTTGACTACGCCTCCACGGGCTCGGACTACTTCTTCCAGCTGATGTTCTGCGCCACCACGGCCTCGATCGTCTCGGGCACGCTGGCCGAGCGCATCAAGCTGTGGCCGTTCCTCACCTTCACCGTGGTGCTGACGGCGCTGATCTACCCGATCCAGGCCTCCTGGTCCTGGGGCGGCGGCTACCTGAGCGAGATCGGCTTCTCCGACTTCGCGGGCTCGACGATCGTGCACTCGGTCGGCGGCTGGGCGGCGCTGGCGGGCGCGATCATCCTCGGGCCGCGTCTGGGCAAGTACAAGGACGGCCGGGTGAACCCGATGCCGGGCTCCAACCTGGCGCTGGCCACGCTGGGCACCTTCATCCTCTGGCTGGGCTGGTTCGGGTTCAACGGCGGCTCGCAGCTCGCCATGGGCTCGGTCGGGGATGCGGCGGACGTCTCGCGCATCTTCTCCAACACCAACACGGCCGCGGCCGGCGGCGCGGTGGCGGCGCTGCTGCTCACCCAGCTGGTCTACGGCAAGGTGGACCTGACCATGGTGCTCAACGGCGCGCTGGCCGGGCTGGTGTCGATCACCGCGGAGCCGCTGACCCCGAGCTTGGGCGCGGCGACGCTGATCGGGGCCGTGGGCGGCGTGATCGTGGTCTTCGCGGTGCCGATGCTGGACCGGCTGAAGATCGACGACGTGGTCGGCGCCATCCCGGTGCACCTGCTGGCGGGCGTCTGGGGCACGCTGGTGGTGCCGCTGACCAATGACGGGGCGAGCTTCGGCACGCAGATCCTGTCGATCGTGATCGTGGGCGTGTTCGTCTTCGTCGTCTCCGCCGCGGTGTGGCTGATCCTGAAGGCCACCATGGGCATCCGGGCGCCGGAGGAGGACGAAATGGCCGGCCTCGACGCCTCGGAGCTGGGCATGGAGGCCTATCCGGAGTTCGGCAAGGGCTCCCAGATCACCTGAGTTCGGGCCGCCCCTGCGGGGGCGGCCTGCGCGGATCCTCCCCGGACGGCGCGCGGCGTCGTCCCGCCTGCGGCCCGGCCCTGCATGCCGGGCCGTCTTTTTTCACCGGGGGAAGGACGGGGCGCCGCCGGATTGACGCGAGGGGATGCGCGCCGCAAGGTCGGGGCCGATGAACGACAACAGGGAGCTGTGCAACATGACCAAATGGCTGATCCGTGCGGCCGCCGGCGCCGCGCTCGCCCTTTCGGCCTCGGCCGCCATGGCCGAGGATCTGAAGATCTGCGTGGAGGGCGCCTACCCGCCGTTCTCGCAGACCAACGCCGACGGCGAGCTCGTGGGCTTCGACATCGACATCACCCGGGCGCTCTGCGCCGAGATGGGCGCCGAGTGCGAGCTGGTGAAGACGGAGTGGGACGGCATCATCCCGGCGCTGATCGAGCGCAAATGCGACGCGATCATCGCCTCCATGTCCATCACGCCGGACCGGCAGAAGGTGATCGACTTCTCCGAGAAGTACTACCAGACCCCGGCGCGCTTCATCGCGGCCGAGGACACCGATCTGGAGGCGACGCAGGAGGGGATGGCCGACGCCGTCGTGGGCGTGCAGCGCGGCACCATCCACCAGCAGTTCATGGAGGGCGAGTTCCCCGAGGTGGAGCTGAAGCTCTACGCCACGCAGGACGACGCCTATCTGGACCTGCAGTCGGGGCGCATCGACGCGGTGATGGCCGATTCCATCGCCATGTCGGAGGGCTTCCTGAACACCGAGCAGGGCGAGGGCTACGCCTTCTTCGGGCCGGGCTACTCGATCCCGGAATATCACGGCGTGGGCGCCGGGATCGGGGTGCGCAAGGGCTCCGACCTGGCCGGCCGCTTCTCGGAGGCGATCCAGGCGATCCGCGAGTCGGGCGAGTACGAGCGCATCCAGAGCAAGTACTTCGACTTCGACATCTATGGCGGCTGACGCGGCCGCGGCGCCCGCGCCCTCCGGGGGCGCGGGCGCGACCGGCCGGGCCCGGCGATGAACCTGCTGATCGACTACGCGCCGCTTCTGGCGCAGGGCGCGCTGGTGACCGTGGCGCTGGCGGCGCTGTCGCTGGCGCTGGCCACGGCTCTCGGCGCGCTGGGGGCGGCGGCGAAGATCGGAGGGGGGCGGATCGCGCGGGGCGCGACGTTCCTCTACACCACGATCGTTCGGGGGATCCCCGACCTGGTGCTGATCCTGCTGGTCTATTTCGGGGGCCAGCGGCTGATCAACGACATCGGGGCGGCCTTCGACTGGGACTACGTCGAGATCTCCAAGTTCTGGGCCGGCGTGGCGGCGATCGGCTTCATCTACGGAGCGTATCTGTCGGAGACCTTCCGCGGCGCCTGGCAGGCGGTGCCGCGGGGCCAGGGGGAGGCGGCGCAGGCGCTGGGGCTGCGGGGCTGGGCGCGGCTGCGCTACGTGACCGGGCCGCAGGTGCTGCGCCACGCCCTGCCCGGCTACGGCAATGTCTGGCTGGTGCTGGTGAAGTCGACGGCGGTGGTCTCGGTCATCGGGCTGCAGGACCTGGTGGGGCTGGCCAACCAGGCGGCGAAGTCCACGCGCGAGCCCTTCCTGTTCTTCACGGCGGTGATCCTGGTCTACCTGGCGATCACGGCCGTCTCCGACCGGGCGCTGACGCGGGCGGAGCGCTGGGCCGGAACCGGGCAGGCGCAGGGGGCCTGAGATGGATCCGGGCCTGCCCCTCCAGCACTGGGAGATGTTCGCCGAGGGCGTGGCGACGACGGTTGTGCTGACGGCGCTGTCGGTCGGCTTCGGCTTCCTGATCGCCCTGCCCTGCGCGCTGGCGCAGTTCCGGGGGCGGCGCTGGGCGCCGGCGGCGCGGGGCTACGCCTATTTCTTCCGCGGCACGCCGCTGCTGGTGCAGACCTACCTGATCTATTACGGGCTGGGGCAGTTCGAGTTCGTGCGCGAGAGCTGGGCCTGGGAGATCCTGCGCGAGGCCTGGTGGTGCGCGCTGATCGCCTTCTCGCTGAACTCCGGCGCCTATGCGACCGAGATCCTGCGCGGCGCCTTCGCCGTCACCCCGAGGGGGGAGCTGGAAGGCGCGCGGGCGCTGGGGATGAGCGAGCGGCAGGTGACCTGGCTGGTGCTGGTCCCCTCGGCGCTGAGGCGGGCGCTGCCGCAGTACGGCAACGAGGTGGTGTTCATGCTGCACGGCTCGGTCGTGGCCTCGGTCATCACCATCCAGGACATCCTGGGGGCGGGGCGGACGCTGAACGCGCGGTATTACGTGGCCTATGAGGGGTTCCTGACGGCCGCGGCGCTCTACATGGCGCTGACCTTCCTGCTGGTGGCGCTGTTCCGGCTGATCGAGCGGCGCTATCTGCGCCATCTGCTGTCGCAGGCGGAGCTGGCGCGCATCCAGAAGAAGACCACGCCCGGCGGGCTGGCCTTCGGGGCGGCGCGGAGCTGAGGCCCCCTTGCGACTCCGGGCGCGGGCGGGTAAGGGAACGGCTCGAATTTTCGGATGAGGCTGGCGCGGCCCCGGGCGAGCGGGACGGGCGCGCCCGAGGAGAGCCCGAGGAGAGGACGACATGAAGGTCAGGAATTCCCTTCGGTCCCTGAAGCAGCGCCATGCCGACTGCCGCGTGGTGCGCCGCAAGGGCCGTGTCTACGTCATCAACAAGACGCATCGCCGCTTCAAGGCCCGCCAGGGCTGAGCGGACGGCCCCCCAAGGGGGGCGCCGACAAGACAAAGGGCCGCGCCCGTCGGGCGCGGCCCTTTCGCATGCGCGCCCTCCGCCCCGGGGGCGGAGGGCGGCCGGGGTCAATCGTAGCTGCGGGCGTCCTCGATCACCTTGCCGTCATTGGGCAGGCTGCCGGGGGCGACGACCTCGACCCTGCCCTTGAGCTTGAGGACGGAGGCGACGCTCTCGGCCACGCGGTCGGCGAAGCCCTCGGCTTCGGAGGCCTCGACCTTCACGGTCATGGCGTCCTGCTCGCCCTCGCGGGTGGCGACGACGCGGGCCTTCGCGATCTCGGGGTGGCGGCGCAGCAGTTCGGCCACCTGCTCGGGGCGCACGAACATGCCCTTGATCTTGGTGGTCTGGTCGGCGCGGCCCATCCAGCCCTTGATGCGCAGGTTGGTGCGCCCGCAGGGGGAGACGCCGGGCAGGACGGCGGAGAGGTCGCCGGTGGCGAAGCGCACCAGCGGGTAGTCGCGGTTGAGGGTGGTGACGACGACCTCGCCGACCTCGCCCTCGGGGACCGGGTCGCCCGTGCCGGGGCGCACGATCTCCACGATCACGCCCTCGTCCACGATCATGCCCTCGATTTCGCCGCCCGGGCCGGGGCTCTCATAGGCGATGGAGCCGAGATCGGCGGTGCCGTAGCCCTGCAGGCAGGCGATGCCCCGATCGGCGTATTCCTGGCGCAGCGACGGGAACAGTGCGCCGCCGCCGACCACCGCCTTCTTCACGGAGGAGAGGTCGAGGCCCATCTCGTCGCCCTTGTCGAGGATGACCTTCAGGTAGTCGGGCGTGCCGGCATAGGCGGTGATGCCGCAATCGGCCATGGCGCGGGCCTGAAGCTCCGTCTGGCCGGTGCCGGCGGGCAGGACGGCGGCGCCCACGGCCGCCGCGCCGGATTCGAACATCATGCCCGCGGGGGTGAGGTGGTAGGAGAAGCAGTTCTGCACCACGTCGCCCTCGCCCACGCCGGCGGCGTGGAGGAAGCGGCCCATGCGCCACCAGTCGCGGCCCCCGCCGCCGGGCTCGTAGATCGGGCCGGGGGACTGGAAGACGTGGCGGAACGTGTGGGGGGCCCTGGCTGCGAAGCCGCCGAAGGGCGGCTCGGCCTTCTGGCGCTCGCCGAGTTCGGACTTGCGCAGGACAGGCAGCTTCGCCAGCGCCTCGCGGGAGGCGACCTCCGCCGGGTCCACGCCATCGAGATGGGCGGCGAGGCCGGGGGCCTCGGCCTTCGCGTGGGCGATCAGCTGCGGCAGGTCGCGGGCGAGATCGGCGGCGCGCTGCTCGGGGCTGCGGGTTTCCAGGTCGTCATAGAATCCGGGCATGTCTCTCTCCTGCGGCGTGGGCTCGCGGCGAAAACGGGTCGAGGGAAGAGCGGGGTCGGGGGGGGGGGCCCCGGGCCCAAGCTCGCGGCGCCCCCCCCGGC
>JBNJGE010000001.1:0-1173 GCA_051747505.1 Pseudomonadota bacterium | reverse complement strand
GGGGCCGCGGCCGCGCCACGGGCCCGAAGGACCGGGCGAAGCCCGGCTCGCCCTTGACGCGCCCCCGACCCCGCGCACGCTGGGGCGAGTCCGCCCCCGGCGGACCTCTCAGCGGAAAGCGAGAAACGTTCCCCCCTGCCCCGCCGCCGGCCGCGCGAAGGCGGCAGTCCGGCCAGGGGTCCCCTCCCCCCTTCAAAGGGGGAGGGACAGGGAGGGGGGTGCGCCCGGCCCCCGCGCCGCCGGAGGCGGGCCGCCGGGGCGCGGGCGTCATCTCAGCTCAGCCAGCGCTTGCGGCGGCGGTAGGAGCGGACCTCGCGGAAGGACTTGCGGCCCTGCTCGGACATGCCGAGGTAGAACTCCTTGACGTCCTGGTTCTCGCGCAGGGCCTTCGCCTCGCCGTCCATCACCACGCGCCCGTTCTCGAGGATGTAGCCGTAATGGGCGTAGCGCAGGGCGACGTTGGTGTTCTGCTCGGCCAGAAGGAAGGACACGCCCTCCTTCTCGTTGAGGTCCTTCACGATGCCGAAGATCTCCTCGACGAGCTGGGGGGCGAGGCCCATGGAGGGCTCGTCCAGCAGCACGGTCTCGGGGCGGCTCATCAGGGCGCGGCCGATGGCGCACATCTGCTGCTCGCCGCCCGAGGTGTAGCCGGCCTGGGAATTCCGGCGGTCCTTCAGGCGGGGGAAGTAGGTGTAGACCATCTCGAGATCCTTCTGGATCTCGGCGCGCCCGGCGGAACGGGTGTAGGCGCCGGTCATCAGGTTCTCCTCGACGGTCAGATGCTCGAAGCAGTGGCGCCCTTCCATGACCTGGATCACGCCGCTCTTGACCGTGTCGGACGGGTCGGCCTCGGCGATGTCGCGGCCGCGATAGAGGATGCGGCCCTTGGTGACTTCGCCGCGCTCGGACTTGAGCAGGCCGGAGACGGCCTTGAGCGTGGTGGTCTTGCCGGCGCCGTTGCCGCCGAGCAGCGCGGTGATGCCGCCCTTGGGCACGGAGAGCGAGACGCCCTTCAGCACCAGGATCACGTGGTTGTAGATGACCTCGATGTTCGAGACCTGGAGCAGCGGCTCGCCCGTCTCGGGCTGTGCGGGGGTCCCGGGCGCGGTCGGCTCTGCGATTGCGGCGTCGGTCATCGTTCGGCGTCGTCCCTCGCCTGGGGCCGCGCGCATG